>JAUNBM010000009.1:1495-58846 GCA_030527115.1 Clostridia bacterium
GGGCGCAGCTTGATAATGAGAAAAAGGGGATCACCCCCGCGCGTGCGGGGAATAGCCCGATTATGACTTTAGACCGAGAGACGCCGAGGGATCACCCCCGCGCGTGCGGGGAATAGACTTGTTTTTTCCTTTATTTACTGGTATTCTATCACAGCTTTTTTCATTTTTCAATGAGTTTATAAATGCAATGCATCCAAATGGAATGCGAAAGCCGATATCAACATCCTCTCAGTTCATTCTTCGTTATTCAGTTGTCAAGGAGCTTTTTTCTTCGCCTCAAAAACGCTCTTGCTTAGAGACGTCGATGGAAGTGCATACTAACTTAAACCATTTGTGCCACTTCCTATCCTCTCCCTCCGTATCGCTTGGCCGCAAGCATCTTGGACGCTTTGCTATACCCATGCTTGGGCGCGCCGGCATTTAGCTCCTGCTGTTCACGTTTTGACTGAAGACGCTTTTCGCTTGGCCGAAGCATGAGTTTAAGACCATCGAAATCTATTGGTTCCCATGACGAGTTGTGGACTCGGAAGTCCATGCGCTGTTCGTTCTTTGCACTGAACACCATAACAACTCGTCCCGATTTTACATTTGCAGTTATTCGTCTCCACAGCTCATCCCGCACTCGGGAGCTTATGTTTCCCACATACACGCCGGTGCTAATCTCAAGAAGCCACCGCGTCAAATCTCCTCTAAGCGCCTGTGGGCAATTCGTTAGGCTAAGCACAATCATTCTAACTTCTCCTCAGCTATCATCCGCCCATATCCTGTTTCATTTTCATCATCCGGTTCGTCCATGTCCTTGCCATAGGCTACTGCATTTTTGACCCAGCCGTTCTTATCGTCCCAAAGCCTAAGCGTTTGCGCCTCAATCGTTACCGTCTCCTCCGCATCATCCTGCAAAAGCTTTTGGATATCCCGCACCATGCGCTCAAGAATATGTCCATCGGCGAGCGCGTCTCGCACGGCTCGTCGGGTTTCTCCGCCAATATCCGCAGGCTCCATGGCAGCTATTCTGAAGGCTATCGGAATGGTAAGCTCCGCCTTATAAAGATCAGCTATATCATAGACGAAGGATCTCGCGTGTCCGTCATGAATGAATCCGAGCCCGGGAGAACAGCCCAGGGCAACGATGACGCTATGCGCAATCCCATATAAGCAGGCGTGCGCGGCGGACAAGGCCTTATTTACGACGTTGGAAGCATCAAAATTATCAGGGTCATATTCCCTTCCTCCCCATCGTACACCGTATTCCTTCGAGCAGCGACGGTATATTCCTCTCACCCGCGCGCCTTCCCTTCCGCGAAGCTGCTGCATCGTTAGTTGCGAGACATTCTCGTTAGGGAAGCGAAGCTGATACATCATCCTCGCCACGCTAATGCGTGAGCGCGTATTGGAGACCAGCTCCGCCTGCCGCTTGAGTAAGCCGGAGGATTCGGAGAGAGTACGGCCGTGCGCATAATATCGAACGCCCTGTTCGCCTACCCAGACTATGGTTGCCCCCGACTCGCCGATAAGCTCGACCGCGCGGTGAGTGAGCCGGGTACCTGGCCCGAGCATCAATACCCCTAGCGCGGAGGCCGGAACATGAACGACCCCTCGCTCGTCGATAACGGTGATTGCGCCTTCATCTCGGTTGATTACGCAACGCTCCAGATACAGGAAGGAAAGCCTGTCCCTAATTGTAACTAGCGACTGCAACCGCGCTTTATCCATTCCGGGAAGTTCTGCCATGAGCTTGTCCTTTAAGTCCGCATTATGGTCAGCAGTCCGCAACCGAAGCCCTTTTCCCGTCCGATGCCGCCCTCAAGTGCATTGCAGAACAGCTCACCATCAGTAACGCGAAGGCTTCCCTCAAAGGTTACGGTTCGGAAAACAACATATCTGCGATCATCAATCCGCTTTTTAAACCGCTCCCATTTAGTGTGAACCACGTCGAACTGATCGTATTCCAATGCGAACCCGAACCTCTCTGAGCATTTCATCAGCCATCGCTTTTGCTGTTCGACGGTTACATGAGCGCGAATCCTTCCTCTGGTTTTCCCCGGAGCTTTTTCGCTTTGAACCGGGTTAGCGCGAATCCGGAACCGCCATGTCTGCCCCGCTTCAATTCTATTCAGCAGGCCCGTATAGTCCTTAGTTTCCCCAACGTCGTTTTCAAAACCGAGTTGACTTGCTATCGGAGAAAGATCAGGAATAGTTTCGCTTAACAGCAACAGCCGGTAGGTTTCTCCGAATCTATCTATGCGCCACAACCGTCGCGCTCGTTCCTCCTCCTGACAAAAGCACCGCTCAACAAGTCCATGAACTATCCCGGGATTATTGAGTGCATCGAGCGTTTTGCGCCGCTTTTCGTCAAGTCTTATGCTGGAAAGATACATACTACACCTCCAATTCCGCCATGGGGTCGTGTTCAGTTTGTGCTTCATGCAACGCTTCCAAGTCTTGCGCCTTTATTGCGGCATTCTCAACGGTGTACTCCACGACTCTCCGGAAGCCAAACTGTCGATGCTCTTGATTGAACGATAGCGGAACGTCCCTCACAAAGTAGCCGGAATAGTTGTCCTGAGCTTCGACGACAATCCGAAGCCTCGATTCCTTCGAGCCGTTGTCAAGGCAGGGCTCCAGCCTCAGCGCGTCCTCTAATCCGGCGTCACGAATTCCAAGAGAGAGCCTTCCCACCGGCGGGCATGAGCGCCTGCCGAGGTATAACGGAAAGGCCGGCGATGCAAGCGCCGCATCGACAGTCCTCAGTAGTTCGCAATCCCCCTCAAGCCCCGCAAGAAAGAGCGCGTCGGCAAGGTAATAGCGATTGGTCACACAGGGGGGGTTCGCAATCTGTGCGATATGATAATCGCGAAGCAGAGTTCCCGCCTTGTCGATGCGAGCGCCAAAGCGCAGGGATGCCAGATCAGCTATAGATTCGTCTCTCCTTCTTCCCAGCGCGCTTGCAACAAGCCCGATAACCCCGCTCTTTGTGGGAATCCGTTCAGTACGGCGCGTATTGAATTTGCACTCCCCGCCCCACGATTGCAATGGAGCGGCAAGCCTTAAAAGCAAAGTACTCATTTTGCTTCTCCGGATGCGAAGCGATTGTCGATCTCGGTCTCCAGCTTGTCCAGCATGGAATCAAAGGGCTGAGGTTCGGCAATCCTTGAAAGCGCTTTACCCGTGACCAAAACCAAGTCCGGCTGGGCCGCAAAATCGTCCCAAACATCCTTAGCATATTCCACGAGCTTTAAAGCGGATTCCTCGGAATAGCCGTTGTCTCTGGATGTTATGGGCTTTTCAAAAGCCCCGACTAAGTTTATTGGCTGATCGCTTCTAAGGCAAAGCATTACCGCAAAAGGAAGGGTTTGGTTGGCAAAAGTATTCTGCTTGCCGGTCGGCATAGACCGGACAAAGGCCCTCACAAAGCTCCCAACCATATGCGCAGTTTCATCGCCGAGATGCTTGTTCAGCTCATGGACGGCAACGGTCGCATAACGATACAGCGTAGAGGAATTGTATTCCACCGTGTCCAGGTGAGCCGCGCCCGCGTTGTCCTCAGGAGCGCAGTCGTCCACGGCAGTGAAGTAGTCATATTCGTTGCTGACCTTGTGCGTTGAGAGCGCGTGAGCGACCTGTGCGCAGGCGTCGGTGTTAAGCGAGGGATTGCTTGCAACCATGCGCCCGAACAGCGCGATATCCACCCCGGGTTGCTTCCGGAGCGCTTCCGCAGTTCTTTGCTTCAACTCCTTTGCGGAAGCCTCCTTTGCGTTCTCAATGGCCAGTTCGGCAAGAGCGCTTATCTGAGCGGCGCTTATAAAGAAGAGTGCGTCAGTGCTAGCTTTGGCTTTCTTGCCCTTCAATTCGACGGCGTTCAGCACATTTTCAGCCTTTTTCTCCGCCTGTTCCTCGGATAGGGATGAATCCAGCTCCATAATCGCCTGAGACAGCAACTTGACTATCTTTTTTGTGCGAAAGCCCAGCTTTTCCCTGGGGAACGACTCCATAAACGACAGGCGCACTGCACGCTTCCAGCATTGAGATGAAACGCGGGCTCGGGTAACTCCGCCGAATACTGCCGTCTTGGGGCTTCCGGTATCGTCCCTATTAATACAGGATGGAGGAACATTTTGGAGTACATGGATATCAATAAATAATTTGTTCATTTTTTTCTTTCCTTTCTTTTCTATCAATCGTTTTGTCCTTCTTTTTGCTCATCCCCGACATAGCGGTAAAAATCTTGAGCCCAACGCAGACGAACCGTGTCTCTGGGGCTTTCAAACTGAAAAAGAAACAGATCCGCCGAAAGCTGAGCGTAATCCAAGGGGATATCCTTGCTTTTGAAAAGCTGAACCAGTCCCCTTAAATGGTGGGAAAGCTCCTGCGGAGAGTCCGCCGTAACCACCTTATCGAAGCGGCGTTTAACTCGCTTCTCATCGTCTCCTTCGACCAGTTTTCTCACCGCCCTGCCCAGGGAGATATCCTTACAGTTCATCGGACTTCGCTTTAAGTCCTTCCCCTGCTGGTGCAGAGCAAACATCGTGAGCGCGATATAAACCGCCCACTCACCCCTTGTTGGAACGCCGTTCTGGCTGTACAATTCCGCCGGCATCCCCTCAAGCGTCAGTCCCCAGAGTTCCGGAATACTGCCCGGTTCCCTTCCTATGCCTCGTCGAAGGTTGGCAAGCGCCGCCCGCGTAGCCGACTCGCTACCGGAATTGAGCAGCTCAGCTATACGTCCTCCAACGAAGTTGCGAACCATACGCAACTCATCCGCCATTCTTCTTTCCTCCTTGTTTTAATGTGTCTCTTGTGGCTGTTCGATATAAGAATCTGTTGTACGCCTCGGGCGCACAGTATCTAACCTGCTTTTTGTTCTCGATTAGCGTTTTCCCAATAAGAGCTGGCGTTCCGGCGTTCGCAAACAGCTCCCTTCCCATGGCTCGAACTATGCTCTTGGCTCTGTCCCACCACTCCTTTGCGGCTTCGTTTTGCGACCCGCTCGAAATATTTAGCTGTTCCAGCCAGGCTCTAAAGGGGAGATCCAGATTGAAGTAAGCGTCATTCCGTGCAGAATTGTAATCTGCGCGCCCGGAATCATCGCCTGCGGCCTTTGCTACGCATTGGGCAAGATAGGCGAGCTGATTTACGAGAAGCTCGGTATCTTCAAGGACGTCCAACACCATCGAGATCCAGCTTTCGCCTTCCTCCGTGAACAGCGCTGTACTCAAGGTCAGCGAGTCGTAAGCCACGTCGTCGATGAAGAAGTCCTTATCCGCATATTTGGCTGTAATCGTCCGGAGGCGAACGCTGGATCTTGAAATCACATTTTCACTGAACAGCCTTGCGAGCCAGTCCACAACCCCCGGCCTTTTGCCGCCCTCCTTCTGCGCTATCAGAGAGGAGAAATCCCTCCACATCTGCCGCGACGGATCATGCCGCCTTGGCAGGTATTGGGGAGGATCGTTCGGTCGTTTGGCGGCGTTATTCCAGCGCGTCATCTGTTCTGCCAGAGCATTCTCTTTTTCAAAAAAGTCTCCGCCTATCAAGCGGTACCCCACAACGCGGTCGTTCTCATGCTTTAGGGCAATCCTTCGGGAAGCCATCGTATACAGTTCGGACAGGTTATCGGGCATTGCAATCAAAACGCGCTCTTTTTTGCTGACTTTTTCCCTTTCCCAAATCGGACGTTCTTCCCCCCAAAGCTCCTCTCCGTCGCTTTTTACAAGGATGAGGTTTAGCATCAGAGTCTCAAACAGATTGTTTCCTTCCGCTATCACCACGCCGAGCTTACCGAGCCAGCCCGCGCCGGGGCTTGGCATATTTGCTTTGCGCACCGTAGCCTTACTGGAGGTGTCGTCGAAGCCGTTTAGATAGAAAAGCCATCGCGCGGCTTCATCATACTCAAGCGCCTGTTTGGCTTTTCCTGCTCGCTGAGGGAACAGCCGAATCTTGTTGCCGCTTTCAGCCAGTTCGCCGTTTAGCTTTGCCGCGCCATACTCGGTTCCGGCGTCAAGCCCGGATACCTGCATAAAGGGATATTCGGGATCGACGAACCAGAAACGATCATAATAGCGCCTCAGATAGCGCTCAATCGTCTCCACAGGAAAGCATCCACGCTCCCAAACCTCCTGCCAGCGATCCAGCGCCTCATCAGCGCTCTCAAGCGGAGCGGCCGTGCCGTCGGTTAAAGAGTATCTCGAAAACACGCTGTGCAGAATCGCCTCGAGCAACCTTAGAATTGCCACGTCCTGCGTTGGCAACTCGCCCGAGAGCCTTACAACGGTCGGGGCGCGGGAAAACACCCCGATGATGGACGTTTTGTCTACCCCTCCGTCGGGTCGCAAAACCCTGATCCAGGGTTCGTCCAATAGATTAAACTTACGTTCCTTCATTCAGTTCCTCCTTTATGTATTTCAATCCTTCAAATCCATCATACCACAAGCAATGTCCCATAATACGGACTTTGCCGTCGATTCCGAAAGGAAGTATTAAACTTTCTTTCAACCATGGTGAATTCAGCCAGCTTTTGAAGTGGGACAGGGTTAGTGTTTCAAGTTCATAGATCAACTCGGCAAGCTTGTCCCGTCCGCGTTCATAGGCGAGCGCGTTCGGCAGGCGAAGGCATTCGCGGGCGATAAGCATAGCCGTCTTCCCATCAGGCGTCGACAGCGGCAGAGCTTCGCCGCCGGATAACGGATAAAAGCAACCGTCCCCTCCCTGCCGAACCGCTATAACCTCCACGCTCCCCTTGGAATCGCGAACCGCCGCCTCGCCTGCAGCTTCGGAAACCGGGATTTCCACGTTGAGCCAGTCCACCAGATTGGAACGCCTGCTCGTAGAAGGTTTCTTTAGCATGAAGGTTTTTGCCTTTTGGCTCTGCATAGTCAGATGCGCATTCCACTCCTGTTCTGCCTCATCGTAATCGGCCGCATTCAAAGTGTCGGGCAATATGGCTCTATCACCCCCATATACCGCTTCAACCAGCGGGGATATGTCGTCCGGCAGGCAAATGTTTTGGGGAAGCAACAGCCGCGTGCGCATTAAAAGATATTCCCCGTATATATAGCTTGAGGCGGGATCCAGCTTCTCCTCCGCTCCCATAACAAAGCAACGAGCTTCCGAAAGGCCGCTTGGCCGGATTCGCTCGTGCCTGTGCAACCGTCCGATTCTTTGAAGCAATAAGTCCATTGGACAGAGGTCGGTGAACATAAGGTCGAAGTCTATATCGAGCGACTGCTCCAGCACCTGAGTTCCAACAACTATCCTGAGCTGAGGGCGGGTCGATTTTTGCGGCTTTCCAAGCTCGCTTAAAAGCTCGTTTTCCCTGCGCAATCTATCGGTTGCAGTAAAGCGCGAATGCAACAATCGAACGGCATCTTCTCCAAAGCGTTCCCGAAGCATTACCGCCAGCGTTTGAGCGCGTTTGACAGAGTTGACTATAACCCCGGCACAGCCTCCGTCTTTTAGCAGGTTTGCCAGGGTGGGAATCAGCTCTCGATCTGCAAGTCGCTCGATATGCACAACTTTGGATTCGCTCCCTCTGTCAACTCCAACCCGCTGAACAGAATCCCCGTCCGTATAGGTCATTCGGGGGTAGGCCGAGGAGCAGACTTGATCTCGAATCCCATCCAATCCGGCATTCCGTCCCAGGTAGGCGGCTGTCAGGGCGCGCGCCTTGTCCGCAGGCAACGTTGCAGAGAGCAGTATAACCGGCACTCCGTAAGCTCCGAGCCAGCGCAACGCCTGCTCAAGGTACTCGCTCATGTATGCGTCATACGCATGGCACTCGTCAACGATTACAACCTTGTTTGCAAGCCCGAGGTGACGGAGCATGACATGCTTTTGCTTTAGGGCGGCTTGGAGCAATCTGTCAATGGTGCCAACTGCAAAATCCGCAAGCAAGGACTTCTTTTGTCCTTCAAACCAGGCGGCGACCGCCGGAACGCCCGCTTCGTTATCCTCCTCAAACACGCTCCTTGCTCCCTCGAGCCGGGTCAGCGCTCTATTGCGCTCATTGAACTGCGCTTTGGCGTGAACCAGGTTGACCGAATGCATCCCGCGTAATGTTTGGAGCCAGTCCAAAATCCTCGGAAAAATCCCGTCGGAGGTCGCTTGAGTCGGTAAGGCAAAATACACCCCGCTACGCCCGGCCTTGTTGCAGAAAACCTCGGCGACCGCCAGCGCCGCTTCAGTCTTGCCGATCCCCATGGAGCCCTCAATGATGAACAAGCCGGGCTTATCTATAAGAGCGGCTCTTTGCACCGCCGCAACCTGAAGCGGCCGGGGTTCAAAGCCGAAACGCTCCGAAAAGAAACCCGGCCTGCTCCACTCCTCGCCTGGGATTTGCGCTGTTTTTAAAAAGTCGATCCGTTCAAAGGCTTTCTGGGCTCGCACCCGTCCTATGCCGGTTTGAATATCTGCGTAAAAGTCGATATAGGGGAAATAAGCTTCGTTGCTGGCAATCCAATCAATCATTATCAGCAATCCGGTTAACAGAACCTGCGCCGGCATATCAGGAATGGGAATATCCGATATTTGCTCAAAACCCGCAAGCTTTAAGGCAAAGTCTATCAGTTCCAACCAAACCTCTTCCCACTCGCTTTTGCCCTCCTTCTCAAGGTGGAAGTTGTCAGGGCGGCTTATAATTCCGTTATTCATCAAATCGTTGGCCGTTGGAGGCTTGCCGTGATGCGCTCCCGCCACAACCGCAACGCCTCGTGGGAAACCATACTTCTCCAGAATGACCTGCGATGCAAAAGCGTGAGGTGTGGAAGTTGGCGATATAAATTCATTATAGCGCTTTATCGGAATGACTGCGGCTATGCGCTCTTCCAGTTCACGGTCGATAATGCTCATTGAGTACATGGAGGTCTTCGCTTGAAACACCGGAGTCGCCTTTCCGATATCATGAGCTGCCGCGACAAACATCATGAGCTTTCTGACCGTTGCTTCATCGCAGTTAGCCCCTGTGGCAAGTTGAAGCTTAGCCCCTCTCGAAAGCCAGTTGTCCCAAATCAACCCCGCTAAAGCCGCCGAATCCTCCAGATGCGTTATCAGTGGAAGCCATAGCAAATCATCATCCTTTCCTTTTTTAGCCCATAAGAATCGCGTGCCAGCCGACAGTTTCATGCGCCCTCCCCCAAATCATCACGGACAAGAATTTGAATAAAACTAACAAATGCCCCATTAATTTGTATTATAATACAATATTAATGAAACTTCAATGATTTTATATTTTCTGAGCTTTTAGGGGCTCGTGCGTTTGTTTTCCGGTTGGCGCGGGGCGGGCGGCGCGGTTAGCTCGGTTCGGGGCGGTTGAACCCCAGGCCATACGCCTCGTCCACGGTGCAAATCATGACCATTGCGTCCGGATCAATTTTATGCGCCGCCGAACGCGCCTTAAACACCTCCGTTTTGGAACAGACGCAGAGCATAATCATGCGCTCCTTTCCGGTATAAGCTCCCGTAGCGCGCATCAGCGTCGCGCCGCGCTCGGTGTCCTCGCTGATCCTGTCGGCTATCTCCTCGCTTTTATCGCTGATTACAAGCAACATCCTTTGCGAACCCGAGCCGTACATGAGTTTATCTATGACCGTCGTGCTGACGATTGTCATCAAAACGCCGTATAAGACCGCATTTATGTTGCCGAACACGAAGCCGCCGGCGACGATAACCGCCCCGTCGACGACGAAGGATATGGTTCCTATCGACATATGTGGAAGCTTCTTTTTAAGGCTCATTATGATGAAGTCGGTTCCCCCTGTCGATGAGTTGCGCATATATATCAGCGCAAGCCCTGCCCCGGACAGCGCGCCCGCGAAAAGCGAGGCGAGCAACGGATCGCCGCTGTATACCGGAAACAGTGGGAAGATGAGATCCATAAACAGGGCGGAGATTATCATGCTCTTTACCGACTTGAAAAAGAATTTCTTGCCGAGTATGCGAAAGCAGACCGCTATGACCGGAATATTCAATATCAGGGTGCAAAGCCCTATCCTCAGAAACGGAACATAGTGGTTGATGATGAGCGCAATGCCCGAGATCCCTCCCGGCGCAAAGCTCGCGCCCGAAGCGAAGGTATAGATTCCCGCCGCAAAGAGTATGCTTCCAATCGCGTCATAGATCAGATCCGCCGCGAGCAGTTTGAAATTCTGCCCGGTAAAAAAATTGCGAAGATTTATTTTCATTTTACCTCCCAAATCCAGCTCAAAAACGAATAACGAAAAAACACACGGGGAAAAAGCTCCCGTTGCGTCAAGTCTGTGAACTTTGGCGGGGCTTTATCCCGGCTCCAGCGGGCTTTTTGCCATTCCTTCAATCAGATGTGCGAAAAAAACTCTCCCGCTGCCGCCCGAATTCATC
This sequence comes from Clostridia bacterium, assembly GCA_030527115.1. Taxonomy (GTDB): domain Bacteria; phylum Bacillota; class Clostridia; order Christensenellales; family CAG-138; genus JAQUTY01. The sequence continues at coordinate 11,846 of JAUNBM010000009.1, forward strand.
GGTGCGCGAGCATAAGAGGCTATGACCGTCCGCTTTGAAAACGAACTCTTTTTTTGCTTGCCCGTCTCTCCCATGCGTCCATGTTATCGGTTCGCCCGCCGTCTGTCAAGCGATTTTGGAACGAATAAAAAAACTGTAAATTTGCAACCTAATTGATAGGAACCTTGTGTTATAATAGAAAATCGCGAAAGGATGAATGCAATGAAAAAAACAATTATCATATTGCTGGCGGCACTTTTAGTAATAACCGTCGTCGGCTGTAAAAACAGGGAGCAGAATCAAAACAGTCCCGCTCCTACCGTCAGCGCCACGGAGGCGCCTGCCCAAAGTCCCTCGGACGAGCCCTCGGCGGACGCCACCTTGGAACCCACCTCGGAACCCGTCGCCAGCTCGTCGCCCGATTCGAGCGGGGAGCCGGACGCCCAGAGCGCCTTGGCCGCAGAGCTTGAAGCCATCTTCAGCGCGGCGGAGCCGACCCAGATGATGCTCGCGCCCGCCACTAACGTCGACTTGAGCGATGCGGACACGGCGGCCTATTTCCTCGGCCTCTCCGATTTAACCGGAATCAGGGAAGCGGTTTATATTGAGCCGATGATGAGCAGTATCGCTTTTTCGGCGGTGCTTATCGAGCTGGAGGACGGCGCGGACGTTGAAACGATTAAGCAGGCGATAGTTACCGACATTAACGAGAGCAAGTGGATCTGCGTAACCGCCAACAAGCTGTCCGCCAACCACAGCGGCAACCTGATATTCTTCGTGATGGGCGATTCGGAGCTGGTTGAGAACTACATGGGCGCATTCGAGAGCCTGCATGAGGATGAGCTTGGCGAGCGCTTTGAAAGGACGATAGTCGAATAACAAAAAAGGGAGTAGCCGATGCTCTTTTCCTCGATAACGTTTTTATTCTATTTTTTGCCGCCGGTACTGCTTTTGTACTTCGCGGTTCCGTTTCGAGCAAAGAATCTCGTGCTACTCCTCGCTTCCCTCCTCTTCTACTTTTACGGCGAGCCGATTTACACCCTGTTGCTCTTTGGCTCTGCGCTGTCCGCCTACATTCACGGCCTGCTGATAGCCAGATTTCGCGCCACAAAGCTGTCCAGGGTTTTTCTCGTTTCCTCGATTGCCGTGAGCCTGATGATCCTCGGCTTTTTCAAGTACGCCGATTTTGCAATCGAGACGGTCAACGGCATTTTGGGAACCGGAATCGGTCTGCTGAACATCGCGCTCCCAATAGGCATCAGCTTCTATACCTTCCAAACGCTCAGCTATACCATCGACGTTTATCGCAAAAAGGCACAGGTTCAGAAAAGCTTTTTGAAGCTCTTCACCTATGTCGCCCTGTTTCCTCAGCTCATCGCAGGCCCAATCGTCCGGTATACGACGATAGAAAACGAGCTGTCGCTAAGGAAGCACAGCCTTGCCGACGCCGCCTACGGCGCGGGACGCTTTGTGCTGGGGCTCGGCAAAAAGGTTTTGCTCGCCAATGCTTTCGGGCTTTTTTGCACGGAGTTTCGCGCAAGCGCCGCGCCCTCCGTGCTGTATTATTGGCTCTATGCGATAGCCTTCTGCCTGCAGGTCTACTTCGATTTTTCAGGCTACTCCGATATGGCGATAGGGCTGGGGCGCATCTTCGGCTTTAAGTTTTTGGAAAACTTCGATTATCCGTTCATATCGACGAGCGTTTCGGAATTCTGGCGCAGATGGCACATCTCGCTCGGCGCGTGGTTTCGGGATTACCTCTATATCCCGCTCGGAGGCAACCGCGTAAGCCTGCCGCGCTGGCTGTTCAACATCCTCGTGGTCTGGTTTTTAACCGGTCTCTGGCATGGGGCAAGCTGGAATTTTGTCGTATGGGGGCTGTTTTTCGCGGTGTTTTTGGCAATGGAGAAGCTCTTTTTGGGAAGGGTTTTGCAAAAGCTCCCTAAATTCGTCTCGCATATGTACCTGCTGATTGTGGTGGTAATTAGTTTCGTTATATTCAACGCCGGAAGCATAGCGGAGATTGGAACGGATCTTTCGTCGATGTTCGGCCTCGCCGGCCTGCCCTTCTCAACCTTTGAAACTCGTTACGCCCTGAGCAGCTATGCGGTGCTGTTTGTTGTCGCCATTTTAGGTTGCACGCCCCTCGTTTCGCGGCTCTACAAGCGGATTCAGAATAACAAACTCGGCTTTTGCGCCCGAGCCGTTTCCCCGCTGGTGCTGGCCGCGCTTTTGATACTGATAACCGCCTACCTTGTGGATGGGGGGTTCAATCCGTTTTTGTATTTCAGGTTTTAGGTATGAAAAGAAGTGTTTTAAACCTTGCAACTATCATAAGCCTGGGTCTGATCCTCCTTACGGGGTTCATCTGGTGCGTTTTAAAACCCGCCGACGAGCTTTCGACCGCCGAACGCCGCTCCCTGCAACAGTTTCCTTCCCCAAGCCTCGACACGGTGCTGTCGGGGGAATGGATGGAGGACTTTGACGCCTATACTCTCGATCAGTTCCCGTTGCGCGATCACTTCCGCACCGTTAAGGCGCTTTGGCAGTTTGAAGTGTTGCGGCAGAAGGACAACAACGGGATATATATCGTGGACGGCAACGTCTATAAGCTCGAATATCCGCTGAATGAAAACTCCGTCGTCAAGGCGGCCAACAAGCTGAACGAGCTGTATGACCTCTATCTTGCCGATTCCGAATGCACGGCGTACTATGCCGTAGTTCCGGATAAAAACTATTTTGCCGCCGAACAAAACGGCTACCCTGCGCTGGACTACGAGCGCTTGCTCAGCCTGCTGTCCGAGAATATAGAGCATCTCGAGCGGATAGATATTTTCGACTGCCTTTCGGCTGAGGATTATTACCGAACCGACGCTCATTGGCGGCAGGAGAAGCTCGAAAAGGTCGTCGCCCGCCTTTCAGAAAGGCTCGGCTTTGAATATGAGACGGAGTTTGAGCAGGAAACGCTCGCCCCGTTTTACGGCGTGTACTACGGGCAGGCGGCCCTTCCGATAGCCTCCGAGAGCCTGACCATCCTGCATTCCGACACGATAGATTCCGCCGTCGTCACCAACTATGAAACCGGAGAGATCGGCGGGGTCTATGATACCAACGATTTCTTTGGCCTCGATCCCTACGATGTTTTTTTGCAGGGCGCCTGCCCGCTGATGACGATAGAAAACCCAAACTCCGACAGCGAAAAGGAGCTGATAATCTTCCGGGACTCCTTTGGCTCCTCGCTCGCGCCCCTGCTTATAGCGGGTTATGAAAAGATAACCCTCGTAGATATCCGCTATATCAGCAGTTCCTATGTTGGAGAATTCGTGGACTTTTCCAATCAGGACGTGCTTTTTATCTACTCCACCCTTATAATCAACAACAGCGAATCGCTGAAATAGTCGGCGGAAACGAAAAACTGAACGGAATTTTGACGGGGCTGTTGGGACGATCTAAAGCCCAGATAGCACGACAGCCCGCTTTAGGGGCGGGGCTGTCAAGCTATATTCTTTGACAAATGGTTTTTTCGCTTATGAGGCGCCGTTTTTAGGCGCTCAGCCCTGGGGCGCGATATTCATAAAGCGCGTATATTCGCCCTGCCAGGCAAGCGCTATCTTGTCGACGGGGCCGTGGCGGTGCTTGGCGACGTTTATCTCGCTCTTGTTGTCCGCCGTTGGGTCGTACGCCTGCTCGCGGTAGAGCAGTATAACCATATCGGCGTCCTGCTCGATGGAACCGCTCTCGCGCAGGTCGGAAATCTGGGGATGGTGATCCTGCCTTTGATCCGGCCCGCGATTGAGCTGGCTCAAAAGCATAATCGGCACGTTCAGCTCCCTCGCCAGCAGCTTTAAGGCGCGGGTCATATCGGATATCTCCTGCTGACGGTTGTCGTTCTTTCGGGAGCCGCCGCCAACCCCGAGCATCAACTGCATATAGTCGATGATAACCATATCCAGCCCGAAGCGCGCTTGAAGCCTGCGGCACTTCGAGCGTATCTGCGCGACGGTGACGCCGCCGGTATCGTCGATATGGAGCTTGCTCGCCTGCATCGGGATGGCGCTGTCCATCAGCCTTTGCGTCTCCTCCTGCGTGAGAACCCCCTCCTTGATGCGCTGGGAATCGACCGCCGCTTCGGAGCAGAGCATCCTGGTTACAAGCTGTTCGCGGCTCATCTCCAGGCTGAAAACCACCACCGAGCGGTCGTCATGCAGGGCGGCGTACTGCGCTATATTCATAGCGAATGCGGTTTTGCCCATAGCCGGACGCGCCGCCACTATGATAAGATCGCTCTTTTGAAAGCCGTTTGTGAGCCTGTCCAGCGCCTTAAAACCGGAGGCTATGCCGGTTATCCTCCCCTTTCGCGCCATAAGCTCCCCTATCTCGTTGAGAGCGTCGGGAACTATCTGGGATATCGGAACCAGCGAATCCTCGGTCTTGCGCATGGCGATATTGTAAATGCGCTTTTCCGCCATATCCAGCGAATCCTCGACGTTCAAACTGTCGTTCATCCCGTCGTTTATCATCTCGTGCCCCGCCTTAATCAGGGCGCGCTGTACGCTGTGTTCCTCCACTATCCTGGCGTAATGCTGAACATTGGCGGCGGTGGGAACAAACTGCATCAGCTCGGTGAGATAGATGGTTCCGCCCGCCGAATCCAGCTTTCCGGTTCTATCCAGCTCCTCGTTCAACGTTACCAGATCGACGGCGCTTCCCTTGAAGCGGATGTCGCGCATGGCGGCGAAAATCTGCTCGTGGGCATTGGCATAGAAGTCCTCCGCCCGCAGCTGTTCGAGCATCTGCTCCAGCGCGTTGTGATCCAACAGCATCGCGCCCAAAACGGAGCGCTCAGCGTCCACATTGTGCGGAATCGTTTTTTCGAGCAAGTTTAAACTGTCTTCCATGTTATTCCTTTACGATGACCCTGAAGGTGGTGGATACTCCTTCAAAGAGGCTGACTTTGGCGGTATATTCACCGACCGAGCGGATGGGCTCAACCGTAATCTTCTTGCGGTCAGCCTCGATTCCGCGCTGTTCCAGCAGGGCGCTGGCTATCTCCTTTGCGCTAACCGTGCCGAACAGCTTTCCGTTTTCCCCTACCCGCGCTTTCACCGTGACGGATGCGCCCTCGAGCTTTTTAACCTTTTCACGGGCTTCTATCCCCGCCTGAAACTTTCGGTGCTGTGCCGCGCTTTTTTGGATATTCATCGCGTTAACCGCGCTGGAGTCCGCCGGACTTGCGAGCTTTCGAGGCAAAAGATAGTTTCTTGCATAGCCGTCGGAAACATTGACAATTTCGCCCTTCTTTCCGGTTCCCTTAATATCCTGCTCCAATAATACCTTCATAGATCTGCACCTCCTTAGTTATTCTATCACGCGAAATACGGCTTCGTCAATTGACTCCGCCCTCGTATTCTTCGATGTTTCTAATCAGCTCCGCCCTCGCCTGCTCCATCGTCATGTTCTTTAGCTGTGCGCCCGCCATAGTCAGATGCCCGCCGCCGCCGAGCCGCTCCAAAATAAGCTGAACGTTGACCCTGCCATAGCTTCTGCCGGAGATGGCTATGGACTCCTCGTCCTCGCCCAGCACGAAGGCGGCCGTAACCCCTCGTATTCCCAAAAGCTCGTCCGCCGCCTGCGCCGCGGTCAGCTTGGAATTGGGCACTGCCTTGTCACACCAGGATACGGCTATGCCGCTGCTCCTTATCATGGCGCGCTCAACCGTATTTGCGCAATGGATATAGCTGTTGAGATCATTTTGAAACATCAGCTTAACCATGCCGAGATCCGCTCCGTTGCGCCTAAGATAGCCCGCCGCCTCAAAGGTGCGCGAGCCGACGTTGAAGGCGAACTGCTTGGTATCGACGGTGATTCCCGCAAGCAACGCACTGCAGGTAAAGGCGGTGGGCCTCACCCCGTCGGCAAAATACTGCATCACCTCGGTTACCATCTCCGACGCCGAGGAGGAGCGGGATTCCAAATAATGCAGGGTGGTATTGTCGATATAGTCCGCGCTCCTGCGGTGATGGTCGATCAGAACGAGATGGTTTACCATCCCAATAAGCTCCGGAGCCGTCGTTGTATTGGCGCGCTGTGTATCGACGACAACCAGCACGGAATTGGACTTGAGCATCCCCTTCGCCTGCTCCGGCGTAACCAGACAGCGGCTTGCCAGCCCGTCCTTTTCCATATGCGAGACCGCATCGTCTATCATCGGGTTGGAGCTGTCTAAAACTATGTAGGCGTGGGAGCCGATATGGTTCGCGCAGGTCATAACTCCGAGTGCGGCCCCGATGCAATCCATGTCCGAATGCTTGTGCCCCATGATGAACACGTCGCCGGCATTCTCAAACAGCTGGTGCAACGCCTTGGAGAACAGCCGCGTCTTTACCCGCGACTGGACGGTTTCCTTTTGGTTCTTTCCGCCGTAAAAGCGATAGTTCGTACCCTCCTTGACTACCGCCTGATCGCCGCCGCGCCCCAGCGCCAGCTCCATGGCGGAGCGCGCCCCCTCCTCGGACTGAGCCAGCCTCGGCGCAACGCCTACGGCTATGGAGAGCGAAATCTGCATTCCCGTTCCGGTATCTATTCTGCGCACCTGCTCCATCAGCGAAAAGCGATCTTTCTCGAGCAGTTCAAGCTGTTTCGACTCGAATATGCACAAAAACCTGCCGTTCTCATACCGGCGGTACAGCCCTCCCTGGCGTTTGCAAAGGTCGGACACGAGGCGCTCGACCTCAGCCAAAACGGAGGTCTTTTGCACCTGAAGCTCGCTTGTCAGCTCCTCATAGTTGTCGACATAGACGAGCATCACATAGGGCATCTGCTCGGTATAGAGCCTTTGATAGTGTACGGCTTCGGTTCGGTCAAGCCAATATTGGAAGGTGAGCTTGCGGGTGGAACTCTTGCGCTTCAGGGGCATATTCATCACCTGATAACTGCTTCCGGCATGAACGAGCTGTTGGGCGGCGACATTCTTCTTTTCGAGGTATTGCGGGAGTATTTCGGTGATATTCGCCCCGTCGTAGATCTTCTTGAAAGCGTCGTTGCGCCAGCAAATCCTGCCCCTGTCATCAGCGATGAGCGCCGGAACGGCTACAAAATTGATTATCTTTGCCGCCACCTCGCGGTTGTCGTTGAACACGGCGTCCATCTGCGCCTGTTGCTTGCGCCCTGTGCCCGACAGCACGAGCAGAACCACCCCGAACACCACAGCGGCGGCGGCGGAAGTTGCTATACCCCAGCTCACACTCAAGAAGAAAACACAGCCTCCGAGCGCAAGAAGGGCTATTCCCAGAAATATCAAAAGTCCCCGATAAGTTTTCATCAGTTTGAGTCTCCTCCGGTGGGGTTGGATTTATCTTTTCGTTTCAGCATAAAGGTCATCACGGTTCCGAGTATGGCATAGCCAAACAGGGAGTAAGGGATAAGCAACGCGCCTACGAGACAGACCACCGCAAAAACCTGCGTTTGCCCGAGGCAGAACAGGTAGGAGAAGGAAAGCCCGGCGAGCGCGGACGGGAGCATCCACAGCATTAGAAACAGCAACCAGAAGCTCAGCGAATAGTCGGAGCCGGCGAGCGACAGCACCGCTCCGATGAGCGACAGCGCCAGCAGGCCGAATATGAAGCTTTGCGGCAGAGTCCAGGAGCCGAACTTCGACAGCCGGCGCACGAGACGCGGCTCGCGCTTGCGGTCGAACAGATGCAGAAGCAACAGATTAACAAGCGCTATGACGGCGGCCACGATATATAGCGCCGACAGATATATCTGCTCGAAGATAAAGGTGAGATCGTTGATTACTTCGTCCGAATACAGGCCGACGGAGGCGACCGCAGTTTTGAACTCCGCGACGAGCAAGGCCTCCGGCGACTCCCCCGCAAGCATCGAGGGCAGGCAGAGATTCAAAAACAGGGCGAGCAACAGGGCGATGGAAGTATAGAAAGCGCAGTAGAAGAACTCAAACTGGAATCGCTCCAAAACATACAGAAGAACGCCTGCGGGCGCGATCAGCAGGACAAACAACAGCGCCGTGCCGAAATCCCCAAGCAGGAGGAAAAAAGCGACGAAAAGGGCGAGGCTCAATACAACGAGCGGCCACGCCTTCCTTGCCTGTATCGCGCTGTACGCCCACAACGCCGGGGCGATGAAGATCGCAGGGAAAAACCAAAGGCTCAAGACCGACGCGCCTAAAGCCGCCGGTATCCATAGAAACCGATTCTTCGACCTGCCTTCCGATTCGAGTTTAACACTTTCCATAGTCTCATTCTACGCAAAAAAAAGGAAGCCGTCAAGTAAAGGCTTCCGGTAAAGCAAAATATTTGCCAAATTGGACTGGACGGGGGCTATTTGGATTTCAATTTCAGCGCGCCGCCTATCAAAAGCAGGGCCGCGCCCGCATACAGTCCCCAGAGCTGATAGTCGGAATAGGTTACAAAGTAGGGGTGAACGTCGGTTATCTTTATCATGAAGAACTGGCACAACGCCGCAACTAAGGCGAAGATTAAGGCTCCCAGCCCAAGCTTTCGTTTTGGAACAAACGCGGCGGCGATGGCAAGCAGGGCGGCAAGCGGGAGCGGGAACAGTCTCGGCAGGGCGAAAGCGGCGGCAGAACCGACATAAAAGGAGGTCTGCCCCTCAAGATAGCCGAACAGCAGTATGAACTCCGCGACAAAAACCGCCGCTGCAAGAAGCAACGCTATGGATGAAAGAAGCCTGTAAAGGTTCTCCCGCTTCATTTTTCCTCCTTGTAAAGCTGGCGGTTGTCCAGCGCCCAGAGCCGCTCGGTAAAGCCGCCGGGCTGAACGCCGTCGAGCGCCTGAAACATCTCGTAGAGCCTGCTGTCGAGCAGGTCGCAAACCGAAAGCACCTCCGCCTCCGGAAACATCGGAAGTTTCGGGCTTCCGAATTCCGGTTGCCCGTGGTGCGACAGGAGCATATGCTGAACCTTCATAGCCGCCTGCTTGTCGAGTCCGAGGGCATCAGCGGCGTTTTCAACCATGGAGACTCCGATATTGATATGGCCCACGAGCTGACCCGCCTCGGTGTAAGCGCTTGCAAGGCCGAGCGAGCCCACCTCCAGCTCGCGGAGCTTGCCAATATCGTGCAAAATCGCGCCGGTATAGAGCAGGTCGGAATTGAGCGCCGGATACAGGTCGGCAATCCTCTCGCAGAGCCGAACGACCGAGCGGGTATGATGCAGAAGTCCGCCGCGAGTTGCATGGTGGAGCTTCACGCCGGCAGGATAGAGCAGGAGCTTATCCCTGTGCTCATGCATCAGATACTGCACGAGCCGGCGGTAGTCCGGATTTTTAAAGCCGCCCGCGAGCGCATAAAGCTCGTCGTACAGCCGGCTTGGATCCTCGGGCGCGCAGGGAATGAGCCGGCTTAAATCCACCTCGTCCTGGGGCGAAACGTGGCGGATGCGCTCAATCTTTAACTGTTCGATATCCTTCCAAATAACTATACTTCCGCGAACCTTAACTATGTCCTCGGCTTCAAATATGCCATGCAAGGTTGAAGTGTAGTCCCAAAGCTTGGCGTTGCACTCCCCCTCGTCGTCGGCAAGCACGAGGTCGAGATAGTCCACTCCCTTGGAGTTGGGACGAATCGCGACGCTCTTAATCAGAACAAAGCCCTCAAAGGTCTGTCCGTTTGATTCCCTCAGTAAACGCATCCTGCTCATTATATCACCTCAACCAAATTATAACACAGCTTTGTCCCGCAAACAATGCTTTTTATGCGCCGATCAGCTCCTCAACCATAGCGCGGAGCGCATCGGCGTCCACCCCCGCCGGGCAGTACAGGCTTCGGCTCGTTCCGCTCAAATCGTCATACCACTGCGCCCTGCCCGTGGTTTCGGAAAGGCAGAGCGTATAGGTCTGCTCGTTACAGCTCTCCTCCGTTATGCTAAGATAGGCGCCGCTGTCGTCGGCAAGGTTGCTCTCCGAAACCGTGTATGCAATCCGGTAGTAGTACAGGATTTCGTCGGAATAGAACCGAGCCTGAGCCGCAGATACCCCGCGCCGCGTCGTAATCACGGCAAAGCTCGCGTCAACGGCGGTTGCGGGCAACAGCATATCGAAGCGAAACCGGTTAAAAATCTCCTCTTGGGCTACCTCCTCCTCCGAAAGCGGGTTGAGATACGGCGCGGTCGAATCCTCGGCAATCGCGGTGGGTTCGGGACTTTTGGTTTCATCCCCGCCCGCGCAACCCACAGCCGCCAGCAAAAGCGCCAGCCCCACAATCCAAAGCTTCTTCATCCTTACCTCCTAATAGTTCCAGCCGCAGGCGACGGTTTTTGCACTTAAGATGCGATAGACGCTTTCATTCAGCCGCTCCTCGCTTATAATCCCGCCGTCCACAGCCGCATACAGCCCCTCTAAAATCTGGCGCTGATAGTCGTGATTCGCCCCGCAGAGGATGAGATCGCCGCCCGCCAGAATGAACTGCACCGCCGCATCCGAAAGGGTGGCGCGGCTTCTGAGCCCGCTCATGCGGAAGTCGTCGCTCATAACTATGCCGTCAAAGCCCATCTCCTCCCGAAGTATCTCAGTTATCCAAACGTAGGACAGGGTGGCTATCTCGGAGTCCACCTCCGGATACAGGATGTGCCCAACCATAACCCCGTCCACCCCCGCGTCCGCCGCCGCCATAAACGGAACCAACTCGTAAGCGCGAAGCTCGTCCAGCGTCTTATAAACGACCGGAGTAGTCTCATGGCTGTCCTCGCTCGTTGCGCCATGCCCCGGAAAGTGTTTAACGATGGATAGCGTTCCCGAAGCCTGAAGCCCAAAGATGCACGCCAGCCCGATATTCGAGACTATGTTTTCGTCCGAGGAGATAATCCGCTTTTTCAGGAAGGTTGAATCGGGGTTTTCCGCAACATCGAGGCAGGGAGCAAGGTCGGTATTGATTCCAACGCCCGCAAGCCCGTCTCCTATCATCAAAAACTGCTCGAAAGCCCCGTCCTCGTCGTTGCGGTTGCCGAGCGTTCTTGCATGGGTCGGCCATGAGGGCCACTTGAACCGGGTGACGTTGCCGCCCTCAACATCGGTGCTGATCAACAGCGGTATCTCGCTGGGGTTGCGATCGCAAATATCGGCGGTCAGGGAGGCGCACCGCGAGAAGCCGCCGTCCGAGTCGGTTCTTGAGATATTCTGCCCGTAAAGGATAACGCCGCCTATCTTATACTCCTCCATAATCGAGGCAAAGGTGGACGAGACCGAGTTTGTGCCCGAAAAGCCGAACATACAGAGCTGGCCTATTCTCTCCTCTATCGTCATGTTGTGAATGTATGCCATGAGCGTATCGGAGGGAGTGGGCTGAACGGTAGGCTCAGGCGTATAGGAGGGCTCGGGCGTTGCCTCCGGCGTCGGAACCGGCGAGAAGCTTGCGATTGCCGTCGGCATAACGCGCGCCGTTTCGGTGGGCAGAGCGGACGGGACTACGACCTCGATGGGCTCTATCCGTCCGTCGCAACCGATAAGTAGGATTGATAAAAGAAGAATCGCAAGGACTTTTTTCATGGGCTTATCTTACCATAGCCCGCCCCGCTTGGCAAGAACGAGGCTTGTCGAGTTGACGTTGCCGCCTCAAAGTATTACAATAAGTACATAAAGTAAAGCGCCGAAGTCACATCTTCCCCGACGCTTTTTTTATTTAACGTTATTATTTCAACTGTTGCCAACCTTGGGGCAAACCCGCGTCCGGCTTAGTCCAGAAAATCCTTCAGCCGCTTGCTCCTGGAGGGATGGCGGAGCTTTCTGAGCGCCTTCGCCTCGATTTGGCGGATGCGCTCGCGGGTCACCTTGAATTCGCGGCCGACCTCCTCAAGCGTGCGCGCCTTGCCGTCGTCCAGCCCGTAGCGGAGGCGCAACACCTTTGCCTCGCGCGGGGTGAGCGTATGCAACACGTCCATCAACTGCTCCTTGAGCAGGGTAACCGCAACGGCCTCGGAGGGCGCGGGCGCGTCCTCATCGGGAATAAAGTCGCCCAGGTGGCTGTCGTCCTCCTCGCCTATCGGGGTTTCGAGCGACACCGGCTCCTGCGCAATCTTGATAATCTCCCTGACCTTTTCCTCGGATATTCCCATCTCCTTGGCTATCTCGTCGGGGCGCGGATCCCTGCCGTATTCCTGGACAAGCTGTCGGTTAACTCGGATCAGCTTATTGATCGTCTCAACCATGTGGACGGGGATGCGGATAGTCCTCGCCTGATCTGCAATCGCCCTGGTTATCGCCTGCCGTATCCACCAGGTAGCATAGGTGGAAAACTTGTAGCCCTTGGTGTAATCGAATTTTTCCACAGCCTTTATCAAGCCGAGATTGCCCTCCTGAATCAGATCGAGAAAGAGCATTCCCCTGCCGACATAGCGCTTGGCTATCGAGACGACGAGCCGCAGGTTCGCCTCAGCGAGCTGATGCTTCGCTTCCGGATCGCCCTCCACCATGCGCGTGGCAAGCTCCACCTCCTGTTCGGCGGTCAGAAGCGGCACCTTGCCTATCTCCTTGAGATACATTCTAACCGGATCGTCGATGTTTACGCTCTCCGACACGGACAGGATGCTCTCAATCTCCGCAATCTCTACGTTGATATCCTCCGGAACCACAACATCCTCCACAACGTCGATGTTCAGCTCCTCGATGTCGTCATAGATCTTCTCAACCTGCTCCTGATCGAGCTCCAGCTCCGAAAGCGCGTCCATAATCTCCTTGTAGGTCAATATTCCCTTGGACTTGCCGCTTTCCAGCAGTTCCGTTACCTTGGCACGATAATCTTTAGTCATTCTCCCGTCTCCTTATTTCTTTGCCCTTATTTTGGTCTGTATTTCCTTTAGTATGTCCGCTTTTTCCTCCGCCGGCAGAGCCGGATCCTTCAGCTTGAGCTGTAGAAGCTCCAGCTCCTCCTCATCATCCAACCGCCTCAGCCGTTCGAGGCACTCCCTTGCCGTTCTCAGCGGTTCGAGCAGGGCGCCCTCCTCCTTTATGATGGCGGAGACCTTCTCAGCCTCGCTCTGCTCCAGTCCCGAAACATAGGCGGCTATCGAAAAGCCCGCCCCGCACATCGCGTCATACAGCCTCCTGTAACCCGGAGTGCGCAAACGGCTTTGCACCTCCTCCCCTTTCAGGTATTGAAGCGCGCCCGCATCATACAGGGCGGAGCATAGAAGCGAGCGCTCCAACAGCTCGCGGACGGGCTCCTCCTCGCGGCTTTGCCTGCGCAAGCCCCCGCGCAAAAAACCGCCGCTCTCAATCACCGCCGCGCTTCCGCTCCCCCCCTGTCTCTTTAGCGCTTCAAGCTCGTAACCGGTCTTTTTCGCAAGCTGTTTATAATACCGCTCCTGTTCCACCGGTTGCAGGGTGTTGATATAGGCGCAAGCCTGCTTCGCATAGCGCTCGCGCTCGTTTTCAACCTCCAAATTCACCCCCGCCGCCATGTTCTCCAGCTTGAACGCGCTCAACGTCAGGGCGTTCTGCTTCAAACGCGCAAAGCCCTCCGCCCCGTAGAGCTGGACGTACTCGTCGGGGTCGAGCTGGTCGGGAAAGCTGATAACGCGAACAGAAAGCCCCTCGTTTTTCAAAATCTCCATGCCGCGAATCGTGGCGTTCTGCCCCGCCGCATCGCCGTCATAGGCGATATAAACCGTCTCGACATAGCGCTTTAAAAGCCTTGCCTGCTGTTGCGTAAGCGCCGTTCCCAAACTCGCCACCGCATTTTCCACCCCGGCCTTATAAAGCCCGATAACGTCCATATAGCCTTCAACCATCACCAAATCGGATAGCTGAGCGTTTTTTTGGTAGCAGAGCCCGTAGAGATTATTTCTCTTATTATAGATCGGCGTATCGCCCGTGTTGATATACTTGGGACTTCCATCGTCGATAACCCTCGCGCCAAAGCCCAAAACCCTGCCGCTGGCGCCGAGAATCGGAAATATCAGCCGGTTACGATAGGCGTCGTAAACCGATTTTCTGTCCTCGTTTCGCACAAGAAGTCCCGCGTCAACCAGCTCCTTGGCGGAAAAGCCCTGCGCGGTAAGGTGCTTGAGCAACGCCTCCCAATCGTTCGGCGCATAGCCTATTCCAAACCGAAGCACGATATCCTTGTTGAGCCCCCGCGCCGTCGCATAAGCCTGCGCAACCTTGCCGCCTTCGGAAAAGAAGCATTCGCAGTAGAACCGCGCCGCTCTTTTTACCGCCTCATACAGCCGCTCGCGATAAGCCCGCTGTTCCCTAAGCTCCTTATCATTTACCTCGCTCGGCAACTCCATCCCGACGCGATTCGCCAAAAACTGCACCGCCTCAAAGTAGGGAAGCCGCTCAATATCCATGATGAACTGGATAACTGTGCCCCCGGCATGACAGCCGAAGCAATAGAAGAGCTGCTTGTCCGGCGAAACCGAAAAGGACGCGGTCTTTTCCCCATGCAACGGGCAAAGCCCCCAGAGCTTCCTGCCCTTGGGCTTTAATTCCACATAGCTTGAGATGACGGACACTATGTCGTTTTTGGCGAGCAGTTCGTCCATCCAGACGCTCGGAAATGCCAAAGCTTCCTCCCTAATCCCAATTCTTGGGTACAAACAGCCGTTCGTAATCTCGTATGGCGTAGTTGTCGGTCATGCACGCGATGTAATCCGCCACGACCCGCTCCACGCCGTCCTCTTGTATAAACTGTGCGAACTCCGGCGGCAGAGCGTCAATATTCCTTATGTAATGCCCGTAAAGCTCCTCTACTACCCGCATCGCCTTCTTTTCCTCGCGCTTGGCGACAGGATTGTAGTATACGCTATCAAACATAAAGCTCCGAAACGCATCGAACTCTTTTCTCATATCCGCCGGAAAACCCACCTCCGGCTTGCCGAGCGAATAGGCAACGATGCTCGTTATCATCGTGTTGATCCTTTTCCCGTGGGTGTCCCCGAAGCAGTCCACGCAGGACTTGGGCAAATCCTCGTTGGACAGCACCCCCGCCCTGATAGCGTCGTCCACGTCATGATTGATATAGGCGATGCGATCCGCCAGCGAAACTATCCTGCCCTCCAAAGTTGCGGCTTCACCGCTGCTCTTGTGGTTAACGATGCCGTCCCGCACCTCAAAGGTCAGATTAAGCCCCCTGCCCTCGTATTCGAGCTTCTCCACCAACCGCAGGCTCTGAATATTATGCTCAAACCCGCCGGGAACCAGCCCGTTCAAAACGGTCTCGCCCGCATGGCCGAAGGGCGTATGCCCCAAATCATGCCCCATCGCAATCGCCTCGGTCAGATCCTCGTTCATGCTCAAGGCGCGGGCGATGGAGCGGGCAATCTGCGTAACCTCAAGCGTATGCGTCAGCCGCGTGCGATAATGATCTCCGCGGGGCGAAAGAAACACCTGGGTCTTGTGCTTTAAACGCCGGAACGACTTGCAATGAAGTATCCTGTCGCGGTCGCGCATGAACTCGGTTCGCAACGGACAAAGCGGCAAGGGCAAGGCCCTGCCCTTCGTCTCCGCCGCAAGCGCGGCATACGGCGATAAAAGCTGTCGTTCCTGCTCTTCCCGAATTTTACGAATGCGCCCGTCGTCCATGTGACCTCCAAAAACCGCGACTTAGACTAATTATTTCACCGCCTTTTTCAAAAACCCTTTTATTCGACCTTCCGCGCCGGAAAACCTCCGGCTCTAAGCCCCGTCCCGCCGTATTTTGCTTTTCGGCGTGCCTGCAGGCGCATATTTTCCCTGTTCCGGCGTTAAAATATCCAAATGAATGATTCGGCGTATTTAAGATTCCTTGCATCGAAGGAGCTGTCCGGCAAGGAGCGGGCGGAGCAGGAGCGAACCCGCTTTGCTCGCGCTCCTTTAATCAGCGTGCTCTGCGATTCGGAGCTGGAGCTGTCCCGCCAGACCTACAAAAATTTTGCCAGGCTTGAGCGCGACCGCGCCTCCGAAGCGCGGGGCGACTTTCTTTTGTTTGTGCCCGACGGCGCGAAGCTCTCCGACGAAGCCCTCTATCGCTTTGCGGTCGAGGCGGCTTTGGATGCGGAATTCGTCTACTGCGACGAGGACGCCCTTCTGCCCTCGGGCGGGCGCGGCGAACCGCTGTTTAAGCCGGATTTTTCGCCCGAAACCCTGCTGTCGTATAACTATATCGGCGACTGCTTTTTAGTCAGCAGGGCCCTGTTTTGCAGGGCGGGCGGCGCGGCGCAAACCACCAAGGAACTAATCCTCGAGCTGACAAAAAGCTCCGCTAAGACGGCTCACATCCCAAGGGTTCTGCTGACGCAAAGGCGGCCGAGAGAGCTTGAGTTCCAAAGAAGGCGGCTTCCAGCGATAAATCGCAAGCTCAGCATCGTGATTGTGAACACTTCCGGCTATGAGGCGCTGTTAAAGAGCCTGAACGGGATAGAGCAGGTCAGCGTTTATGATAACTATGAGCTTATTGTGGTTGACGCCGCCGCCCACGACAGCCGCCTCGAACGGCTCTACTCCGCCCTCGAACGCGACTCAGCCGCCACGCTCATCCAAGCGAACCCCGATTGCAACTATGCTTCGATGTTCAACCGGGGCGTGAAAGCCGCCACCGGAGCCTATGCGCTCACGCTGTTTGCCGGCTCCGTTCCAAAAAGCGGCGACTTTATCGAAAGGCTCGTAGCCCCGTTGCTTATAGCGGAGGTCGGCGCGACCGGCGCAAGGCTGGACAACCCCGACGGTTCTCTGCACACCGCGGGCGTCACCGTCGGCCTGCACGGAGGCCTGTTTTCCCTCTACCGCGGAATACGCCCTTGCAAGAACGACCGGGAGTATTTGCGCTGGGCGGGCTGTACCCGCAATGTTACCGCTCTTTCGATAAACGGGCTGGCTACGGAACGGACTACCTTTGAAACGCTGAACGGGTTCGACGAAACGCTCCCCGCCGCCGGCTTTGCCGAGGACTACTGCCTGCGCTTGCTCGCCTCGGGCAAGCGGGCGGTCTATGTTCCCGAAGCGGTCTTTGTCTTGCCAACGCAAAAGCCGCCCGTCATCAATGAACTCAATGAGATGCGGCTTATGGACGTCTTTCGTCCCTTGCTTGTCAAGGGCGACCCTATGTATAATCCAAATTTCGACTACGACTGCTCGGTTCCTCTCCCCTGCGCCTCCCCCGTTCCGCCGCTTATATTGCACAACAAAAACGGGGACTGGGTTTAGAAGCGAAAAAACGGCAATCGCGGCCTATCTGTCCAGGATATCCGTTGTCGTTGCGAGCATTACGGCCTTGATCGTGTGCATCCTGTTTTCCGCCTCGTCGAATACGACGCTGTGGCGGCTGCGGAACACCTCGTCCGTTACCTCCATCTCCGTAAGCCCGAACTTCTCATATATGTCCCGCCCGACGCTGGTTTCCAGATCGTGGAAGGAGGGAAGGCAATGCAGGAATATGACGTCGGGATTGTTGGCGCGCCGGAGCATATCCATCGTGACCCGGTAGGGGGACAGAGCTTCGATTCGCTCGGCAAACTGAGCCTCCTCGCCCATCGACACCCACACGTCGGTATAGATCACATCCGCGCCCTCAACCGCCGCTATATCGTCCGACAGCGTTATCGAAGCGCCGGTTTCCCTGCCCAGCTCCCTCATACGCTCCACCAGCTTCTCGTCGGGAAAGAGGCTCTTGGGCGCTATGCCGACAAAATCCATGCCCATCTTTGCACAGCCTATCATCAGCGAGTTGCCCATGTTGTTCCGCGCATCGCCGACATAGCAGAACTTCACCTCGCTCAGCGGCTTTTTAACGTGTTCCTCAATCGTCATCCAGTCCGCCAGAACCTGCGTCGGATGATAGAGGTCGGTCAGCCCGTTCCATACCGGAACTTGAGCATACTTCGCCAGAAGCTCCACGGTCTTTTGCTCGAAGCCGCGAAACTCTATTCCGTCATAAAAGCGGCCCAGCACCTTTGCGGTGTCCTCAAGCGATTCCTTCTTGCCCATCTGACTGTTGGACAGGAAGGTAACCTTTGCGCCCTCGTCGTTGGCGGCAACCTCGAAGGCACAGCGCGTCCGCGTTGAAGTCTTCTCGAACAAAAGCACGATATTCATGTTCTTCATGCGTTCGGGGAAGATTCGCTCGCGCTTTTCGCGCTTGACCTGATGCGCCAGATCCAAAAGCTTTCGGATCTCCTCGGGACTGTAATCGAGCAGGGTTAAAAGATGTCTGCCTTTGAACATAAAACTCTTCCTTTCTTGGTTTTAATCAATCTATCGCTTCGCGAATAAAGGGCATGCTCATGCAACGCGGCCCGCCTCTCCCTCTGGAAAGCTCCGCCGAGGGAATTTCGTGAACCGTGAACCCCTTTTCACGCAATATCCGGTTGGTAACATAGTTTCGCGAGTATGTTATAACCTCGCCCGGCGCGATTGCCAGCGTATTCGCCCCATCGTTCCATTGCTCGCGCGCCGCGTCGATAACCCCGCCGCCGCCGCATTCGATGAGCCGGATCTCGTCCTTGCCCAGAACTTCCTTCATCAGATCCACGAAAGGCACGCGGCTCTCCTCTATCCTCAGCTTATCGTCCTCCTTGCACAGCACAAAGCAACGGAGAATCTGCATGATGTTGGGATGTATGACGAAGGTATCCTTGTCCACCATGGTCATAACCGTGTCGAGGTGCATAAAGGCGCGCACCTTGGGAATGTTGATTGCAATTATCCTTGTTATGCCCGTATGCGGGGAGATGAGCCGGTTGGCAACCAGCTCGATGGCCTGCGGACTGGTGCGCTCGGATATGCCTATCGCCAGCGTGGAAGCATTTAAAACGAGGCAGTCGCCGCCCTCGATATTGTGTATGTCGGTGCGGTCGTGCCACTTGCGCACCCATTTGTAGACGGGATGATATTTAAAAATGTATTTTGCGAACAGGGTTTCCCTGTGCCGAACCTCGTTTTGCATACGGGAAATCAACACTCCGGTTCCGACGTTTGCAAAGGGATCGCGGGTAAAATACAGGTTGGGCATGGGGTCGACATAGAAGGGGTAAGCGTCCTCTATGAAATCGACGAGGTGCTTCTTCAGGCTCGTCGGAAGCTGGCTCTTGCGGATTCCTCCGCCCATGGTCGAAACGAGCGTGCAAAGCGGCAGTTCGGAGAGATATTCCGAGATGGCCTGCTCCGCTCCGGTCATCTGTATGTTGGCCTCGCGAACATATTCCCAGATCAGCTCCTCCTTGCAGGAAGCGCTTGCAATCGCCTCCTTCAAAAGCTCCTCCAGATACAAAACGCGGACTCCGCAGTTCTCAAGCGTCTTTGTAAAAACATCGTGTTCCTCACGCGCATGAACGAGATAGGGTATGTCGTCAAAGAGCTGTCGCGCCATGTATTCGGGCATGAGATTCTCCAGCTCCGCGCCCGGCCGGTGAACCATTACGGTCTTTAGCCTGCCGACCTCGGACTGGACAAGAATTGGTGATTGCATGAGCTTTCACCTTCCTTTCTGAAACTTGCCAAATAAGATTTGGAATCGCGAACGGAAATTTTCTGCTTGACCGCCGCCCGGCCGAACCCTCAGCGAACCGGCGGTTTTTGCCCGTTGTTTTTCCGTTTTTCCTCTATTAGTGTAGCCCATAATACGCAAAAAATCAAACAGAAAGTTTATTCTTCCGTTTTGCAATATTATGCCTTATTTTCCTCCCTTTTTAGGAGTTTTTATCTGATATGTTCCTTTAGCTCGCCGCTCCGGTACGCCTCAAGCAAGCGCTTTAAATCCTCCACCCGTTCTATAAGCGAGCGCCCGACGTCCGTATCCGCAACGAGCTTTCTTGCCCCGGGACGGAATACGCAGGTCTGCGTGGAATGGATGTCGATTTCGTTTTCTATCGCCTCATCGACGGTAACGAAGGGGTCGTGGCAGGACAAAAATACGCCGTTGGAGCTATATATCAGCGTATACCCTGCGATTCCGGTTTCGCGCTGGTAGGGCTTGCTCATCCCGCCGTCAATGACTATAACCCTGCCGTTAGCCTTGATGGGCGACTCGCCCTTCCTTATCTTCACCGGAACGTGGCCGTTGACTATGCGGCTCTCGTCGCCCTCTATCCCAAACTCCTTAAGCAGGCGGATAGCAAAGTCCTCGTCCTCGGCGCAGAGAAAATAGGTGTTCTTCCTCTCCACGTGCGTTGCCTTGTCCTCGACAAAGTAACGCTCGAAGGTCGTCATGCGGTCTTTGCCAAAGAGCGGCGAATTTGGCCCGCACCAGAGATACCACATGAAGTCCAGCCCCCTGTTGCGCTCGTCGGAGCCCCATTTCCCAAAATATGCCTTCCTCGCCATCGAATCGGCAAAATCGAAGTAGCTCTTGCCCGAATATTCCTGCCCGAAGAACGAGACCTTGGTGAGCGAGCCGTCCGCTTCGGCGGGAACGCAACCGTGGAACAGCAGGTTGCCGTTGCAACACAGATACAGCCCGCCCTTGGAATACAGGGTTTGCACGTGCTGTTGAAGCCTCTGTGAATGATAGAACGCCTGCCTCAGCTTATCCAGCAGTTCCTGCTCCTCCACGGACAGCAGATATGGATCGGAGGGCAACACGGTGGGAAAGCAGGCGTCGGCAAGAGGATAGCTCCCCTCCTCCAGCTCGATAAAGCCGCGCTCATAATCTATGCGGTGCAGCATACGCCGCGCCTCCATTTTAAAGTCGGGATTTCTCAAGATAAGCCCGCCCTCCAGCTTAAAGAGGATTACCGCCATGGCCTTGTGCATCTTTGCCATCAGCTCGCTGTCGCGCTGGCTCAAGGGCTCCTCCAGCGTGCGCGGATAGAAGCGCAGGCAGGGGTCGTCCCCGTAGGCCT
This sequence comes from Clostridia bacterium, assembly GCA_030527115.1. Lineage (GTDB taxonomy): Bacteria > Bacillota > Clostridia > Christensenellales > CAG-138 > JAQUTY01. The sequence goes on from JAUNBM010000009.1 coordinate 32,613, forward strand.
GCATTGCGAAGGTCACAAGCGGGCTGAGCGATATACCGTAACCGTCCTCCAGCGTATCCATGTTGCCATACTTTAGGGAGTTGATAATCGTCGTTGCTATCAGCGCGTCCGAGCCTGCCGCCGCCCCCATCCAAAGGATATCGTGGTTGCCCCACTGAAAATCTATATCGTGAAAGCGCATCAGCGCATCCATGATTATATGCGCGCCCGGCCCGCGGTCATAGATATCGCCAATGATGTGCAACCGGTCGATTACCAGCCGCTGAATAAGCTCGCAGATGGATATTACGAAGGAATCGGCGCATCCGGTTTCGATGATCGACCTCACGATCTCGCGGTTGTAACTCGTTTTGTTCTCGTTGTCGGTCGCATGGAGCAACTCGTCGATAATGTATTCAAAGCCCTTCGGGAGCGCTTTTCGTAGTTTGGAGCGGGTGTATTTTGAGGCGGAGAGCCTGCAAACCTCCACGAGCCGGAGCAGGTTGGTCGAATACCACTCCTCCGTCAGCGCGCCCTCTTTTCTGAGGTTTTCAAGCTTCTTTGCGGGATAATATATCAGCGTTGCCAGGGAATTGCGCTCGTTAAGCGTCATGGAGTCCTCGAACAGCAGGTCGATCTTCTCGCGGACGACCCCCGATGCGTTTTTCAGCATATGCAAAAAGGCGGCGTATTCGCCGTGCATATCGGAGATGAAATGTTCGGTTCCCTTGGGAAGTCGAAGGATTGCGCTGAGATTGATTATTTCCGTGGAAACTGCCGAAATTGTGGGGTACTCCCGAGCCAGCAATCTGAGATACTTCAAATCCTGCGTCATGTTGCTTCCTCCCGCGCTTATTATTCATTATATTATTTCCCTCCCCGAAAAGCAAGCACGAGAATAACGTTGAAAATCGTGGGAAATACTTGATAGAAAAGAGAGGAGCTAAAGTTATGAAAGACAAGCGTACCGAAGTTGACGTCGACCGCCCCGTGACCGCCTCCGGCATGGAATGCACCGGCCTGATGCCCACCCCGCCGCAGGATGAGGCGGAATATGAATCCTACCGCAATCTCTATTCCATGGAAACCCCCAAAGAGGATAAGCCTTAAACGGGGGTTTTCCCCTGTCCGCCGTCCCCTCTCTATGCGAACTGCCGCCAATAGCATTGACAGCGCGAAAAAAAGAGGGTAGAATCCCCATATATCAAGAGGGGAGCGGCTTGTGGATATAACGAAACATCTGTCGGAGCTTCAAGACGAAGATTATAGAGCATTTAACTGCAAACTCATTCCGACCGTCGACCCCCGGCGGGTAATCGGAGTGCGCACGCCCGCCTTGAAACAGCTCGCCAAGGAGCTTTTCGCCTCCAATCAGGCGAAGGCTTTTTTGAACTCGCTTCCTCATTTCTACTATGAGGAGAACAATCTCCACGGCTATCTGATTGCCTTACAGCGCGATTATTCGCAGACGCTCGCCCTTGTAAAGGCTTTTCTGCCCCATATAGACAACTGGGCTACCTGCGACGTTCTGCGCCCGCAGTCCTTCCGGAAGAACCCCGAACGCCTGATAGCGGAAATCCCCGCCTTTTTGGCCTCGCAACACATATATACTCAAAGGTTCGGCATGGGGATGCTGATGGCGCATTATCTCGATGAGCATTTCAAACCCGAATACCTCGAATGGGTCGCCTCCGTCCGCTCGGAGGAATACTATATAAACATGATGATCGCCTGGTATTTTGCAACCGCGCTCGCCAAACAATATGATTTCGCCCTGCCCTTCATCGAAAAACGGCGTCTCGCGCCTTGGACGCATAACAAGGCGATACAGAAGTCCTTGGAAAGCCGCCGTATTAAACCCGTTCAAAAGGAATATCTGAAAGCGCTGAAGGTCTCCCTTTAAGGGCTAAAGCCGAGAATCCCGTCCGTTTTTGTTGAATTATGCCGGTTTGTATGGTATGATTATAGCAAAAGGAGGGGACGACAGATGAAAAAGCTTCTTGTTTTTCTTTTAGCCTTGCTGTTTCTTTGCGGCTGTCGTGCGGATTCGGCCGTGCAAGCCACCTTTGCCCCGAGCGATTCGCCCTCACCGCCGCCCACCGAACCTCCAACGCCCTCCCCGCTCCCGGTTCCGACCCCCACTCTCGCGGAGCAATGGTATATCGACCGCATCGAGCAGACCGTGGGCTATGTTATGCAATACGGCGGCTGTCCCGACGAGTTGTCGGCAAGACAGCGGGTTTGCGGGATGTATCTCGATCCTGAGGGCAAAATGATAGCCCTGACCTACGACGGCTCCGCCAACCAATATGCCGAGCAAATCCTGGATATCCTCGAAGCCAACAATGCCCGCGCCACCTTCTTTATCTCCGGCACGGAATATGACGAAAAAAGGGAGGTGATAGGGCGAATGCTCGCCCTCGGTTGCGAGGTGGGCAGTCATTCCGTTACCCATCCTGACTTCCGCGATATAGGCAAGGAGAGTATGCGGGCTGAGATGAGCTACTGCGTCGATAAGATGCGGGAGCTGTTCGGCTATGAGGTGACGACCTTCCGCCCGCCCTACGGGAGCTATAACGATGACGTTAAGGCGGTATGCAAGGAGATGGGCTTGAAGATTATTATGTGGTACCGCTCCTCGCACGACTCCCACAGCGATTACACCGCCGATATGATATACGAGCGCGTTATGCTCGCGGTGGACGAGAACGGGCATGAGCTGGAGGGCGCCACCATCCTGTTCCATCTCAACGATCAAAAGACCGTGGACGCCTCGGCGCGGTTCATCCCCGACCTTATCCGGCAGGGCTATCAGCTCGTAACCTGCGAGGAACTCTTTAAGCTCTCGCCCGACGGTTACAATCCCGGCGGAGTTTATCGTTATCAGTAGCTAAAAGGCGGCTTCCAATATAAAACAGCCCTCGTCGCCCTCCCTCACCCTTTGATAGTAGGGCGAGTAGGTATAGGCCGATATTTCGCGCGCGACCGGATCGAAGCTGAGGATGCAAACATATCCCAGCCCCGTCTCGTGGTTTTCCTGATAGTTGTACATAAGCGTATTGACGCTCCGCTCGGCTTCGCCATCGCCATCGTCGTCATAGAGGTCAAGCCGCCTCACGCCCTCGCGGTAATGCCCGCAAAGCACGAGCCGAACGTTGGGACAGGCTGCTATCACCCGGGTATGCAACCGGTAACCCGGGCCCGTTAAAGAGCCGTCGGATTCGAGCGCGCTGTGCGTGATGATGATTCCGATTCTGTCCGGATAACTCTGAAGCGTATTTCGCGCCCAGTTATAGGTCGCCTGTTCGTCGATGCCCCAGCTGATTCCAAGCACTATAAATTCGCTCCCTCCGGCCTCAAACAGCGCATAGGATGCCGCTCCGTCCTCATAGAGCTGTCCTTCGCGAAGCGTGGGAGCTACGCAGGGCTGACTTAAAAACCGTCTGAAACTGCCGCTTTTCCCGATATCATGATTGCCCGCGACTATCAGGGAAGGATACCTTTCCACCAGCGGAAGCAACGCCTCGTTGGCTACCTCCCATTGCGCCTCGCTGTAACCGTTGTCGGTCACATCGCCGGTATGCACAAAAAATTGAACGTTATACTCATCCCCCGTCTCCAAAACCCAGTCGGACAGCGAGGAGAACACTTCGGGAAATTGCAGGCTGTAATTTTGAGTATCCGAAATCCAAACTACCGAAAACGGCGTCGGCGCGGGCGTTGGAGTTGGCACGGGCGTAAAAGTCGGCGTTGGAGTTGGCGGCGGGGCAAGCGGCAGGGTTAACCCCGGCGTTGCGGTTGCAAAGTCCGGCGTCACTTCAAAAGTCGCCGTCTCAAAGTCCCCCGCAGTCGATGCAGTTTGCGCCGCCGTCCCGGCTTCGCGTCCCTCGTCCGCCGAAAGCCCGCCCGCCGTACAGCCTAAGCAGAGGCAAACGAGCAGAATCGTCAGCAACGCAGTAATAGCTTTTTCCTTCCCCCTGCCCGCCATTCTATGATTGCGCGAGATATGCGCTTATGAAATTATCCAGCTCCCCGTCCATGACGGCCTGAATGTTTCCGTTTTCCTCCCCGGTTCGGTGATCCTTAACGAGGGTGTAGGGCTGGAATACATAGGAACGGATTTGACTTCCCCACTCGATCTTCTTCATCTCCCCCTTGATAGCCGCCATCTGTTCCTCGCGCTCCCGCTCCTGAAGCTCCGCGAGCTTGCCCTTGAGCATTCGCATAGCGGTTTCCCGATTTTGAATCTGGCTTCGCTCGTTCTGGCATTGGACAACTATTCCGGTCGGGATATGCGTTATGCGGATTGCGCTCGACGTCTTATTGACGTGCTGGCCGCCCGCCCCGCTTGCGCGGTAGGTGTCCACCCTTATATCGTCGGGGTCGATCTTTATCTCGTCGGTGTCCTCCTCAAATATCGGAGTCACATCGAGGCTGGCAAAGGAGGTGTGCCGTCTGCCCGACGAATCGAACGGGGATATGCGCACCAGGCGGTGAACCCCTTTTTCGGCCTTCAAATAGCCGTAGGCGTACTCGCCGCTGACCGAAAACGTGACCGATTTTACGCCCGCATCGTCGCCGTCGAGCATATCCAGCTCGCGAACGATATAGCCGTGCTTTTCGCAATAGCGGGTGTACATCCGATATAGCATCTCCGTCCAATCCTGCGCCTCCGTTCCGCCTGCCCCCGCGTGCAGGGACAAAACCGCGTTGCAACCGTCATACTGTCCCTTTAAAAGCAGTTCAAGCCGCAGGGCTCCCACCGCCTCGGAAAAGCTTTCTATCTCGCTTTTCAGCTCCACGAGCAGGCTCTCATCGTCCTCCTCCTCAAGCATCTCAAAGAGCGCGTTTATATCCTCGCTCTGCGCTTCGAGCCGCTTGAGCCTGTCGAGCTTAACCGTCAGGAGCTTAACCCGGGCGTTAACCTTGTTGGCGTTCTCCACGTCCGTCCAAAAATCCGCTTCAGCCATGCTGTCGCTCAGCGCCTTAAGCTCCGCCTGCACCGCTTCCACGTTCATCTGCGCACGCGCCTGTTTGAGCGCGGCGTTCAAGTCGTTGACCTCAAATTTATATTCGTCTAAAGGTATCATATCAGTTCTTTCCGCAACAATTCTTATACTTTTTCCCGCTCCCGCAGGGGCAGGGTTCGTTTCTTCCCACCTTTTCGTCGCGGGACTTGCGCATCGGCTGGCGAACGCCTCCCGCTCCGGCTTCAATCGGCTTCGCCACCTGCTTGCGCTCCACCGGCGCGCGCCGCACCGTTACCCGAAGCAGGCTCTTGACCGTCTCCTCGCGAATCTGCTCGACCATCGCATCGAACATCTCAAAGCCCTCCTGGGTATAGGCGTTGACCGGATCCTTCTGGGCGTAGGCCCTGAGCCCTATCCCCTGGCGGAGCTGATCCATCGCGTCGATGTGATCCATCCAATGCGTATCTACCGTTCTTAGCAAAACAACGCGCTCCACCTCGCGCATATCCACCTTTTGTTCGGCAAACTCATGCTCCTTAAACTCCAAAGCGCGGTTTATAAACGCCTCCGCCATCGCGTTCACCTTATCAACGGTAAGCTTATTGACGTCCGCTCCCTTGAACAGGTCTATCCTTTCGATACTGCACAGCTCGCAAAGCTCGCGGCTGACCGCATCCAAATTCCAATCGCCCGCATTGCCGTGCCCGCTGCAGTAGGCGGAGATTATGCTCCGGATAGTCGTCTTTATCATGTCCATGAACTCGGAGTGCATATCCTCGCCCATGAGAACCTTGCGGCGCTGTCCATAGATGATCTCGCGCTGTTTGTTCATCACGTCGTCGTAACGCAGAACGTTCTTTCGCATCTCAAAGTTGCTCATCTCAACCCTGCGCTGAGCCGCCTCTATCTGCTTGGTTATTATCATGTTCTCTATCGGAATCTCATCGTTCGGAGACAGCCTCTGCATCATGCCTTCCATGCGATCCGCCCCGAACCGGCGCATAAGCTCGTCCTTCATCGAAACATAGAAGCGCGTACTGCCGGGATCGCCCTGCCTGCCTGCCCTGCCGCGAAGCTGGTTGTCGATGCGGCGGCTCTCATGCCGTTCCGTGCCGATTATATGCAGGCCGCCGAGGGCTACCACCTCGTTATGCTCCTGTTCGGTTTCAAGCTTGAACCGCTTGTAATACTCCTGATATTTTCCCCGCGCCCAGAGAATCTCCTCGTCTCCGGTCTCCCCGTGGCCGGTAGCCTCCGCAATAAGCTCGTCCTCCATCCCCTCCTGCTTGAGAGCGCGGCGCGCAAGAAAATCGGGGTTGCCGCCCAGCAGAATATCGGTGCCGCGGCCCGCCATGTTTGTCGCAATCGTGACCTGCCCCTTCTTGCCTGCCTGCGCCACTATCTCGGCTTCCTTTTCGTGGTACTTAGCGTTCAAAACCTCATGCTTGACTCCCCGCCGCTTGAGCAGGGCGCTGAGGTATTCGCTTCGCTCAACGGAGATCGTGCCGACCAGTATGGGCTGTCCCGTCGCGTGAACGCGCTCTATCTCCTTTACGACCGCCCGGAACTTGCCCTCCTCGGTCATATATACCATGTCCTTGTTATCCACACGGATCAGGGGCATATTCGTCGGTATCTCCACAACGTCGAGATCGTAAATCGCGGAGAACTCGTCCTCCTCGGTCTTTGCCGTACCGGTCATGCCGGCGAGCTTCTTATACATCCTAAAATAGTTCTGGAACGTAATCGTCGCCAGCGTCTTGTTCTCCCGCTCGACCTTAACCCCCTCTTTGGCCTCCAAAGCCTGGTGCAGTCCCTCGTTATACCTCCGGCCTATCATGAGCCTGCCGGTGAACTCATCGACTATCACAACCTGTCCGTCCTGCACCACATAGTCCTTGTCGCGCTCGAACAGGGCGTTGGCACGAAGCGCCTGATGGATATAGTGATTCAGCTCGGTATTGTCCGCATCGGAGAGGCTTTCAACGCCGAAGAACCGCTCCGCCTTGCTTATGCCCTGCGCGGTGAGCTGAACAGCCCTGCGCTTGATATCGCACATATAATCGCCGCTCTCCTCCTGCTGGGCGCCCATAAGCTGTTCGCTCTTGGGTATCTCCTTTAGATCCTCGCCGCGCTGAAGCGAGCGGACAAAGCGGTTCGCCTCAACATACATCTCGGAGCTTTCTTCGCCCTTGCCGCTGATTATGAGCGGGGTTCGCGCTTCGTCGATTAAAATAGAGTCCACCTCGTCCACGATTGCATAGCTCAGCCCTCTTTGCACCATCCGCTCCTTATAGACGACCATATTGTCACGCAGATAATCGAAGCCGAACTCATTGTTGGTTCCGTAGGTTATGTCGCAGGCATAGGCCGCCCGTCGCTCGTCATTGTCCAGCCCGTGAACGATACAGCCGACGCTCAGTCCGAGATATCTGTGAATCTTTCCCATCCATTGAGTGTCGCGCTTGGCAAGATAGTCGTTCACCGTAACGATATGCACTCCCTCGCCTTTCAGCGCGTTGAGATAGGACGGAAGCGTCGCCACAAGGGTCTTGCCCTCGCCGGTTTTCATCTCGGCAATTCTTCCCTGATGAAGCACCATGCCGCCGAGCAACTGCACGTCGAAATGGCGCATTTCAACCGTCCGCCTCGACGCCTCCCTCACGACCGCAAACGCCTCGCAGAGTATATCGTCCAGCGTCTCGCCCTTGCTGAGTCTGGTTTTAAAAATATCGGTCTGGCCCCTCAGCTCCGCATCGCTCATCGCCATGTAAGTAGGCTCGAGCGCATTTATCCGCGCAACAAGAGGGCGCAGCTTTTTTAGCTTGCTTTCGCTGGTATTCCCCAGCAATTTGTCTATCAGTCCCATTCACTGCTCCTTAGCGTATATATGGGGAAGTATATCACAGTTTGGGCTATACGCAAAGGGGTGGATTGTGACTTTTTCTAATCCTTAAGCCGCTTTATGACCTCGCGCATCTTCTCGCGCTGGGTCTCGGAAAGCATAGGCGAAAGCATTTCATAGATCTCCTCCATCTTGGAATTGTTCAAATCGCCGCTCGCCTTTTGCTCGCGGGTCATCTCCTCAAGCGTCTCCATAAGCTCGCTTTGATCCTTTTGCGACTGCATATCATAGAAGTCCTGAATGTTCATCTGCCCTCTCCTTTCATAGAATTCTATTCCGGCGCCGGGCAAAACGTGCAGGCAAAAGAACGCCCGAGCAATTTTTGGCATAGAATGGTTCAGAATGAAGTTTTGCGAGGTGATTATATGCCCCAGCCCATGCCGTACAATCCGGGAAACCGCAATCGTTGCGACGCTCCGCCGTCGCCGCTCTCCTGCGCGATACTGCTCGGGGAGTGCATCAGGGAGGAACGCGGCAAACAGGGCGTTTGCGCCTATGTGGCGGCAATGTGCGAACTGCTTCCCTTTTCGATATGCGAACAGCTCGCCTATCGCTTAAACGTGCCCCTGCCCCAGCCAGCGCCGCCTCCACCGCCTCCGCCGCCCAAGCCTAAGAACGACGGTTTGCAGTTGAATCAGCTCATGCAGATGATGAAGATGTTTGAACAGTTCAAAAAATGAGGAATGCAAAAGCGCCCGTGGGGGGGATTTCGGGCGCTTCTGCGGGGGGAGGTAATACATTAGAGTCATTTACAAAGGAGGAATGTTGGGGTACTGCTTCTTTGTATGACTGTACTATAGCACCCCAAGTTGTCAGAAAGATGTTATAAAAGTGAACGAAATGAGAACTCCGCTTAATTTTTCCACTTTTTCTTTATTTTGTTAATCCAGAAATATTTTTCCAAAAAAGAGAGGAAATCATCGCCCAAATATGGTATGATATAAACAGGGCACAGAATGAAAAATATGGTGCCGAAAGGAGTGGAGTTTATGCGTATTACTATTTCGGGCAAAAACTTGGAGGTATCCGAGTATATGCGCGAGGTCGCAGTCAAGAAGCTGTCCAAACTGGAACGATATTTCCCACAGGATACCGAGGTTCATGTAACCCTATCGGTCGAGAGAAATCGTCACATCGTCGAGGTTACCATCCCGCATGAGGGACGCATCATCCGCGGCGAGGAGATTTCCGGGGATATGTACGCTTCCATGGACAACGTGCTGGATAAGCTCGAAAAGCAGATTGTAAAGCATCGAACCTCTTTAAAGAAAGGCCTGCGTACCGACGCCTTCACGCAGGAGCCCGAGTACTTCGAGGATGAGGATGATAAAACGCCGCAGATCGTGCGGGTAAAAAGGTTCGATATCAAACCGATGAGCGAGGAGGAGGCGATGCTGCAGCTTGAACTGCTCGGCCATTCCTTCTATGTATTTTTGAATTCCGATACCAACGCAATGAACGTGCTGTATGTGAGAAAGGACGGCAATTACGGCCTGATCGAGCCGAACAATTAGCCTCCCGAATTTAGCTTTGATATAACCGGAAAAAGGATCGTCAAACGGCGATCCTTTTGGCTTGATAAACGTTCGTTTTTTTCGCCGGCAGGGAAAAAGCGCGCTATGGCAGGGCGAAAAAGCGTGTTCGTTTGAGACGTGGGCAAAGACCTCGCCGTCAAAATGAACCGCTTTTCCCTCGGCATATTGTTCGGTTCGTCGGGAAACTCCGCGCTACTTAAGCTTCTTCATCCACAGCCCGTGAAGGTTGCAATAGGCATAGACTGCGATGGGTTCGTCTCCGATGAGGGTAAAGTTTACTTCGGCGGGCGCGCCGTTCAACAGCCGCTTGCGCTGTCCGCCCTCCTTGGTTTGCAGGTAGACCCAAGCTATATGATGCGCTTCCTCCATGGGATGTTGCAATGCGCCGACGCTCACCTTGACAAGGGCCGGCCCAACCTGAGTTACGAGCGGGATGTGCTTCTCTTTGGATGCATCTGTGGAATTTGGTATAAGCTCCGCCATAGGCTCGCCACAGCAGAACATGGGTACGCCGGAAGCGTGAATCAAGCCAGCCAAATTACCGCACTTCTTGCATACAAAAAACCTGTGTTCGTTCATTTGATTCACCTCCTTTTTATAATTATAGCACACAAGTGAATACATTTGCACCATTTATTTTAGGCGAAACCTGCTGTTTTTCGGGTATTTTGGCGTTTTTTCTCCGTTTTTTGGAGAAATCTATGCAAAAAATATTTGCAAAAGAAGAATCCCCTTTCCCACGCCGCCTTTCTTACAAATAGAAACCGGAGGACGAGCATTTTTTGCCCGCCCCCTTTTCTTAACTTTAAATGCTTTTTTCCTACCTTCAGACCGGCAGACTGTCAACTATGCGCACGATATACCTCAGCACCTGCGCCGCATCGGAGGCAGTGATCGCCCCGTCTCCGTCCACCTCGGCGTTGAGCAGTCCCTGTTCGGTCAGCTGTTGCAACCTCACTATGTGCCGGAGGATGGCGGCGGCGTCCGAAGCGGTAATCTCCCCGTCAACATTTGCATCGCCATAGAAAATGGTAGTTCCGGAGGGCTCCGGCGTATTTGTAGCCGTGCCCGGCGTGGGCGTCGGCGTTGGGGTCGGGGTCGACGTTGGGATTGAGGTCGAGGTCGGGGGCGGCGTTGGGGTCGGAGTCGGCGCGGGGCTCCGGCGTGGGCGTGGGTGTGGGGGTTGGGGTCGGCGTTGGAGTTGGGGTCGAGGTCGGCTTTGTGGTTGGGGATACCGACACGACGGGGGCATAGGAACCCGCGGTAGTCGGAGGGATTACCATTTCGCCGTTTTTAAAGCCGACATATATCAGCTTGCTGTCCGCTCCCGTTGGAACCGTATAGCTGTTGCCATCGGCGGTTTTAACGAAGATTCTGCCTCCGCCTTGGATGGATGCGGTGTTGGAGGTGTACAGCTTCGGATTGGCCGTGGAGCAGGAGCTGGGAAGGGAGTAGATTCCGCTGGAGTCATGCAGAACGGTGGAGATCTGGAAAGCCAGATTCAGCTTGCTCAAAAATACGCTTTCGGAGTCGTATGCCGTATCGCTGCTGTTGTCGGTATTGTTGATCGCGGTTATGACAGCCTGATCATATGCCGTTCCGGCATTGATGCTGGAGCGCACCGCGCTTCCAAGCGCGTATTCGAGATTAGCGGCGTCATTTAACGCACTACTGGAACAGGTACGCCAACGCTGGTGCAGCCGTCCAAACACCTCCAGTCCAATATCGAACTGATTTCTTATATACTCGGAGAAGAGGAAGCCCTGCCCGTATACGCCGATATCATTGTTGGTGTCGAAACAATAAAGCGACTGACCGCCCGCAATATCGGTGGACGTATTGTATGAGTATTCAATATAGCCCTGATCTTGAACCTCGCCCGGATAGTTTATCTCCTCCGCCTGCATCGACATCGCCTCGTTGAGCCAAACTCCCATTTCAACCAGATCCCCATTTTGGGAGTTCTTGAGCGTGGAGGTGAAATTGATCAGATGCTGAAACTCGTGAGCCAAGGTGACATAGGCTACCCTGGCAAAAGCCGCTGTGCAGTAAACTGAGTTTATGTGAATTATCGGAGTTCCGGTATTATAATAGGGCGCATCGTCTCTAAGCTCCGCTGCAGTAAAAAGGTCGCCGCCATAGAAGTATCCGCAGATGGATCTGGTATCTCCGCCATAGCTTATCGTATAGACCAGAATATCGACCTTCACCCCATTCTCCGCAAAGCGCGCCGAGCCAAAGGTTTGCGTGTCCGTCAAATAGATTTGGCTGTCAAACTCATTCGCCATGTCCTCCGCCATTTCCGTATTGGTAAAGGTGCTGTTGCCCCAGATATTGCAGTAGGTTCCGGACGCGCGGCAGGTCATTTGAACCTTTTGATTCGTATAGCTGTTCAACAGATCCGTTTGAATCCAGAAAGCCTTGGTATCGCCCACAGCCGCCGGATTCGCCTCGACCGACTCTATATCATAGACGGCGTTCGCCACAACTCCGCGCTGACTTTCGAGGAGTTCGCGTATCTCAGCCGCTGAGATCAGCTTTCTTCCTGAGTTCTCCCCGCTGATTGCCGCCTGCTTCAGCACGTTGCCCGAAGTAGTCTTGATCTGGCCTGACATATTACCCGTTGATAAGGAGTTGGTTCTTACACTCGGATACTCCTCGTAGTAGATGAGCGGATTGTAGATCATCAGCGTGTCGATTCCGGTAAAGGTTACCGATGCGCTGGATTCCGCAGTCATAAAAAGCGGAACGATTGCCACCGCCATGAGCAGGGCAAGAATCACCGCCATCAGTTTTTTAAACGTGCTTTTCATTATAAACCTCCTCTTTCCTTTACGGGTTTCCCCAGTTTAATTATAGCCGCCTGAAAGCTTTGCTGTCAACAGCGGTTTTTTCTGTCAATCCCGCCCAAAAAAAGCGCACAACAAAACCGCCGCTTCGCGATTTTGTCGCCTGCGGCGGTTTAACTATCATTTATGAGCCTGCATCAGCCCTGCTCTGCCAGCTTTGCCTGCGCCGCCGCCAGCCTCGCGATGGGAACGCGATAGGGGGAGCAGGACACATAGTTCAGTCCGAGCTTATGGCAGAAAGCGACCGAGGAGGGATCTCCTCCGTGTTCGCCGCAGATGCCGAGCTTGATATTGGGGCGGGTTTGCCTTCCCAGCTCAACGGCGAGCTTCATCAGCTTGCCTACGCCCTCTTGGTCGACCCTCGCGAACGGATCGGATTCGTAGATGCTCTTTTTGTAATAGTCGTCCAGGAACTTGCCCGCATCGTCACGGCTGAACCCAAAGGTCATCTGGGTGAGATCGTTTGTGCCGAAGGAGAAGAACTGCGCCTGTTCCGCTATCCTGTCCGCCGTCAGAGCCGCACGAGGAATCTCTATCATCGTTCCAACCAGGTATTCCAGCTCAACTCCGCGCTCCTCCATAACCTTCTTGGCGGTTTTGTCCACGGTCTCTTTAACGAACTCCAGCTCCTTAACCTCGCCCACGAGCGGAATCATAATCTCGGGCAGGATGTTCAGCCCCAGCTCCGCACGGGTTTCGATAGCCGCCTCAATAACGGCTCTCGTCTGCATCTCGGCAATCTCAGGATAGGTGACCGCCAAACGGCAACCCCTGTGCCCGAGCATCGGGTTGAACTCGTGCAAGCCCTCGACCGTATGCTTGAGCTGGTCGAAGCTGAGTCCCATCTCAGCGGCAAGAGCCTCGATATCCTTGTCCGCCGTCGGCAAAAACTCGTGCAGGGGCGGATCCAAAAAGCGGATGGTTACGGGCCTGTCGCCCATCTCCTTGTATATTCCCTTGAAGTCCTCGCGTTGCATCGGAAGCAGCTTGTCCAGCGCCTTTCTTCTGCTCTGCTCGTCGGACGCCACTATCATCTCGCGGACTGCCGGAATCCTGTCCTCCTCGAAGAACATATGCTCGGTTCTGCAAAGTCCGATGCCCTCCGCGCCGAACCTGACCGCCACCGCCGAATCGTGGGGGTTGTCCGCGTTTGTGCGAACCTTGAGCGTGCGGATTGCGTCCGCCCAGCCCATGAACCTGCCGAAATCGCCGCCGATCGATGCATCCACCGTTGGGATGGCTTCGCCGTAAATATTGCCCGTCGAGCCGTCCAGCGAAATCCAATCGCCCTCCGCATAGGTCTTATCGCCTAAGGTAAAGCGCTTGTTCGCCTCGTCCATCTTTATCTCGCCACAGCCGGAAACACAGCAGGTTCCCATGCCGCGCGCAACCACCGCCGCGTGCGAAGTCATTCCGCCGCGAACGGTAAGGATGCCCTGGGAACGGTGCATACCCTCGATATCCTCGGGGCTCGTTTCAAGCCGTACCAATACGACCTTCTCGCCGCTCTCCGCCCACTTGGTTGCGTCGTCGGCGGTGAATACTATCCTGCCGCAAGCCGCGCCGGGGGAGGCAGGCAAAGCCCTTCCGATAGGCTTGGCGTTCTTCAATGCGTTCGCATCGAACTGCGGATGCAAGAGCGCGTCGAGCTGTTTGGGGTCGACCATCATCACGGCCTCCTCCTTGGTTCTCATGCCCTCGTCGACCAGCGCGCAGGCTATGCGAAGCGCCGCCGCGGCCGTCCGCTTGCCGCTCCTGGTTTGGAGCATATAGAGCTTGCCCTCCTCGATGGTAAACTCCATATCCTGCATATCGCGGTAATGAGCTTCGAGCTTGCCGCAGATATCTACAAACTGCTCGTATGCCTGCGGCATAATCTCCTTTAGGTGATCTATAGTCTGCGGAGTGCGCACGCCAGCCACGACGTCCTCGCCCTGCGCATTCATCAAAAATTCGCCGTAGAGCTTCTTTTCTCCGGTGGAGGGATTGCGGGTGAACGCAACGCCCGTGCCGGAGGTGTCGCCCATATTTCCGAATACCATCATCTGAACGTTGACCGCGGTTCCCCACGAACCCGGAATGTCGTTCATGCGGCGATAGTAGATGGCTCTGGGATTATTCCAGCTCCTGAACACCGCCTTCACCGCGCCGAGCAACTGCTCCTTGGGATCGGTCGGGAAGTCCTCCCCGATCTTCTGCTTATACTCGGCTTTAAACTGCTCGGCAAGCGTTTTGAGATCGTCGGCGCTAAGCTCGGTATCGAGCTTAACTCCCTTCTTCTCCTTCATCTCGTCGATCAGCTCCTCAAAATACTTCTTGCCGACCTCCATTACAACGTCGGAATACATCTGGATGAACCTGCGGTATGAATCGTAGGCGAAGCGGGGATTGCCGGTTTTGCGCGCAAACGCTTCGACGACCGTATCGTTCAAACCCAGATTCAAAATCGTGTCCATCATTCCGGGCATCGACGCTCTCGCGCCGCTTCTAACGGAAACCAACAGCGGGTTTTCAACGTCGCCAAACTTCTTCCCGGACAGTTTTTCAAGCTTCTCCAGCCCCTCGTAGATTTGCGCCACGATCTCCTCGCTGATCCGCTCTCCGTCATCATAATAACGGGTACAGGCCTCGGTGGATACGGTGAACCCCTGCGGAACGGGCATTCCCAGTCCGGTCATCTCCGCAAGGTTGGCGCCTTTTCCGCCGAGAAGATTTCTCATCGTGGCGTTGCCCTCGCTGAACAGATAAACATATTTGTGTGCCAAAGTTGAACCCTCCTAAATGATTTTTAGTCAACAGTTTATTATATCAAAGCTAATCGCTTGTTTCAAGTAAATTATGGAAAAATCAGTATTTTTGCCTCAAAAAGACGGTTGCACGGTTGTCAGCGCCAAAAATATGCTCTAAATAGCGGACGAGCGCCGTCCCTATCTCCCGATTAAGCTCATCCTTCATCCTTACCTCCGCCAATTCGGGATCCTTCTTCAGCAATATCCTTCGCATCGCCTCCAGGGCAGTTTTGGAAATCTGCCTGTCATGCTGACAACAGCCCGGGCAAACAGCCCCTCCCCTTGCCGCCGAGAAATATATCCTCGCCTCTTGCCTAAGATCGCGGCCGCAACCCGCACAGCGCGTTATCGTGGGGCAATAGCCGATTATATCCAAAAATCTCAGCAGAAAGCATAGCAGAATATCCGATGGCGCACAGTCTCCATAGGTTAAAAACGACAGGGTGTGATACAGGAGCGAAAACAGCTCCTCGTTGGGCTGTTCCTGCTGTACCGCCTCCTGACACAGACGCGTCGCCACGCTCGCAAGCGAGAACCGCTCGACGTCCTCCCTAAGCGCAAAGAAGCTCTCTTTCAACTCATACTGATTGACGGTATAGCGGCCGCGGTTGTAAAACAGCTCGTACTCGGCAAAAGCGAAGGGCTGAGCGCAAGCCACCAAGGGCGCCGTCGGCTTGCGGCAGTTGCGGGCTTTGGCGTCGATCCGCCCCCGCTCGAAAGTGAACAGTGTCAGAATCCGGTCGTTGTCCCGATAGTCCGTACAGCTCGTCACTATTCCGTTAAGCAGCAGCGTCGGCATCCCGCTTCCTCACGTCTCCTCTTGTTCGTCCTCGTTTTCGCGGCGGCAATAGTCCAGATAGTCCCTTATATGCCCGCTTTGTTCAAATTTTTTCCAGGCTTCCCTTCTGTCCCGCTTCAAACTGCTCACCTCCTTGTCAACAGTATTTCCAAGGAGGCCGCCGTTTAGTCGTAGCCCAGTTCGTTGAGCACGGACTGCTTGTTTCGCCAGTCCGGCTTTATCTTAACCCAGAGTTGGAGATTTACCCGAACTCCGAGCAACCATTCTATATCCCTGCGCGCCTCGGAGCCTATGCGCTTGAGCATACTCCCGCCCTTGCCGATTATTATGGACTTGTGGCTCTCGCGCTCGCAATAGAGGGTGGCATAGACGTCCATCAGCCCGCCGCCTTCCCTCAGCTCCATCCTGTCCATGACCACGCCCACGCCGTGCGGAATCTCCTCCCTCAGCGCCATCAGAGCCTTCTCCCTGATAAGCTCCGCACATATCAGGCGCTCCGGCTGATCCGTCACCATATCGGCTGGAAAATACTGGGGCCCTTCCACGAGATAATCGCAAAGCACAGCTTCAAGCTTGTCCACTCCGTCCCCGCTCTTTGCGCTCAAGCTCAAAATATGCTCAAAGGTTCCGCAAGCCTCCGCCCGTTCCCGCGCCGCATTCATCTGCTCCATCGAAGCCCTGTCCGACTTGTTTAAAACGACGATGACCGGCGCTTTCTGCCCGTCGAGCCTTCTCAAAAGCTCCTCGTCGCGCACGCCCACGCCAAAGCTTGCGTCCAAAACGGCTACTATCGCCTCAACGTCCTTCATCGCCTCGTTGGCTGTCTTTTGCATATATTCGCCCAACCGGTTTCTTGGCTCCGTCATGCCGGGCGTGTCCAAAAAGATGAGCTGATAATCCGGGCGCGTCAATACTCCGGTTATCCTGTTGCGCGTCGTTTGCGCCTTTTCGCTGACTATCGCAATCTTCTGTCCCACCAGCGCGTTCAAAAGCGTGGACTTCCCGACATTCGGACAGCCCACTATGCTGATAAAGCCGCTTTTATATCCGCTCATTTCAAGTCCTTTGGCCCGAAGGAATAGGGCAACATCTCGTCCAGGGTGCATACGACCACCCGGCTCCGGTCGTTATTGCCCGTAATTATCAAAAAATCCTTTTCGCAGTATTCCGCCATAACCTGCCTGCAAACCCCGCAAGGAAAGCTCGGCGTATTCCCCGTGGCAACGACCGCAATCGCCTCAAACTCGCGTTCGCCCTCATAAACGGCCTTAAAGAACGCATTGCGCTCCGCGCATATCGTTGGCGTGTAGCTCGCGTTTTCAATATTGCATCCCTGATAAATCCTGCCGGATTTGGCAAGCAGACAGGCTCCAACCTTGTAATTGGAATAGGGCGAATAGGAGCGTTCCCTCGCCTCATACGCCAGATCCAGCAGTTTGTCCTGCAGTTCGCTGTCCATAGCTATCATCTTTTAAGTCCCAGTCCTTCCAGAATTATTTCCTGTTTTTTTATCATAACCGCTTCCGTTTCCAAAGTCGTATGATCGTAGCCCAGCAGGTGCAACACCCCGTGAACCGTTAAAAAAGCCAGCTCGCGCTTGGTGGAATGCCCGTATTCCTGTGCCTGCTCCTCCGCTCTCCTTTGGCATATCATTATGTCGCCCAGATAGCCGTCGAAGTCCCTTTTCCTGTCGGCGGGAAAGGTCAGCACATCGGTCACGCTGTCCTTGTCTCTAAAAACCCGGTTCAGCTCCCGAATCCTCTCCTCGTTTGCTAAAACGACCGTCAAATCCCCCTCCGCCGCCTCGCTTCTCAGCGCCGCCTCTGCGGTCTCCCTGATAAGTCCGTCCGCCTCCGCGTCGGCGGGGACTTCCTCAAAATATACCTCAATCACCCTGAACCTCCGGATAGGCTATCCTGTCGTGCATTATTCCGAAGATAGTCTTTACTATCGACTCCTCTATCCTGCTTATCTGCCCCAGGCTGATATCGCATTCATTGAACTGTCCATCGTCCAGCTTCCCCCTGATTACCTTGCGCACCATAAGCGTGACCTCCTCCTTCGTGGGATTGTTCAGCGATCTGACCGCGGCTTCACAGCTGTCCGACATCATAACTATCGCGCTCTCCACCGAACTCGGGCGCGGCGCGTCATAGCGGTACAACGCTTCGGAAACCTTCTTGTTCGGTTGCTGGCGCTGGGCAAGGTTATAGAAATATGCCACCAGCGTATTCCCGTGATGCTCCCTGACTATCCTTCTTACCGCGGCAGGCAGGCGGAACTTTTGCAAAACCGCCTCCGCATCCTGCTGGTGCGCCAAAATTATCTTTGCGCTCTCTATCGGAGGAAGGCTGTCGTGCGGGTTTGGCGCGTTGCCCTGGTTCTCCGAGAACATATGCGGCCGTTTGAGCTTGCCAACGTCGTGATAGGTCGCCGCAACCTTTGCAAGCAGGGCGTTCGCTCCCACCGCCTCGGCGGCATTCTCGGCAAGCTGGGCGCACATCATGCAGTGATGATAGGTTCCCGGCGCCGCCGCCATCATCCGCTTTAACAGCGCATGGTTCGTATTGAGCAGTTCGTTGAGCCTCGCATCCGTGGGCAGGTCGAACAGCATCTCAAAGACTACCGTCAAGCCGAGCGTTAGTACGGTTGCTATCACCGCGCCCGCAAACACGAAGCCGAACGAGATAAACGCCGTTAAAAAGCTGTCGCCGAGGATTATATGCCTCGCAACCGGAATCAGCCCGCCTATCGCGCCCGAGACCAGGCCCGCAAGCAAAACCCCGCTCCGCCTTCTGTCACGCTCGCGCAAAGTTATCGCAAACTGTCCCATTATTATCGAGGCGCACGCCCACACCAGCGCCTGCTCGTTGAACAGCGTTCCATAGTCGGCTCCCATTATGACCGCCGTTGATAGCCCGAACAGCACGTTCATCGACATCGCCGTCTTGCGGTCGTGCAAGGACGCGAGCAAAAGCGGCACCAGCAGAACCGGGGCGATTCGCGTTTCGGCATGAACCGCCGCAAAGCAGACGAGCTGGCTCAAAATCATTATCAGCGAGACGCTGAGCATCGTTTTAAACGAGGTGAACACCTCGCGGTTAAAGAATACGAGGAACATCCATATGCACGCATAGAGGCAGATTGCATACAGGCACATTCCGATATATACGGCGGTATCGTCGTCATGGGTTCGTATCAGATTAAGCGAGGTGAGCGTGGCTATATCGCTTTCGGTTATCACCTCGCCCGCTTCGACCAAAATCTCGTTTTGCGAAATTCTAACGACCGGAACCAAGCTCGCGGCGGCGACCCGCGCCTCCTCGGTTGCCTGCAAATCCTCCGTCCAAGTCGGCTCTAAATAATCCAGGCAGATGTTCAGCGCCAGCTCGCTCCGGACTATCTGCGGAATCGAATCGGGCAGGGCGTTTCGGATTGCGATTGCCGCCTCCTGAAGCTCGTCCTCGTCCAGCCCGCTCTCCATCTGCTCCCGCGCCTCCTCTAACAGCGCGTCCCTCAGAATATATACCGCTGGGTTTTCGCCCGGCTCGCGTTCAATTCCTATGGGCAGATATTCATCCAGAATCAAAAACGCTATACTGCTGTCGAGATACTCAGCGAGCGTATAGGTGTTGAGCATCGCCTGCATATTCTCCTCGGTGATCATCGTCGTCCACGGTATATCGGCGCGGACGCGGCTTTCACCGAGAATTATCGCGTTTCTGTCCCAAATCTCCCTCGCCGCTATCATGAA
The DNA here is from genome assembly GCA_030527115.1 of Clostridia bacterium. Classification (GTDB taxonomy): domain Bacteria; phylum Bacillota; class Clostridia; order Christensenellales; family CAG-138; genus JAQUTY01. The sequence continues at coordinate 52,193 of JAUNBM010000009.1, forward strand.
GGAGTCGAATCTGTCGACCGCCTCCGAAATTCTCTCCAGCTGTTCCTCGATAAGCTCGTCGTCGACGCGCAAAATCGGCTCCACCGCGTCCCTCGCCGCCTGCCTGGCGATATCGGTGGAAGCATAGTCCACCGCGTCGTTCTGCGCTATTATGTTCTCGGTGGCGACTTGTCCCGCCTCAACATCATAATAAACAGGCTTGAAAACCAACAGTAGCACCACCGCATTGCACGCAAAAACCAGCAGAAGCAAAAGCGATCCAAAAAGATAGCCGCGCGCGCTCCTTGTTCCGGTTGATTTCATGAGCCTTCCTCCTTATCTCGGCTGGGGTTTCTCGAATTTCTCGTAAGCCTGAATTATCCGCTGTACCAGCTCGTGACGCACCACGTCCTTATGGGTCAGCCGTATGACCGCTATGCCCTTTACATCCTGCAAAACCTTAACGGCGTGCAAAAGCCCGCTCCGCTTCTCGGGCGGCAGGTCGATCTGTGTAACGTCGCCGGTAACCACGATTCGCGAGCCCTCCCCGAATCGGGTTAAAAACATCTTCATTTGCTCCACTGAGCAGTTTTGCGCCTCGTCCAGGATGATATAGGCGTTGTTCAGCGTTCTTCCGCGCATATAGGCAAGCGGAGCGACCTCAATTATCCCGCGCTCGGTAAGCGCCTTGTAAGTCTCCATGCCCAAAAACTCCTGCAAAGCGTCGTACAGCGGGCGCAGATAGGGATCGACCTTGCTTTGAAGATCGCCCGGCAAAAAGCCCAGCTTCTCCCCCGCCTCCACCGCCGGACGGGTGAGGATAATCCTGTCCACCTCTTTATTCTTATAGGCGAGCACCGCCATCGCCACCGCAAGATAGGTCTTTCCCGTTCCCGCCGGCCCGATTCCGAACACCAGCTCGTATTCCTTCAACGCCGAAACATAGCGCTTCTGTCCTATCGTCTTGCACTTGACCTGCTTCCCCCGATTCGTTAGAGCGACCGTGTCGCCCATTATTTTGGATATCCGGTCCGCATTCCCCTCCCGGGCAAGGTCTATCGCATATCTGATCCGGTTGCGGTCGATCGCTTCGCCCCGCCTCTGCATCGCCAAAAGCTCGGACAAAACCTGCTCGCATTGCTCAACATTCTCGCTCTCGCCCTCAATGTGAATCCCGTCCGACCAAACCCTGATCCTGGTGTTAGTCTCCTCCATGAAGGTTTCGAGGTTCTCGTCAAGCACCCCGAACAGCCCGGCGGTATCCTCCATCGACTCCAATTCCAAAACTCTTTCGATTCTCTCTCTTTCGTCATTCATGCGCTGTTTCTTCAACTACTCCAATCTTTTCTTCGGTGGTTATCGTACACGTTGCCACCCATCTGCCCTCGTACTCCTGAACATAGGAGTTTTTTACCAATATCTCCGCATCGAGCGGCGCCTGCGCGGTAGCCTGCATCTCCGCCATCATCAGCGCCCATTGCCGCTTTTCATCGGAGGAAAGCACCCGCTCCACCCTTTGAAGCTCCTCATATTCGCCCCGCACGACTATCAGCGGAACCAAAAACTCGCCCGTCTGTACCCGCCCCGAGGTTACGAGCTGATAACGCTCAAACGAACATCCCGTCTCGAACAATACCGTCTCGCTGAGCATCAGCCGGAAATAGGGCTCAACGTTTCCCGACGCTTCAAGCTCCCAAACCGTGTCCGGCGCAGTAACCGTTGCCGAATACTGCATCGCCGCAAAAACTTCTCCCTCGGCGTATGTATAATAAGGAGGGAAATCCTGGTAGATCACCTCGTCGCTTATCAGCACGTCGCCCGTTTTCACCCTGTCCCCGACCTTGACCGCCGCCTGCCCGCGCACACAGCTGATGCGCGTTATCATGCCTTCCCTGTCGGCAACTATCCGGCGGGTTTGAGTGTAATCGGGATAGGGCTCCTGCTCGGTCGCCTCCCACGCCTCGGCTATCACCAAAACGCCCCGCTGATGCAGTCCCAGCCACTTGATTCCGTCGGTCTGCGCTCCAATTTCCGTAGCAATTTGAAGCCATTCGATGCCGCCGCGATACGCGCCCCGCCTTATTCCGCGCTCGTACAGCTTTTCAGCTATCGTATACGCCAGCTCCCCCTCCACGCCGGTTACCGATACAAACAGTATTCGCGTGGACAAGAAGGCTATGGCGGAGCAGGCCAACAGCATCCCGAAAAGCAGGATTTTCCGCCGCCAAAGCCGGACTAAAAAGAACGGCATCCCTCCGCGCCCCGCTATATGAATCTTGCAGGGGCAACGGCGGCGAAGTCCCCTAAGTTTCTCAAAGTCCTTGCACGGAATCGTAACAAAAAGCTCGGTCGAAGATACGCGCCTGACGTCCCACGCGCCTATCCCCAAACTTAAAAGTCCATTGAGAAATCGCTCAAGGGATAGTCCCCTAATTTGCAGTATAACATATCCTAACGCAAATTTCCACACCGGAATTAATCCTCGAATTCCCAGCCCTTAAGCCGTCCTCGAATATATACCCTGTCCTTGCCCAGCTCCATGAGTTGCAACTCCTCGCCCTCTATCCTCAAAGCTCCCTGGCCCGTTATGAGCCTCGCCGCAGTCAGCGTATACTGCGTCACCCCGAGGTGGTTCTCCAAAAGCATATCGCTTTTGCCCAGCACCGTTATCTTGGGCGTCTCCGGATCCAGCTCCTCCGGAAAATTCAACGCCTTTATCAGCCGCTTATTCAGCTTCAGCCTCTTTCTTTTCATGCAACAATCTATGCTCGAATACGACAGCTTAGCACAAAACTCGTCCCGCGTTATGCTTGTGTTTTTAGGCGAAATATGTTATTCTTTCTACATGGAGAACGAAGCCGTTGTTTATCAGCCTCCCTTGAAAACCGTTGCCAGCCGGATTTGTCTCTGTTTGGTTTTAATTATCGTGCTGAGCAATCTGTTGTCCGTGCTTTGCTCCCTCATTTTTCGCGAATACTTCTCCTATTTCGCAACCGCCATCATCTATTTTGTCGCGTTTCCCATCGGCTGTATCCCGCTTAAATCCTTGCCCCCGCTCCGTTTGCAAGCGGAATCCTTCTCCGCAGTTGACATTCTGCGCCTGATTTGCGCCTGCGCAGCCGCCCTCGTTATCGGCAACCTTATCGGCAGCACGCTGAAAATCATTTTGGAGGCGCTGACCCAAGCGGAGCAAACCGATATAGTCGCCTCGAGCCTCACGGGTATGTCCGTTATTTGGATCTTTGTAAATATGGTGATTCTTGCCCCCTGTGCCGAGGAATTTTTGTTCCGCCGTCTGATCTTCGACCGCGTTCAAGGCTTCGGCAAATGGAACGCCATCCTATTTTCCGCCGTCACCTTCGCCCTTTTACACGGCAACATTGAACAGCTTTTCTATGCGTTCCTCATCGGTCTGGTGCTGGGCTACGCTTATTCCAAAACTCAGCGTCTGTTGCTTCCAATCCTGCTCCATGCCGGCATCAATCTCTTTGGCAGTATAGTTACCTTATACGTCGGTACAATCCCCCCGTTGGGTATGCTGTACATTCTGCTCGTGCTTATTGCCTGCATTGCGGGAATCATATTTATCGTCAACTTTATTAAGCAACAACGGGAACAGCGGCTCATGGGCAGGGCTCACAAGGAGAGCTATGTCAACTGGGGCTTCCTTGCCCTGCTCATCGTCTCGCTGGCGTTGATAGTTATAAACGCCCTGCCCGCCGCATAGGATTCGCATTTTAAAACGCGCCGCCCTTTTCCGCCCCGCTTTGAGTTTTTATGCCCGTGGATGCTTGCACGCAAAAACAGCCCAACGCTTTGCGTTGAGCCGTTTGGCAGGGGCAGAAGGACTCGAACCCTCAAGAACGGTTTTGGAGACCGCTATGTTACCATTACATCATGCCCCTAAGGTTTTGCACGGGCTATTATAACACCCAAAAAACGCGATGTCAAATAAATTGTGCAAAAAACCGGTGTAGATTCCAATAAGCTATCCTTTCGGTTTGCTCCTCGGTAAAGCCCGCCTGCACGAGCGCTCTGCAAATCTTTTGATAATCGAGGCTGTTTCTTATATCCCTCGGATATCTCTGCATCCCGTCAAAATCGGAGCCGAACGCACAGCAGTCCACCCCGCCTATCCCGACGATGTGCATGATATGCCTGACTACGTCCGCGACCCCCGCCTCACCATCGCAAAGCTGGGGCGGATAGAAGTTTACCCCGATAAGCCCGCCTTGCTCGGCTATCCCCAAAATCAGCTCGTCGGGCAGACAGCGCGGAACATTTTTTATCGCGCGCGCATTGGAATGCGAGGCGTATATAGGCCGGCTACTGAGCTTGAGCGCGTCCCTTATCCCCGCGTCCGACAGATGGGAAACGTCCAAAGCGATTCCCAGCCGGTTCATCTCCGCAAGCATCTCTTTGCCCAGCCCGGTAAGCCCCCGGCTCTGCCGCGCATTCGCCGCTCCCGCAAGCTCGTTGTTCTCGTTCCAGGTGAAGGTGAGCGCACGAACGCCGAGCCGCTTGTATATCCGGAGCATAGCTAAGCTTCCCTCCATAGCCTCGCCGCCCTCGATGGTTAAAATAGCCGCTATCTTGCCGCTGTCCGGCCTGAAATCCCCGGTAAACGGAACCAGCTCGGGGTTCTCATCGAGCATATTGTAAAAGCGCTCGATCATAGTCATACATTGCTGTAACGGCGGGGTTTTCAGCGTGGAGTCCACCCACGCCGCAAAGCATTGAAGCGCGACGTTCCCGCCCTCCATATAGGGAAGATGAATGGTCTGGTCGCGCTTGAGCGTTCTTATATCGTAGCCGTATTGCATCGCCCCGTACAGGAAGTCGCAATGGCCGTCGGCTATCGGAAAAACTCTGTTGGTCATGATATTATATTAGGAGGATATGCGCGGACGCATATCCCCATTCATAAATCTTATTTCGCGTAATCTATCGTGCGGGTTTCACGAATCACGTTGACCTTAATCTGGCCCGGATACTCCAGCTCGGTTTCAATCCGCTTGGCAATGTCCTTGGCAATGATTATGGTGTCGGAATCGTTCACCTTTTCCGGCTTAACGATGATACGGACTTCCCTGCCCGCCTGGATAGCATAGGAGGTATCGACCCCGTCGAACGAATTGGCTATCTCCTCAAGCTTCTCCAGCCGCTTGATATAGGTTTCGAGCGTCTCCCTGCGCGCGCCCGGCCTCGCCGCGGAAATTGCGTCGGCGGCCTGAACCAGCACCGCCTCGATGGTCTGCGGGTCGATATCGCCGTGATGCGCCATTATCGCATGGATAATCTGGTTGTTCTCCCGGTACTTCTTTGCCAAATCGGCTCCGATCTGCGTGTGGGAACCCTCAACCTCATGGTCGATCGACTTGCCGATATCATGCAACAGTCCCGCACGCTTGGCAAGCGTGGCGTTCGCGCCTATCTCGGCGGCCATTATCCCCGCCAGATGCGCAACCTCGATGGAGTGCTTTAAAACGTTCTGCCCGTAGCTCGTGCGATAGCGCATCCTGCCCAGATAGCGAACCAGCTCGTGATGCAAGCCGTTGACCCCGACCTCCAAAACCGCCTGCTCGCCAGCCTCGCGAATCTGAACGTCGACCTCCTTCTTCGCCTTCTCCACCATCTCCTCTATCCTCGCGGGATGGATTCTTCCGTCCAAAATCAGCTTTTCGAGCGCTATTCTCGCAATCTCGCGCCGCACCGGATCGAAGGCTGAGAGGATGACCGCCTCCGGCGTATCATCGATTATCAAGTCGACGCCGGTCGCCGTCTCCAGCGCGCGAATGTTCCTTCCTTCGCGCCCGATTATCCTGCCCTTCATCTCGTCGTTGGGCAAGGGCACGACGGAAACCGTGGTCTCCGCCACATGGTCGGCGGCGCACCGCTGTATCGCCAGCGAAACGATGTTCCGCGCCTTCTTGTCCGCCTCCTCCTTCGCCTTGGCCTCTATGTCCCGAATCAGCAGGGCTGCCTCATGCCGCGCCTCATGCTCAACGTTGCTGAGCAAAAGCTCCTTTGCCGCTTCGGAGGACAAGCCCGAAATGCGTTCCAGCTCCTTCCGCTGTTTTTCCAAAATCGCGCCGATCTCCGTCTCCTGCTTGTCGATCTTCGCTACCCGCTGGTTCAGCGCGTTCTCCCGCTGTTCAACGGACTCAATCTTCTTGTCGAGGGTTTCCTCCCTCTGAAACAACCTTCTTTCGGTGCGCTGAAGCTCCGCTCTGCGCTCCCTGTTCTCCTTTTCGGCCTCCGTCCGGAGCTTATAAACTTCCTCTTTGGCTTCCAGTACCTTTTCCTTGCGGATATCCTCCGCCTTCTTCTGCGCCTCTTCGTACAGCTTCTTTACGGCGTCCTCAGCCTTGGCTACCTTGGCTTCGGCTATGTTTCTGCGATAATAGTATCCGATTGTCACACCGACGATCAGCGCAATAGCGCCGACGACGATATATATCCACCACATTGTTCCACTCTCCAATCTATAATAATATAACCGAGCAGACTGCTCGGTCATCCATAAATAACGCTCTGAAAAATATAATGCTTAAAGCAAAGCCTTTCGGCGGAATATATTCATATCTATGAACGCACGGCAGTGCAGGATTACTCAATAATATTATACTTATAAGCGTTATCGCTGTCAAGCTCCAATCTCGTTTTTTTAGAATT
>JAUNBM010000045.1 GCA_030527115.1 Clostridia bacterium
TACGAAGAATAAAAGCATCAATTCGACACTTTCCATTTGCAAAGCGGCGCGAATATGCTATAATTATTTCTTGTAGAGCGAGTTCAAGCCGGTTGGGGAAGCATAGGCTGAACCGTGAATAGTATTAAGGAGAGGTTTGATACATGAGATCAACTTTTCGCGGCGGGATTCACCCGCTGGCACGGGCGCATGAGGGGAAACCCTTGTCGAGCGAGGCTGAGATAAGGGCGATCAGCCCGAAGATTGTCGTCATTCCCGTTGGGATGCATCTCGGCGCGCCCTCAACCCCCTGCGTTAAAAAGGGCGAGCGGGTGCTTATGGGCCAGCTCATAGCCACGCCCAATGGGTTCTTAGGAGTTCCGGTGCATTCTTCGGTCTCCGGTACGGTGATTGGCGTCGATCCGGCTCAGCAGTTGAAGGGGCATCCCGAGCCCTGCATCGCGATTGAAAACGACGGTTTGGACGAGAGCGTTCCTTTTGCTCCGCTTGGAACGGTTGAAAGCGTCGGGCCGGACGCGATAATTGAAGCTATCAAAAACGCCGGGGTCGTCGGCATGGGCGGCGCGGCGTTTCCAACTGCTGTAAAGCTCATGATACCGGAGGGGAAGAAGGCGGACATAGTAATAATCAACGGCGCGGAATGCGAGCCCTATCTGACCTGCGATCACCGCCTGATGATCGAGGAACCGGAGCGAATCGTTTCGGGGCTTAGGCTTCTGATGAAGGCGGCGCGGGTGGACAGGGGCGTGATAGCGGTCGAGAGCAACAAGCCCGGCTGTGCGGTTACGCTGAAAAAAGCGGCGAGGGACTATCCTCAGATTGAGGTGCGGGTTCTGCCAACGAAATATCCGCAGGGCGGCGAGAAACAGCTTATCAATGTGATTACAGGCAGGCAGATTCCGCAGAAGAAGTTGCCTATCGACGTGGGCGCGCTGGTGTTTAACGTTCAAACCACCGCGGCGGTTGCCGACGCCGTTTTGCTGGGCAAGCCGCTTTATGAGCGCATAACTACGGTTACTGGAGCGGTGAATCAGCCCCAAAATCTTCGCGTCCGGGTGGGAACCCTCTTTTCCGAGGCGATTGAAGCGGCGGGCGGCTATCGCGGCGAGCCCAAAAAGCTGATAGCCGGAGGGCCGATGACCGGCTTCTGTTGCCGTGACGACATGGTTTCGATAACCAAGGCGGGCGGCGGAATCCTCGTTTACGACGAGCGGATGGCAAGGGTAGCCGAGGAAGGCGCTTGCATCCGTTGCGGGAAATGCGTTTGCGCCTGCCCCATAGGTTTGTCGCCCTATCAGATAAAATTTGACGTCGACAAGAAGAATTGGGATCTTGCGGAGAAGCATAATGCGATGGATTGCATAGCTTGCGGAGCCTGCTCTTACAGCTGTCCGGCGGGCAGATATCTGACCGCCGCGTGCAAGATTGCAAAAGAGATGATATCCGCCAAGAACAAGAGGTGAGCTTATGAATTTGATTGTATCTCCCGCGCCGCATCTGAAGTCGCGAGCCTCCACCAGGGGCATCATGGCGGTGGTGCTGATTGCCCTGTTGCCCTGCGTGATAGCTTCGGTATACTATTTCGGCTGGCGTTGCCTGTTGCTCATCGCGATAACCGCGCTCTCCTGCGTAGTTTTCGAGTTGCTCGCCCAGCTTATAGCCAAACGGCGGGTAACGATAAATGATTTGTCCGCCGTGGTTACGGGCGTAATATTGGCGTTGAATCTCCCGTCCACCGCACCCTGGTGGTTGCCGGTTATAGGAAGCGCAATAGCGATTCTGCTGGTAAAGCAACTCTTTGGCGGAATCGGTTGCAACTTTTTAAATCCCGCGCTGGCGGCGAGAGCCATTCTCGTCAGCTCGTGGCCGGTGCATATGAACAATTTCCCCGACGCCATCTCCTCGGCTACGCCCCTGGCAATGGAAACTCCTCCCGCCCTCAACGAGCTGTTCATGGGCGAGATAAGCGGAGTTATGGGCGAGGTTTGCAAGCCGGCGATATTGATAGGCTTGCTCATACTTCTGCTGACCAGTGCGGTGAGCTGGCATGTTCCCGCCTCGTTCATCGGTTCGTTCATGCTTTTCTCGTGGCTTTTCGGGGCTGATCCGCTTACGGCGGTTCTCTCCGGCGGAGTTTTATTCGGCGCGGTGTTCATGGCGACGGATTATGTAACGAATCCGATGACGCATAAGGGACAGCTCGTCTTTGGACTGGGTTGCGGATTGCTGGTTGCGGTGATACGGGCATTTGGCAGTTATCCGGAGGGCGTGACCTTCGCGATATTGATTATGAATATACTCACGCCGCTCATCGACAGGTTTATGCGGCCTAAGGTTTATGGGGAGGTAAAGGGCAATGCGTGACATATTGAAGCTCGGCTTGAAGCTGTTAGTGATTGCCGCCGTGGCTGGGCTCGCGCTTGGCGGAGTCTATGCGGTGACAAAGGAACCCATTGCGGAACAGGAGCGGCTGGCGCAGGTTCGCTCGCGTCAGGCGGTGCTTCCCGAGGCGCAGGACTTTGTGGAGACCGAGGAGGGAAGCGGGATATATGTCGGGCTGTCTGCCGAAGGCGAGACGGTGGGCTTTTGCACGAGCGTGATAACCTCCGGCTATGCAAATGAGATCGAGGTCACCGTGGGGGTCGATACCGAAGGCGTAATAACCGGCGTATCGGTTGGCGGCACGAATTTTCAGGAGACGGCCGGCTTAGGAGCGCGAACCAAGGAGGAGGCGTTTACCGATCAATACCGCGGACTGACGGGCGATATTGCGCTCAGTAAGGACGGCGGAAGCATCGACGCGATAGCTTCGGCAACGACCTCGTCGAGGGCGGTCACCAATGCGGTTGACGCGGCGCAGAAACTGCTGTTAGAAGTCATTGAAGGGGGTGCGTACTGATGGAGAAGAAAAGGGGCTTTTCGGTATTCTTTAACGGAATATTGCCGGAAAATCCAACCTTTAGGCTGGTTCTTGGAGCCTGCCCGACGATGGCTGTAACAACGGGAGCGATCAACGGACTTGGAATGGGGCTTGCGGCAACCTTTGTTCTGCTCGGAAGCAATATCGTGATTTCGCTGTTGAGAAATTTCATCCCCGATAAGATAAGGATTCCCGCCTTCATCGTCGTCATTTGTACCTTTGTCACGATGGTTCAGATGCTTTTGCAGGCATTCGTCCCCTCGCTGTATCAGAGCTTGGGCATCTTCATCCCGCTTATCGTTGTCAACTGCATCATCCTTGCCCGGGCGGAGGCTTTTGCGAGCAAGAATAAGGTGCTGTATTCGGCGCTCGACGGGCTTGGAATGGGTTTGGGCTTCACGATAGCGATAACGCTTATGGGCGCCCTGCGCGAGCTTATTGGAGCGGGAACGCTCTTTGGGCAGAACGTTCTTGGCGCAGGCTATGAGCCGATGCTGATAGCCATACTCCCCGCGGGCGGCTTCATAGTCTATGGGCTGATGCTCTGGGTGGTTAATCTCATCACCGCGAAGAAGGAGGGGTAAAAATGCAGATTTCCGATGCAAACATTGTAACCATATTGGTATTCATGGTTAGTTGCGTCCTGACTAACAACTTTATCTTCTCAAAGTTTCTGGGTTGCTGTCCCTTTCTCGGAGTTTCGGGCAAGGTGGAGACGGCGTTCGGAATGGGGATGGCGGTAACCTTCGTAATGGCGCTGGCGAGCCTTTTCACCTGGGTGATCAATACCTGGATACTGCTTCCGCTGGATTTGGTCTACCTCCAGACGATAGCTTTCATCCTGGTTATAGCCGCGCTCGTGCAATGCGTCGAGATGTTTATAAAAAAGGCGAGCCCCTCGCTCTATGGAGCTTTGGGCATCTATCTGCCGCTGATTACAACGAACTGCGCCGTCCTCGGCGTATGTATCTTGAACATGACCGACGGGCATGATCTGCTCTTTTCAGTATTGAACGGAGTGTTCGGCGCGATAGGCTTTTTGGTCGCTATCGTTCTGATGGCGGGAGTTCGGGAGCGCATTGAAAACAGCGTGAACGTGCCAAAATCCTTAAAGGGCTTCCCGCTTTCTTTGATAATCGCCGGGCTTATGAGCGTTGCGTTTATGGGCTTCGCAGGTCTGTTCAGCAATGTTTAAGGAGGATGACGGATGGAATGGTTGATGCCTGTGCTTCTGGCACTATTGATTCTCGGCGCGCTTGGCGTGATCTTCGGGCTTCTCTTGGGCTTTGTAGGAAAGAAGTTTGAGGTTAAGGTCGACGAGCGCGTTCAGGCTGTGCGCGACGCCGTTGCCGGCGCAAACTGCGGAGCCTGCGGCTATCCCGGCTGCGATGGCTTTGCCCAGGCGGTTGTGGAGGGCAAAGCGCCGGTCACCGGTTGCGCGCCGGCGGGAAAGGACGGGGCTGACCGGATCGCCCGGATTATGGGCGTTACTGCCGACGTTGGCGAGCGCATGACCGCCAGAGTCAGATGCAACGGAACCTGCGATAACGTCCAGTATCTGTACGATTATAAGGGGCCGGTGAGTTGCAGAGCCGCCGCCGCTCTCTCGGGCGGGCCAAAGGCGTGTAGCTATGCCTGCCTCGGCTATGGCGACTGCTATGATGTATGTAAGTTTAACGCGATAACGATTGAAAACGGGGTCGCGAGCATAAACGACGATTTTTGTACGGGTTGCGGCGCTTGCGTCGCCGCCTGCCCCCGCGACAGTATCGCGCTGATTCCCAAGAACCGCACCGTTGTGGTTCGCTGTCGCAATACCGAAACGGGCAAAACCGCGAGGGAGCATTGCAAGGTGGCGTGTATCGGTTGCCGCCGTTGCGAAAAAGCCTGCCCGTCGGACGCAATCCATGTTGTAAACGGCGTTGCCCAGATAGACCCGGATAAGTGTACTCGATGCGGAGCCTGCGTTGCCGCCTGCCCGATGAAGTGCATCTATAACTACTTCGAGGGCCTGCACGAGGCATACGACTGGCAATAACCCGCACCCAAACATTTCACACCAAGGGGAACGTAAATCAGGGGGACACAGAGGCCGGGGGGATGATTCCTCCCGACCTGCTTTTGATATGTCGGGGCAGGGGATCATGCTCCCGCGAAAGCGGGAATGCGCTATTTCGGCGGTTTCGCGTTATTCGTCATCGCCATGGCGCTGTTGATACTCTCGAAGCCTCGCGTTATAAAGCTTAGTTCGGGCGGAATTGCTGAAAACTATGAACAGTTGTATTGCGGCGGCTATCGCCACGGATACCAAAGTGGATTTTACGGTGTCAAACCAGCCGAGCGCGAAGCCGACCGCAACGAGTCCCAGGTAGCATATGACATAGCGCACGGCGATCGGGACGCGCTTTATTACCAGATCGCTGAACGCGATGTAGGACAGCACGGACATTCCGAAGTCGATTGCGAGGCACATGAATATGCCAAGCACGCTCATGGCGGCAACCCCTTCAATCGCGTTTAGTATAGTCAACAGGGTTATGTGGGACGTGAAGATGAGGCAGGTATAGCGCTCAATGTGACTCAACGCCACCCGAAAATCTGATTTTGTCATTTCAATTTACCTCCAGCATTTTTTTGATCTGTATCGCGTACTGGCGAGATACAAGCAATTTCTCGCCGTTCTGCATGGTCAGGGAGAGCCTGCCGTTGAAATCCGGCCGCACCGACTCCACTCGGTTGAAGTTCACCACCTGCGACTTGCTCGCCCGCACAAAGGAGTGTGCCCGCAATCGTTCCTCAATCTCATAGAGCTTCAACGGCGTTTCGTAAACGTCCTTGGCGGCATAAAGGAAAACCTTGTTGTCCACCGTATCGGCATAGAGTATGTCCCGCGGGTTGAGGATGTGGAGCGCGCCGTCCTTCTCCCCTGTAAGCTTGCGGTCTTGCATTCGCAGCATCGCCATGAGCGAAGCTATCTCCGCGTCCGCCTCGCGGCAACGTACCGTTATCTCCACCTCCGGTATGTCGCAGTCCGTAATAAGCTTGATCTGCATGCTCCCTCCTCCTGCAAACGCTTGAATGTTTTTGCATTATCAGTATATGTTATTTCCCCGCCCCTTTCAAGCGATTTAACGCAAGGTGCAGACCGGGCGGAGTAAGTTGCGCCGGCGTTCGGGTAAGTGCGCCTTCCTTCCCATAGTCAACGGCCGCAGAAGCCTAAAGGGGACAGTCAACGCCCTCGCAAAGCCCCCCCGATTGCACCGAAAAAACCGCTCTATTTCTTCTTTTTTCGCTCCAGCGTGAGCGGCAAGTCTCACGATCCGTATGGCGATAAGAAGGAGTTTGTGTCGCATTCGCATAAGCCAGTCCGGGGGCACATAGTTTTTAGGGAACAAGGAGGGACGCGAAATGAAACGATTTCTGGGCTTATTCTTTGGCTTAGCGCTTGCGCTCCCGCGGCTCGTTTTTGGCGAAGCGGTAGATATGTCGGAGGCAAAAGCGGCGTTGATTGCGCCGTTGCAGTCGGAGACGGCGATTGAGCAGAAGAACGAGGGCGAGAGATACTCCGTTGCGGGGCTGTGCAAGTTGCCTGCGGTGCTGACGCTGGCGCTGGCGTTCGACGAGGGATTGATAGCGCCCGAGACGCTGATGCAGGTTTCCACAAAGGCGGCAAGCGTCGGCGGGCCGACCGCATTTTTGGAGGCTACCGAGCAGATAGCGGCGGAGGAGCTGATGAAGGCGGCGGTTATGATATCCGCCGGGGACGCGATTTACACCTTGGGCGAAAATGCGTTTGGCTCGGAGCAGGTGTTCCTCCAGAACATCGAAGTCAACCTGCAAAAGCTGGGGGTGAGCGCGGAGCTTTCGGACTGCATTGGGAACGGAAGCGCTTTTACTGCACTGGATCTGCTGTTGTTGGGACAGGCGGCGGCGCAAAGCCCGACGTTTGTTCAATATGCGGGCGTCTATATGGATGAGCTTGTGCATCCGGACGGACGGCGGACGGAGCTTGTCAATGCGAACCGAATGATACGCACCTATTCGGGCTGCTTCGGGCTTATGACGGGCTCGTCGAGGGACGATGGCTACTGCGGAGTATTTGCGGCGAGCAGAAACGATATGCCCTATATTTGCGTCGTTATCGGAAGTAAAAACAGCGAGAGCCGTTTTGCGCTGGCGACCTCCTTGTTCGATTATGTGTTCGCCAACTTCAGCCTCGTCACGCTGTCGAAGGCTTACGAGCCGCTTTTGACGGAGGTTCCGGTGCGATACGGGGACGCTAAGACCGTAAATCTCGTTCCGCATGAGACCGTGGTGATGCTGAAGAAGAAGGGCGATGGAGAGTTCACTCAGGAATGGCGGGGGGACGGCGAGTTGACGGCGCCGCTGAGCGTTGAAACGCCGGTCGGCATGATGGCGTATATCGACGCAACGGGCGCGGTCGCCTATGAGATAGCCCTGTATCCGGAGCAGGACGTGCGCTCGTACGGCATACTTGACGTTTTGAGGCGGCTTGCATGGAATTTTTTGCGCGGGTAGGCTTGCATAATGTACCGGGATGGATTATAATATATCCATGTTCAGCCGAATTACAACGATAATAAATAATCCGATAATCCTGCTGTATATGCTACCGGCGCTCGTTATCAGCCTTACGTTGCATGAGTGGGGGCACGCATATGCCGCCTATAAGTGCGGCGATCCCACGGCGCGAAACCTCGGCCGCATGACGCTGAACCCGCTCGCTCATTTTGACATAATCGGCACGCTGTGTCTCCTGCTGGTCGGCTTTGGCTGGGCTAAGCCGGTGCCGGTAAACAGGCGCAATTTCAGGCGGCCCAAGCTGGATGAAATAATTGTATCGCTTGCCGGAGTTACGATGAACCTCCTCGTTCTGATAGTTTCCATCCTGCTATATGCGATCTTTGTGCGCATCAATGCGGATCTTTTGCTGAATGAGGCCTTCATGAACATAATGTCCTACCTGATGGCGTACAACGTGGTGCTCATGATATTCAACCTGATTCCTATTCCGCCCCTCGACGGCTCCCATATTTTGGAGATTGCGCTGGCACGCCATGTCAGTCCCAAGTTTTTCTTCTATCTGCGCCGCTATGGTATGTGGATTTTGCTCGCCCTGCTCTGGCTGAATGTGCTTGACGCTCCGTTGATTTGGGCGCAGGAGCTGGTGTTTGATTTGGCGGATAAACTGGTTTTAGCCCTTTATGGATTATAAGGTCAGCCTTAACCAATTCGAAGGGCCGCTCGATCTGTTGCTCCATCTCATTGAGCGGGCGGAGCTGAATATTGAAGACATATTCCTATCCGAGATAACTTCTCAGTATCTGTCATACATGGATGAGATTACCGCCAAAGATATGGACAAAGCCTCGGAGTTTCTAACGGTTGCGGCACAGCTCGTTTTAATTAAATCGCGACAGCTTCTGCCGAGGCCGCCGGTCGTCGCGGACGACGAGGAGGACTTGGAGCAGGCGCTGATACGCCAGCTTCGCGAATACAAGCTGTTCAAGGCCGCCGGCGAGGAGCTGGAGGCTCTGCTGAACGAGGCGCGAAAGGCGTATTCCCGTTTGCCGGAGGACGTGCCGCTTCCGCCGAGGAAGGTCGAGCTGGATGAAGCGTCCGTCGACTCCCTGTATGAGGCGTTTTGCGAACTCGTAAGCCGTTCAAAGTTGGAAAGCGCGGATAATCGCGGGCACAGCGTTCAGCGGGACGTTTTTACGATTCGCCGCCAGATAGGGCTGGTTCGGGATAAGCTCAAAAACGGAAGCGCCCTCTTTAGCGAGCTGTTTTCCGAGAATGCCGGAAAGCTGGAGATGGTGGTTACCTTTATGGCGATACTTGAGCTTTTAAGCCGCGGGGAGATTCGGCTCTCGCAAAAAGCGCCCTTTGCCCCGATTAGGATATCGGTTCGCGAGTTGCACAAGGACGATGAGGATTATACCTATATGGATGAGATTGAGGAATGACGAATGACGGACGGGTTGAAAAACAGGATTGAGTGCATATTGTTCGTGTCGGGAGAGCCGGTTTCGTTTTCGGCGCTCGCCCTTGCGCTGGATGCGGACGAGGCCTCGGTAAAAAGCGCCTTGTATGAGCTTGAATGCGAGTATCGCGACGGGGAGCGCGGGATTCAGCTTCTATCCACCGACAGAACGGCACAGCTGATATCAAACCGCTCCTATGCCGCGGACGTCGAGCGGCTTTTACAGCCGGAGCAGGTGCGGAGCGCAAGCAGATCCCTGCTCGAAACCCTCGCCGTGATAGCCTACCGTCAGCCTGTTACGCGGGCGGATATCGAAGGGGTGCGGGGTGTGCGCTGTGAATATGCAGTCAGCCAGCTTCAAAAGCTGGGGCTGATCGAGGCCGTAGGCCGCAAGGACAGCATTGGAAAGCCGATGCTTTTCGGAACGACCGACAAGTTTTTACATAAATTTGGGCTTCGCTCGCTCGCGGAACTGCCCGATTATATGCGCAATTTAGAGATTGAGGATTCCGCCGAGAGCAGTTTGATATAAACGTCCTCCTCCACAACGACGAGGGCGCAGCTCCGCTTGGAGCAATAGCGCGGTTTGGACAGCGAACCGGGGTTGCAAATCAATATCTTGCCCTGCGCCGACAATGACGGAACATGGCTGTGCCCATAAAAAATCGCATCGCAATTATTCTTCTCCGCCCGCTCTGCCAGCGCGTATTCATCAGCATATCTATGGCCGTGCGTGAGAAAAAACCGCTTGTTCTGTAATTCCAAAATGCGTTCATAAGGCGCATCGGAGCTGTAATCGCAGTTGCCCCGAACGGCGTGGAACGGGCAATGCAAGCGCTCGGCAAGCCGGCTTGCATCACGGGAGTAATCTCCGAGATGAAAAATGCAGTCGAGCTTCCCCAGCTCGTTCAAGAAGGCGCTCAGCGCCGATATGTCGCCGTGCGTATCAGAAAAGACTCCAATTCTCACATTCGTTCTCCAAGGCGTCCTTCAGCATCATGAGCGAGGCATGCCTGTGGCTCACGGCGTTTTTCTCGGTTGCGTTCAGTTCGGCAAAGCTCTTTTGCAACGGAGGATAATAAAACAGCGGATCATAGCCGAATCCGTTTTCGCCCCGCGGCTCAAACAAAATCTCGCCCTCGCAGAACCCCGTAAAACACAGCGGCTCCCTGTATCGCCGCAAAAGAGCGACGGAGGAGGCAAATCGCGCCCCGCGTTGCGCTTTCGGCGTCGATCTCAGCTCATAAAGCAACTTTTCGTTGTTCGCTCCATCGTCATGCCCCTCGCCGGCGTACCGCGCCGAATACACCCCCGGCGCGCCGCCGAGCGCATCCACGATCAGCCCGCTGTCGTCCGCCAGCGCGGCGTCAAACGCGGGACAGGCCGCGAGAATCTCAGCCGCCTTCTTCAGCGCGTTTTCTTCAAAAGTTGCGCCGTCCTCAACGACCTCGATGTTAAGTCCCGCCTCCTTGAGCGTCGCCATATCGGTAAAGAACGAGCCGAGTATCTGCCGGATCTCCCTGACCTTATGTTCGTTGTTCGATGCGATAATCAGCCTCATCTCAGTAGCTCCTTAACTGCCTTTTCATCGGGCTTTACAAATAATGTTCTCTGGTTTGTGTATATAACGAAGCCGGGGGGCGCTCCGTTCGGCTTCTTCACATAGCGGCGGCGGGTATAATCCACCGGAACGCGATCCGAAAGCTTAGCCTTGCAATAGCAGGCGGCAATCCTGGCGGCGTCCAACAAATCCTCCTCGCTGGGCGTGGTCGAATGCAGAATAACGTGCGAGGAAGGTATGTCCTTGGCGTGCAACCATATTTCGTCGGGCGGCGTCTCCCTTAAAAGCCTGTCGTTCTGCCGGTTATTCTTGCCCGCTTCGATTTTAACCCCGCTTCGGGACTCAAATTGCAGGGGTTTTGTTGCAACCGCCTTGGCGTTGCGCTTGACCGCTTGTTTTTTTATATACCCCAGCTCAAAAAGCTCCTCGGCAACCTCGGCAAGCTCCGCCGAAGTGGTGCAGACGTCGAGGCTCTGCCGCACGCTTTCAAGCGTCTTGAGTTCCAGCTCAAGATCGGCAAGCCGGCTCTTGGCATAGTCGTGCGCCGCCTTCGCCTTACGGTATTTTTTAAAGTATTTTGCCGCATTCTCGCCGGGCGACAGCGACGGGTCGAGCGGAACTTCAACCTTGCTCGGCGGTTGCTCGTAATAGTTGTCGAGCAAGGCTAACCTCTCGCCCTTGACTATGGCATGAAGATTGGCGGTGATAAGCTCGCCGAACAGCCGGCATTGGCGCACCGTCTCCTCGTTCTGGAGCGCCGCAAAAGCGTCCGAAAGACGGTTGGAACAGCGCGATATCGCGTGATTCGTTATCGCCTTGAGCGAACTGCTCTGACGTTGCATCCTAAGCTCAATATCCCGCCTGATAAAATAAGCGTCCATCGCCTCCGAAAGGCTTGGATAGGGCTCGCCGCCCGGAAGCTGAAACGGGGCGACGCCAAACGGATACAGCGCAGGGCGGACTATTCCGGCGCTGAGCTGTAAAAACAGGGCTTGAAGGCTGTCCGCATCGGTCGGCAAGACCTTTGCGAGCGGCTTGGATATCCCCATAAAAACGGCTGAAAGCTCGCAGGGCAACACAGCGGCAAGCTCCGTGGTAAATGGGTCGAGCTTTTGCTGGGCGGGCGGATTTTGATACTGAGCGTTCGGCATACAAAGGCGAATAGCGCTCTCGTCCAGCCCGAAATGGCGCATACAGTCGAGTATCTTGCCGCCGGAATCCAGCAAAAATGCGTTCCCGTGCCGTCCCATCAGCTCCACCACCAGCCGAAGCTCGGTTTCGTCCAAAAGCTCGTTCCGCCCTTGGAAAACAAAGACCGCGATGCGATCCAATCCCTCGGAAAATACGTCAATGAGCTTAGCGTTCAAAAGATGCTTCCGAAGCAACATACAAAAAGCAGGCGCAGAAGCCGGGTTTTCAAAGGCGGAGTTCGTCAGTTGAACGCGCCCGTTTGCGTTATGTATGTTTATCAAAAGCTTGCGATGGCGAAAGGTGATAAGGAGCGTTTCCGAGTCCGGCTGTTGCACCTTGTCCACCCGTGCGCCTAAAAGAGGCTTCAATTCCTGTACCATCGCGTACAGCGTCAATCCATCCATTGCCATGAGTGCAGTATAACATTAAAACACCCCGCCTTGCAACGGTGTTTTAAAATAGCCCCCGCTGCCCGCTCACGCGGGGTTTTCTGGGGCTGTTGCATAGGCTAAAAATTAATGGGCGAGAGTGCTGCGAGGCAGAATGG
>JAUNBM010000046.1 GCA_030527115.1 Clostridia bacterium
AACTTACTTTGGGAATTTACTACAGAATACCGACACGAACCAAAATCATGTAAAAATTGACAAGAGCCGACCTTTCGGTTATAATATATCGTTATCTTACAATCAGCGAAAGGAGAAACATGGATCTATTTTCAAAGTGCAAAAATGAATTGGCGGATCAAATTATTGCGCAGAACATCTATCCGTATTTTCACAAACTCGAATCCAAACAGGATGTGGTAGTCACCATGGAAGGCAAGCGCCGTATCATGCTCGGCTCCAACAACTATCTTGGGCTGACCTCAAATCCGCGTGTCATTTCGGCGGGCGTCTCCGCACTGGAGCGTTACGGTTCGGGTTGCTCCGGCTCCCGGTTTTTGAATGGCACGTTGGAGCTTCACATTCAGTTGGAAAAAGAGCTGGCGGATTTTCTGCACAAGGAGGCGGTCGTCACCTTTTCAACCGGCTTTCAAAGCAATCTTGGAATCATCTCGACCATCGTCGGCAAGGATGATTATATCTTCTGCGACCGTGAGAACCACGCAAGCATCTACGATGGGTGCAGGCTCAGCTATGGAACCATGTTGCGCTACCGGCACAACAACATGGAGGATCTGGAGAAGAAGCTCCAGTCCGTTCCCTTGGACGCGGGCAAGCTCATAGTAACGGACGGAGTTTTTTCGATGGGCGGCGACATCTGCAAACTGCCCGAGATAGTCGCGCTTGCCAAAAAGTACAATGCGCGTACCATGGTTGACGATGCGCACGGACTCGGCGTTCTGGGCGAATGCGGCCGCGGAACGGCGGATTATTTCGGGCTGACCGACCAGGTGGACATCATAATGGGAACCTTCTCCAAATCGCTCGCATCGCTGGGCGGCTATATGGCGGCAGACAAGCGCGTTGTGGATTTTGTCAGGCATGGCTCGCGCCCGTTCATCTTCTGCGCCTCCATTCCGCCCGCCAACTGCGCCACGGCGATAGAGGCTCTGCATATCCTGCGCGAGAGTCCGGAACTGCCTCAAAAGCTGTTGGATCTGGCGGCTTATATGAGAAAGGGGTTCAGGGAGCGCAACATACCGATTCGCGACAGCATCACTCCGATAATACCCATATACACCCGCGATGCTTTCAACACGCTTTTAAAGGCAAAGGAGCTGTATGACGGAGGCGTATATGTAAACCCCGTGCTTCCGCCTGCAACCCATCCTTCGGAATGCCTGCTGAGAACCAGCTATATGGCGACGCTGACCACCGATCTTTTGGATGAGGCGCTGGAGATATTTGCAGAGGTTTTAGAGCGGGATGAATAGGGTAGTTGTAATAACCGGAGCATCGGGGGGGATCGGGCTTGCCGCCTGCAAAGCCTTTGTGGATGAGGGCGACAGGGTTTACGGTCTGTGCCGCAAGCCTTTTGAACTCGCGGGCGCGGAGTTTGTCGCCTGCGACGTAACCGACAGGGGGAGCGTCCGCTCGGCGATAGCGGCTGTTATCGAGCGCGAAAGCCGGATTGACGTGCTTGTAAGCAACGCCGGATTTGGCATTGCAGGGAGCGTTGAATTCACCTGCGATGCGGATATGCTCCGGCAGTTCGACGTCAATGTGTTTGGAACGGTGCGCGTGATTTCGGAGGTGCTGGCGTTCATGCGCGAACAAGGGAGCGGCTGTATTCTGATTACCGGCTCGCTGGCCGCCATCCTGCCCATCCCGTTTCAGGCCTTCTATTCCATGTCGAAGTCGGCGTTGAATGCGCTTACTATGGCGCTGAGAAACGAGGTGCGCCCCTACTCTATCCGCGTAAGCGCGCTGATGCCCGGCGATATAAAGACCGGATTTACGGCGGCACGTACCAAATCTTCGGAGGGGGCTGAAGCCTATCCGAGCATGGACAGGGCAATCTCGACCATGGAAAAGGACGAACAGAACGGGATGTCGCCCGAGAGGATAGGGCGGAAGCTGTTGAAGATGAGCAAGAAAAAGCACCCGAGGCCGCTCTACACCTCGGGCGCCAAGTATCATCTGTTTGCTTTTCTCTGCCGCATACTGCCGAACAGGCTGGTATGCAGGATTATCGGCCTGCTATACTCCTGAGCCTAAGCGTCGAGGCTGTCGATCAGCCTGACCACATATCTCAATATCTTTGCGGCGTCCGCCGCGCCAATAGTGCCGTCGTGATCAACGTCGGCATTTATTTCGCCCTGGGAGGTCAGGGTTTCTATTCTAACGATATGCCGGAGTATCTTCGCGGCGTCGTTGGCGTTGATTTCGCCGTTGCAGTCGGCGTCTCCGAACAGCGTATCCGGCGAAGCGGCCTCCTCGGTTACCGAAAAGCTCCAATAGGCGCTCCCGTAATACTGTGAATTTCCGTCAACTACGGCTATCGTGAGGAGATAATCGCCCGCCTCGGAGGGGAAGATGGAGGAGATCATGGATTCGCCGTCGCTCATCAAGCAGGAGGCGAAGTAGTCCTCGGAAGGGACGTCCGTAACCGTGAGCTGAATCAGCTCGTCCGCAAGGGCGACGCTCGACCCGCCGTAAATGAAGGGCGCGGCTTCGGTCGTAAGATAGTCGGATATTTCGGCGGTAAAGGTTACCTCGGTCATGGAGTTCTCAATGCTGCCCGAAAACGTAACGTTGGAGGAGTTGGTTACATTCATAAAGCTGTAAGAGCCCGCCGCGAGGGTGAAATCATTGCTTGCGGAGGAAGCTCCGCCCTGCCCCGGATGGGAGGGGACACCGCGTCCACCGTGCTGTTGCTGAAGCCCGCCCGAATAGCTGACAGAAGCCGTATCATAGAGGCCAAAGGTGGATTCGCCGCTCGTAACGCCGCCCGAAAGCACATAGTAGGTATTGCCTGAGGACAGGTCGGGACTGCTGAAGGTCAAGCTCTGGTAAGCGCGCTGGGGTTCAAAGACTAAAATGGGGGTTTCGGTTGCCTTATCGAATATCGCAACTATGGTTCCCGCCTGTTTAGTGGAGGCATAGGACAGCTCCATGTAAGCCTGGGTGGACGAGGAATCCACCGAATCGTTCCTTGCGCCAAAGGCGATAACGGTTCCGCCGTTGATGATTATTGGGTTATCCGCGTCGATGCCGCCGTCCGCTCCGTTGTTGGCAAGGCTGATGAGCGTTCCGCCGTTGAGCCACATATAGCCGTTGGAGTCCACTCCGTCGCCCTCCGCGCCCAGTCCGGCATTGATGAAGATCAGCCCTCCCGTTTGGATAAAGACGCTCACGCCGTCCTCATTCACGTTTATCCCATCGTCCTGGGACTGTATTTCAAGGACGCCGCTCTCCACGCACATATGCATTTCCGAGCAAAGCCCCTCGTTGTCCGCAATTATCGAAAGCTTGCCGCTCCCTTCGCTCTCGCCGCGGATAAGGAGGGAGACCTTGCTGTAAACCGCGCCGTCGTATTTGTGCAGCTTGCTTGTCGTTCCGGTCTTATATATCCTCGCGACATGACTGCCGCTGACAGTATTGACGGAGCCGTCCGCCAGGGTGATGATGCTCCCCGGCTCCTGCCCTGCTACCGCTTGAGCGTCCTGCTCATCATAGGCGGAATAGAAGATAATGGCAGGAGCGACCGTGCAGGTGAGGTCGACCCCGTCCAAAATAAGCTCGACGGTATCGGTATCGTTCGCTTCAACGGCTATCTGCCCGAAGCTCAAAGCGCCGCTGATCCGATAGGTTCCTCCCTCGTTGATATGGATAACGGCGTGCTTTGCCGCCTCCTCAGGGCTGTGTTGTTCATCGGCAGAGCCCTCGCCATAGGAACTGCCCTGTCCCTCCATGTAATACACGATATCGTTCGCGAGGTAGACCTCAGACTCCGGGTTGGTGGAAATCAATTCGCCGTCAACGGTAGTGCCTGCGTCGTCAAGAACGATAACGACCTCCGCATCGGCATAGCTCGTTTGAATAAACGGAACGGCGAGCAGAAGGGCGGCAAAAAACGTCAGTATTCTTCGCATCTTTTCACTCCTTTTTTTTTCAGCATATCAGCCGAGGCTTAAAATAAGCTCAATTGGGTGAAACGTCAATGTGAAAATTTTAACGTCCAAGTTTCGTAAAGGGAGAGAAAAAAAGAGGGGAGGGGCGGGCGGCTCCTCCCTCGTTTGAAGGTTTTAATCCGGTTCAGTCGGCGCGTCCCGTCATGCGGGAATAGGACGCGATGCGCGATTGGAGCTTTTCATCGCAGTCGTCCGCGCCCATGCGGTAAGTCCACCAGCCGGTACTGCCGGGGAGATTCATCCGCGCTTCGTCCCCAAGACCGAGGTAGTCCTGCATCGGTATGATGGCGAGCTTCGCGCACGAGCATAAAACGCCCCTGGCAAACCCGAAGGGGAAGCCCTCCTCGCGGTTCAGCCCCAGATATTGCACCGCGAAGCCCAGATATTTCGGCTCGGTTGCGCTTGCCCAGCCCATCATGGTGCTGTTATCGTGCGTGCCCGTATAGGCGACGCAATTTAGCGGATAGTTGTGCGGGAGTTCGCGGCTGTTCTTATAGGGATCGAAGCCGAATTGCAAAACGCGCATTCCCCAAAATCCCGAATCGCTGAGCAACTTGTTGACCTCAGGAGTTAAAAAACCCAAGTCCTCGGCAATTACGGTAAGGTCGGGATGCTCCCGCTTGATGGCGGAGACGAGCTTCATTCCGGGCCCCTTCAGCCAGCTTCCGTTGACCGCCGTTTCCTCGGCAAAGGGAACCGCCCAAAAGCTCTCCAGCCCGCGAAAATGGTCGATGCGGGCAACATCGAAACGGCGCTTTGCCGCGCCCATACGGAACAGCCACCAGGCGAAGCCCTCGCGCTCATGCGCATCCCAGTCGTAGAGCGGGTTGCCCCAGAGCTGGCCGGTCTTTGAAAAATAGTCCGGGGGAACGCCCGCCACCAGAACGGGCTTCAACTCCTCGTCGAGAAGATACAGCTCCGGACGCTCCCATACGTCGGCGCTGTCCCAGGGAACATAGATGGGCACGTCCCCGATAAGCTTCACGCCCTTGCCTTTTGCATAGGCACGGAGCGCGCTCCATTGCTTGTCAAACTCATATTGGACGAAGCGGTGATAGGCGATATCCTCCGCCAAAAGCGTCCGGTACTTTTCAAGCCCTTCGGGGGTGCGAAACTTTATCTCGTCATCCCAGCTATGCCACGGAAGCCCCGAAAAATATTCCTTGCAGGCGGCAAAGAGGCTGTATCCGTCCAACCATGCCGCGTTCTCGCGAACGAAGTCCTCCATCTCGTTGCGGTCGAACCTCGAAAACGCGAGCCTCAACACCCTGCCCCGGTTCAGATAGAGCTTGCCGTAATCGACCTTTCGCGGGTCGTCGCCCCAGTCCGCGTTCAGCTCCTCCGGTAGCAACAGCCCCTCGTTTACAAGGATATCCAAGTCGATAAAATAGGGATTGCCGGCGAAGGTGGAGACGCTTTGATAGGGCGAATCGGCAAAACTGGTGGGCGAGACCGGCAACATCTGCCAAAAACCCTGCTTCGCTCCGGAGAGGAAGTCGATAAACTCAAATGCCGCCTTGCCCATGGTTCCGATTCCGTGGGGAGAGGGCAGGGAGGAAAGGTGCAAAAGGATGCCACAGCTTCTTTTCATGCTTATTAATTCTTCATTCATCAAGATTTCACTTTTATTTTAACACATCCGTGCTATAATACAAGGGATGAAAACAAAAATTTCCAATGTCAGGGTTATCGACGGCAGCGGCAAGCCCGCCTTTTTAGGGGACGTAGGCATAGATTGGAATGGCAGGCTGCAGGTCTTAAAACCCAACAGCGGAGTGAAAGCAAAAGACGAATTGGACGGCACGGGGCTAACGGTGACTCCGGCTTTTATCGACGCGCACTCGCACGGGGATCTGGTGATGAGTTCCGAATACGCCACGCTGTCCAAGCTCAACCAGGGCATAGGAACGCAGATAGCCGGGCATTGCGGGGTTTCGCTCTTTCCCTATCTTCAGGGGGACGGGGAGGAGTACCTGCGCTTCGTTTCGGGGATAGCGCCCTATCCGGGGCTGCCTAAATCGGCTTTTGCGCTGGAAAGCTATGGGAGCTTTCGCGACTGGATGGAGAGCATCGGCAACCCGATCGACACGCGTTGCTTCGTTGGCCACGGCACATTGAGGCTGATGGCGATGGGCTATGCCAACCGCAGGCCCGACTCGACGGAGCTGGAGCGCATGAAGGCGGCGCTCCGCCGCTCGATGCGCGAGGGCGCGCTGGGGCTGTCCACCGGCCTGGTCTACGCTCCCTGCTGTTATGCGGATAACGAGGAGATTTTGGCGCTTCTTCGTGTTGTCGCTGAGGAGGGCGGCTTTTATGCCACCCATCCGCGCAACGAGGCCGACAGCGTAGTGGAGGCGCGGCGCGAATCGCTGAAGCTCGCAAAGGAGGCGGGAGTTCCGCTCTGCGTCTCCCATCTGAAGGCGGCGGGCAGGGATAACTGGGGGAAACCGAAGGTCTGCCTTGCCGATATCGACGCGGCGCTGGAGGAGGGCATGAAGATTTTAATCGACTGCTATCCCTATACCGCAGGGAACACGAGCTTAAACGTTTCCATACCCCCGCGCTATTTCAAAAAAGGGCTCAAGGGGCTTTTGGACGCGCTTGATTCCCCAACCGAGCGCGAGATAATCCGCTTGGAGATGGAGCGAAAGTCCGATTACGACAACTATATCTATAACAGCGGGGGATTTTCGGGAACCTATGTTTCCTCCTGCCCCTTCTTTCACGATGCGGAGGGGATGTTTTTGACGGATTATGCAAAAAAGGTGGGACTTAGCCCCTTCGACGCCTACTGCGACATTCTGATTAAGAATCAAGGGCTGGGGCTTGGGATATACTTTCATATGAGCGAGGACGATCTGCACACGATATTCGCCCATCCGCGCTGTGCCGTCTCAACCGACGGCTTGATCGGCAAGGAGGGGGACAACCCGCATCCGCGCTCCTTCGGCACGATGCCCCGCGCCTTCCGCTTTATGACCGAGGAACGCGGGATTTGCTCGCGGGAGGAGGCCGTCCATAGAATGACGGGCCTGCCCGCCGGCTTCTTCGGGCTTAGGAACAAGGGCTTAGTTAGGGACGGCTACGATGCGGATTTGCTTTTGATAGACGAGGCGGCTTTTGCCGATCAGGCGAGCTATGCGAACGGAGATAGGCTCTGCTCAGGAATCGTCATGATGTTTATAAAAGGAAAAACAGTATACAAGGAGAACAGAATATGCAGTTAAAGGATTATTTGCAGCTCTCGCCGGAGGTGAGCGAGGCACAGCGGTGCGGCAAACCCATCGTGGCGATGGAGAGTACGATTATTTCGCACGGTATGCCCTACCCGAAGAACGTCGAAACCGCGCTGAACTGCGAGAGGATTTGCCGCGAGAACGGAGCGGCGCCTGCCACCTGCGCGATTATCGACGGCAAGCTCTGCGCCGGACTGACCGAGGAGCAAATTGACACTTTGGGGCGCGAGGGACAGAAAATTGCCAAGGCGAGCCGCCGCGATTTGCCGCTCATTCTGGCTCAGAAGCGGAACGGCGCGACCACGGTTGCCGCCACGATGATAGTGGCGAATCTCGCCAACATCAGCGTCTTTGCCACGGGCGGCATCGGCGGGGTGCATCGCGGGGCGGAAACCACCATGGATATCTCAGCGGATCTGGAGGAGCTTGCAAAAACTCCGGTATGCGTCGTTTGCGCGGGAGCCAAGAGCATTCTCGACCTCGGCTTAACGCTCGAATATCTTGAGACCAAGGGCGTGCCGGTCATTGGCTTCGGTACGGATGAGTTGCCCGCCTTCTTCACGAGGCACAGCGGCTTTCCGCTCCAATGGCGGGTGGACGATCCAAAGATTATAGCCGAGGCGATAAAGGCGGCGAGGGAAATAGGGCTCGGCGGCGGAATGCTCGTCACAAACCCGATTCCCGAGGAATATTCGATGGATAAGGAGCTTATCGACCGCGCGATTCAAAGGGCCGTGGAGGAAGCGGAACAGCAGGGCATAAAGGGCAAGGAGATAACACCCTTCCTGCTCGCGAAAATAAACGAGCTGACCCACGGAAGCAGTCTTGAATCCAACATCGCGCTGGTGTATAATAATGTCAGGCTTGCGGCACAAATCGCCGCCGGACTGTAAGGAGGGTATTGATGAGACGCTTGATATCGCTGTTTGCCGCGCTGTTGCTCGTCTTTCCGCTCGGCTTCGCGACAGCGGATACCAACAGGCTTTTGGGCGACTGCAACGGAGACGGGGCGGTTTCCGCCCAGGATGCGGCGATAATTTTGCGCCATGTCGTCAGGCTCGAATCGCTTGCGGGAGTGGATTGGTATGCCGCAGATATCGACGGCGACGAAATCCTGTCCGCTTCGGACGCTTCGAGCATATTAAGATATGTAGTCCGGCTGAACCAGGAACTCGGCGGCTATATGCCCGACCCGCCCGCCATGATATCCGAACTGCGCTTTGCCCGGCACGAATCGACCCTCATCCCCGGGGACACCGAGGCTTTGGCGTTTTCCTATACTGCCAACGGCGCAACGCCGCAATTCCGACTGTCCAACTCCCTGCCCTCGGTTGCAAGCGCCTATATATCGGGGAACAGCGTGTTTGTAACCGCCCGTTCCTCCGGCGAAACGGTGCTAACGCTCACCGACGAGATAAGCCACTATTCGGCGAGCGTCCTGATAGCCGTGGAAGTATTCGACGAGGAGCTGTTTGAACTTATACTGACGGGGCTGTACGGGGCGGATTCGGAACCTTCTGAGCGGGAGATGGAGCTGGCAAGGAGCATCTACGATTATGTCGTCAATCTCGACCCGGGGCTTCCGTCCACCAAGGTAATATTGGAAGGCTTAAAGCTCATGGGAACCCCGTATTCCGAGCTGGATTGCAGTAACTTCACCCGGACTGCCTATGCAAACGCCGGCTACGGCAACGTCATCTGCGCCGGCTCCGATAATCAGATCGAGAAGTTCAGGAATGCGGGCTGTCTGTATGAGTTCCCCGACCTCGGCGGATACTACAACTGCTCCGTTGCAAAGCCCGGATATATATTCCTCTGGGTGGACAAAAACGGCAGGGGCAACCATTCCGCCATCTATCTCGGCAACATAAACGGGCAGGACTGGCTTTTGGAATCCACCACCAGCGCCGGAGGAGTCGATATAGATACGCTCTGGACGTCCTCGACGTGGAGCCTGCGCTATTATGCCAATCCGCTGGGCAACTGAGCCCAAAGCCCGAAATTAGAACAAAAATATCCGCCCTGCATCCTTTGACGGGGCGGATTGATTTTGTGTCGGGAATTTTTATACGGCCTTTGAAGCCTTCTTCTGCTCGCTTATGAAGTAGCGGATGATATCCTTTCTCGTGACGATTCCGATAAAAACCCCGTAGTCGTCCACAACGGGAACAAAATTCCTTTCGGTAGCCGACTGAAGCAGATCGTCGACATGGGTGGAAACATTGACGGCTGGATTGAGGTTTTTCTTAACGATGGTGTGGAGGGGGATGCGCTCCCAATCCCTGGGCGATTCATGCTCTATAACAACGTGCAGAAGATCGCTGTCCGCAATGGTTCCGCAGTAGCGCCCTTCACAATCTATGACGGGGACGGCGGTGTGCCGCGAGGTGCGAAGCTTTTCAATAGCCTGACGCACGGTTTGATCCTTCTTTAAGACGCAAACATCCTGTTTGGGAGTTAAAAAGAACAAGAGATTCATGTGGTTCGCTCCTTCTTTAATAACATTATATGGCACGAACCCGCCCTTGGTCAACCGCTCAAAGGCTAAAATCACGAATTTGACACAATATATAATCGCATAATCATGCAGATAAGCGCCGAAGTCCTCCGCGAAGGAGAAAAAAGGCGGGCTTGCTTTGCCATAGGGCTGTTCAGCCGCAGGAACAGCCTTCGGACAGGAGCTTTTCAAAGGCGACCCTGCTCTTATCCCCGGTGGGAATCTCGGGATAGACGACGGTTCCGCAACGGGTGAAGCCGGCTTTTTTCAGGAGCCCCTGCATCGGCAGGTTGTCGCGGTGGGTATCGGTTCTGAGGGAGAGCGTCCCCTTCATCTTGCATATCAGCTCCAAGCCCAAGATGAGCTGGAGGGCGGCTCCGGTTCCGCGAAACTCCTCCTTGACCGCCAAGCGATGAATAACGGCATAGGGAAGCTTAGAGAGCCATTCGCCGTCAAGCTCGTCATAGCAGGGTTCCGGCTCGAAGGACAGGGCGGCATAACCCGCCGGCGTCTTTGAACTTAGCAGGATGTAGCCGCGTTGCAATTCAATATCCCGCGCAAAGTCCTCCTCCATCGGATAGAAGGGAGTCCATTGCAAAAAGCCCTGGCGTTGCATATAATCCTTAGCATCGGCTATCAGGGCAAGGATGAAATTAAGATCGGAACTTGTTGCCTTACAAACGCTTATCATAGAAAGACCGGCGCGGCGAAAAGCCGCGCCGCCACAAGAATTTAATTTTGTACTCAGTCTTCGGCTTCGATGGGGAATTCGGTTATCAGCCTGACGCACCAGCGCAGAATCTGCGCCGCATCGGCGGAGTTCGGCGACCCGTCATAGGGCGCGGTAACATCGCCCTGCAAGCGTCCAAGCTCGCTGAGGTCCTGAAGCCGGACGGTGAAGCGCAACACGGCGGCCGCATCAGCGGCGGCTATCTCACCGCTGCAATCCGCATCGCCGTACAAGCCCCTTGTATATACCGGAGCAACGGTGATGTTTTCAGCCTTCAGCTCAAAGGTCTCCCAGTTGCCGATATAGCCCGCCTTTTTGGGAACGGCGGGAGCCTTTGCAAGAACCTCCTCCACGGTATCATCCAGCGTGAAGTCGACGGTTCCGACGGTTTGGTTGTTCTCATCGACGAAGGTGGCAACATAGGTGATGGGGTCCTTTATGAGGTTGATCACCGCGCCGTTTATCGGGAGTTCATAGCTCTCAGGCCAGGAGCAGATATAGCCCGCGTGCTGGGGCACTTCGGGTTCCGTAACGGAGGTGTCTCCGAGATTGTAACCGACGGAATGAACCAGCGTTTCGCCATCATAGAATTTCGCTCTGGGGTTGATGGTGATAGAGCCGTTCTCGCCAAAGAACCCGTCGAAGGAAACGGGCAGTCCGCCTTCCTCGGCAGGAATCAGCGACAACTCCAGCCCGCTCAGCTCCAGATTCAGCTGAGTTCCATAGCGCAGACCATCGGCAACGCGGAAATACAAAACGAGCAGAGGCTCCTCGTTGAAGCTCAGTCCGGACGAGCCGGCGATGGCATAGCGGAACTGGCGGCCGGTCTCGGTTGCAATATCGTTGATTTCCGGATGGACTTCAACGGTGCTGCCGAGGGCGTTCAGCTCGGTGAGCGGATCGGCGTCGCATCTTACCAGCTCGAGGTTATTGGGGTTATAGTCGACAAAAAACTGAACGGACAGGAATTTTTGACCCTGCGCAAACCCTTCGAGAGTAAAGGGAACTGCAATCAGGCCGTCATCGGTCAGCTCCAGCCCTTCGGTCTGCAAAACGGCGCCCTGGATATAGTATTGTTCCACGCCGAAAGAGGCGGCAGGGGCGAACGTAAACAGCAAAAGAGCCGTCAACAGCAAGGCTAAGCATCGTTTCATAAGATTATCCTCCTTATTATTACATAGCATATTTTATCACACAGCGGAGGGATGTCAAGGATAATTGCAAAAAGTGTCGAAAAAGAACTCCCTCGCTAATCAGGGAGGGAGGCGGATGAAATAATTGAATTATCCCTTGCCGTTCAGCTCTGGCTTCCGGAGGGAGCGCTGTAAAACAGGGAGTTGGCCTCCTGCACGGCGCGGAGCCATTCGACAAATTCGGTCGAGGTGGGACGCAGTCCCTCGTTGAAATAGGTTACGAATTTGAGCGAATACAGATCGGAAGTTTTACAGTTGATAGCGGGAGCAAAAGCGAGAAAACGCAGACGGTGTG
>JAUNBM010000047.1 GCA_030527115.1 Clostridia bacterium
ACACTCCGCCATGCCCCATGTCCGGGGCATGGCGGTGGGATAAACGCATCTAATTTTTAATATTATCCCTATGCGCTTCTTCTTTGGCCCTTTCTTCTTCCCGCGAAGAAGAAAGTGCGAAAACCCCGCGTGAGCGCCCCGCGTGAGCGGCAAAAAGGCGGGGCGGGGGACGAGCCGATGATTCAGAAGGGGTGATGCTTGTGGCGAGTTATACCTTGTGGTATAATTGGACGCGACGGAGATTGGAGGCAAGCCCTATGGTTGATATTGAAAGCTATTTACGGCAACTGATCGATTTGCTTCGGCAACCGCGAACGGCTCAACTCTTTTCAAGTCTTTAGGAGGGCTTTATGAGACTGGACGGCTTTGGACTATTGGTAAACGACATGGGAACGATGATTCGATTCTATCGCGACGTTCTCGGATTTGAAATCATCGAGGACGAAAACGCTTCAAATGTGTATCTCGTCAAGGATGGCACCCTGTTTCTGCTCTATGGACGGGACGACTTTGAAGGGCTGACAAAGAGAAAGTATGAGTATAGCAAAGGGCTGAACGGACATTGCGAGATTGCGCTGTATGTGGACTCCTTCGAGGAGGTAGACGCGGCGTTTGAGCGGGTGACCCGAAATGGGGCAGTCCCGATTCTCGCTCCGGAGACGGAGCCTTGGGGACAGAGAACCTGCTATATTGCAGACCCGGAAGGCAATTTGATTGAGATTGGCTCGTTTAACAGGCCTTTTAGAAGCTGAATTTGCCCCGGTTTGGCAGAGCGGACGCTCGCATCTTAGGAGAAAAAGCTTCAAACTTAAAAAAATTTAAAAAAAGTCTTGACATTCCGACATAGGTGTATTAGTATGGATAATACAGTTAGGAGGTGGTCATTTGTTTGCTATTGACAGACAGTCCCAAACGCCGGTTTATGAGCAGGTTATCGCACAGGCGGAAACGCTGATTGAAGCGGGCTACTTTGCGCCCAACGAGCCCTTGCCGTCGGTGCGGACGCTTGCGCGGGATCTCTCAATAAACCCGAATACTCTGCAAAAGGCATATGCCGAGCTTGAGCGCAAACAGCTCTGTTACACGGTGCCGGGAAGCGGCCGCTATGTGAGCGAGAAGGCGGTTGAGCAGGTGAGGCGGGAGCGGCGGAACGTTTTGCCCGAGATTGAGCGCTTGAGCAGACAGCTTAAAAAGGCGGGAGTGCCGCTGGAGGAGCTGATGGAGCGGGTGCGAGCGGCGTATGATGAAGGAGGTAACGAATATGATAAGGGTTGATAAGGTTAGCAAACGGTTTGGAGATTTTTACGCGCTGAAGGAGCTGAGCTGTGAGATTTCCTCCGGAAGCGTCTATGGGCTGGTCGGCGCGAACGGCGCGGGCAAGTCGACCTTGCTGCGGCTGATTTCGGGGGTTTACCGCGAGGATGCGGGCGAGATCCTGATAGACGGCGAGCCGGTTTTTAACAATCCGCGGGTCAAACAGCGGATCGCGTTCGTTGCCGACGAGGTGTTCTTTTTACAGCACAGCGATTTGGGAAGGATGGCGAAGCTCTATGCGGCGGCGTATCCAAGCTTCGATGAACAGTATTTCAAAAGCCTTGCGGCAAGGTTCAAGCTTCCGATGAACAAGAACATCGCGGCTTTTTCAAAGGGGATGCGCCGGCAGTCGGCGCTGATACTGTCGTTGGCAACGCGGCCTTCGATTCTGCTCCTCGACGAAACTTTCGATGGCTTGGATCCGATTATGAGAAATCTTGTCAAGTCGATAGTCTACGAAACCATGGTCGACCGCGATATGACGGTGGTGCTTTCGAGCCATTCGCTTCGCGAGCTTGAGGACACCTGCGATCAGCTTTCCCTGCTGTATAACGGCGGCATAGTATTTGAGAGCGACGTGCAAAACCTCAAAACGCGGATGTTCAAGGTGCAAATAGCTTTTTCGGAACCGTTTGACAAGAGCCGGTTCGAAGGCATGGACATGATAAACTACACCCAGCGCGGTTGTGTGGCAAACTTTATCCTGCGCGGCGGGCGCGATGAGGCGAAGGCGAAGCTCGACGGGATGCAACCCTTGCTTTTGGAACTGCTTCCGCTGTCGCTGGAGGAGGTTTTCGTCTACGAGATGGACGCCCTGGGCTATGATTTCTCTTCCCAACTAAAGGAGGGCATATAGCATGAAGTCAGCTTATTTCAACGCTTTATACAAGGAGCAGTTCAGGAGGCTGGGGCTTCCGATGCTGTTGGTGAGCTTGGTCTTTGCAACCATCTCAATAATCGACGGGGCGAATAACGCCGCCGAGTCGCTCGTGATAGAGAGCCTGACCCGGATTAACAGCAGTCTGTTCGCGTTTCCGTTTGCGGCGGGCTTGATAGCGGCGCTGTGTGCGTTCGGAACTTACAACCGGCGCAGTCGGTGCGACTTTTACATGGCGATACCTGCAACGCGAACAACTATCTTCTTTAGCACCACGCTTGCGGTAGTTTCATGGTCGGCGATAGGCGCGGGGTTGTCAATAGCCATAAGCGCGATATTCAATCTGTTCGGCGGCTTCCACATCGTTCAGCTCGCGCAATATCTGGTGCTGTTCTGCTTTTTACTCATAGCGACGATGCTGGTTTATGCTATGTGTTCGATAGGCTGTATAATCACCGGAAGACTGTTTTCAAACGTCGTTATGTCGCAAATAGTTCTATGGCTTCCGCGATTCTACATCATGCTCGTTAACACCTGTGCGGACAGCATGAGCAGCGAGTTCGTTCGATTCGGCTTTGAGCCGCTGAACAACAGCGGACAGCTTGCGACGGGGATTCTGTTTGCCGGAGTCTACAACGAGCTGGAGCGGATGATGCTCTCGTGGTGGCCCTATATTTACAGCCTGCTCCTGCTTGGCGCGGCTTTGGCGCTGGGCTGTTGGCTGTTCAACCGCAGAAAGGCGGAGCTTGCCGAGCAGAGCGCGGAAAGTCCGAGGAAACAGAATATCCATGCCGCGTTGTTTGCGCTCCCGCTGTGGCTGGCAATAGCCTATGAGGTTTTGGTGGAGGCGTACTGGGAAAGCACGCTGTTGCTGACGCTTGCGCTTTTATCGCTGGTATTCTTCATAGTATATCAGAGCGTGTGCAAGCGAAGCTTTATCGCCGCGCTTAAATCGCTCCTCTGGTGGGTGGCGTCGGCGGCTGTCGGAGCGGCGCTGGTGCTGGTCGCCATACTCGGATGCGGGCTTATCGACAATGTGCGACTCGAAGCGGAGGATATAGAAGGCGTTTACTTCTTCAACTCGATCAGCGATTATAAAGTGATCTACTTATCCAATCAGGGGAATTACTCCGATTACAGGGTGCGGGAGGTCAATCTCTCCGACGAAACCGTAAACGAACTGGTTGCCTCAGCGTTGGATGGGGAACGCGGCGGGCCTGCGGCTTCAACTTTCGTAAGACTCCGGATCAAGCTGAAATCGGGCTATTCAATATACAGAATCCTCGGGTTCAATCAGCAGGAGGCGGAGGCATGGACGGAGACGCTGATGGCAAATTCGGACTATCAGGACGCGGTTTTGTCCGTTCCCTCGTCGTCGGAAAACTTAAAGTACAGCTTCAATAATCTGGACGATTATACTTTCGAGGAGGCGGAGCGGGTGTATAACGCCCTGGATAAGAGCGGGGAATACGATTATGTGTATTGGGATGGAGAGGTGGACAGCCTTGTTGCCAGCGGGTATTACGGGCTGGAGGTCTATGCGGTCAGATACGCCATCTCCAAGCAGACTCCGGAGGCGTTGGACGAATACATCGAATTGTATAAGGAACGCGGCCATGAGATGTTTGAGCTTTGGAAACAGGGCTTTAGTGATACGAAGGTGTACTCGATCAGCCTTACGCTACCGGATAGCGGGCTTTACATAACCTATCACAATAACGATGGTTACTATTACTACGCTGAGCTGTATGGAGAAAGGGCTGAGACGCTCAGCTCCTCGATAGAAGAGGGCAAAGCTCGGATGATCGAAGTGCGGGCGCAGGAAGGCTCTCCGGAAAGCTGGACGGCGGTTTTGACGGAGGAGGAAGCGGCGGAGTTCTTTGAGTTGCTTGCAAGTTGCACCGAAGCCGTGGACTCCGAGAGCACGAGGGTTATCTGCACAGGCGTTGATTGGACGCAAGAGACTATGGAGATGCTGGGAAATGATCTTTGGAAGGATTGGACGAATTTCCGCGGTATACCCCTCCTGCTCGACCTCGATGACGAACGGCTCGAAGCCCTGAATGAGCTTGTGCTGAAATACCGGTATGGGCAAGAGGAATAGTTGAGCGCTTAAGGCGGCGCAAAAGCGAAATATTAGAAAAAGCGCCCGAAGCGGCTCAACGCCCTTCGGGCGCTCGCCATATTGAAATAACGACTTCCGCCAAAGCGCGCATTCTTCCCCGCCCGCGCCCCGGTGGGGAAAGATTTCAAAAAAAATATCTTGACAAAAAAAATCTGCTGTGGTATCTTTTTCGTTTATTGACAAATTAGACTCCTTGATTTATAATATAGATACGGGGAATATAGTCAGGGAGGAATATGTGTTTCAGGTCGGAGAATTAGTCTGCTATCCCATGCATGGAGTCGGTGTTGTGGAAGCTATTGAGGAGCAAACTGTACTGGGCGAGAGCGCACAGTATTATCAGCTTCGTTTTGTTATGGGCAGGATGACCGCCATGGTTCCGGTTAAAACTGCCGAAAGCGTGGGACTTAGGCGGCTGGTCGATTTAAAGACCTGCGAGGAGGTTGTCAGCTTTCTTCGGGAGGGCGATTGTTCTTCCGAAAGCGAGAATTGGAACCAGCGGTATCGCGAGAATCTGGACAAGCTCCGGGGCGGCGATATCTTTACCGTGGCCGACGTCGTTAAGTGCCTTATGTGCCGTGACAAGGCCAAGGGGCTGTCGGCGGGGGAGCGGAAGATGTATCTTACCGCCCGCCAGGTGCTGATTGCGGAACTGGCGGCGGCAAGCGGCAGGGAGGAAAGCGAATTTTTGCCGCTCGTGGGCGGCTGAGGCGGTTATTGCCGCCAAACATCCGCGCCAACGGGCGGGGGCGGAGCTTTGCGCGGCTCAAACTGTGAAAATATTGAAAAAAGCTTGACATTCGTCAGGCTTTGCTTTTATAATATCAAAGGCTTAAATTGGCGGATAGCGCCATTTAATTTTTAAATCTAACGGAGAGAGGTGCAGAATATGGTAAGAACCTATCAGCCGAAGAAAAGACAGCGCAGCAAAGTTCACGGTTTCCGTAAGCGCATGGCTTCGTCCGACGGCAGAAACGTTTTGAAGAACAGGCGCGCAAAGGGCCGCAAAAAGCTGAGCGCGTAGGCTGCTCTGTGTTTTTAGAGTGGGAAAAACCGGCTTGCGGCAGGCGTGTGCCTGCCGTGCGTTCGTTTGCGGGAAGTGAAAGCGATTGAACCGAACATATTCGCTCAAAAGGCATAAGGAGTTTCATTTCACCTATCGGGCGGGAAAGAAGGCGAGCTGCAAGCCGTTTACCCTCGTCTATGCAAAAAATCGCAAGGACAGGGTGCTGGTGGGTTTTTCCGTATCTAAAAAGATTGGCAACAGCGTCAAGCGTAACCGGTGCAAGCGCAGGCTTCGCGCCTGCCTTTCGCCCCTGTTGCCGAGGATCAAGCCGGGCTATAACCTGATATTCATTGCGAGGGACGCCTCGCTGACCGAGCCCTTCGCGGCTTTGCAGACCGATATGCAGAGACTTCTCCTTCGAGCTGAGCTAATGAGGGATGGGGAATGAAGAAAGTTCTGCTGAGCTGCATTCGCTTCTACAAGAAGCATATATCTTCCGGACTTCCAAATGCGTGCAGGTTTACCCCAACCTGCTCCGAATACGCCATGGAAGCGATTGAAAAATACGGCGCCCTAAAAGGCGCGGGGCTGGCGATCTGGCGGATTTTGCGCTGTAACCCCTTATGCAAGGGGGGCTACGATCCCGTTCCGTAGGGAGCTTATAAGGAGATAAGAGATGAGAGATTGGTTTTTTCTGACCAACTGGGCGTTCCTTGGTATGCGGTTGCTGTATCAGGGAATGGAGAATCTGTTTAGCCGGGGCAGTCTCGCCGTTGTTATAACGGTCTTGCTGTCCACCCTGATTATCAAGTCGCTCACGCTGTTTTCCGACATTAAGTCGCGGAAATCAACGATGAAGATGCAACAGGTTCAGCCGGAGCTGGACAAGATCAAAAAGAAGTACGAGAACAACCCGCAAAAGATGAATGCGGAACAGCGCAAGCTCATGAAGGAGCGAGGCGTCAGCATGATGGGCGGTTGCCTGCCGATGCTGTTCACTCTGCCCCTTTTCTTCATATTTATAAGCGCATTCCGCTCCTGGTCTAACGAGCAAGCGTTGAGGCTGGTTGTCGCCGCAGAAAACGACTCGCAGAACGGGACGAATACGGCGGTTGAGATGGTGGAGAGCTATCGCTTCCTTTGGATCAGGAACATCTGGCGGCCGGACAATCCTTTGAGCGCCCAGCCGGAGATGAGCGGCGAGCAGTTCTACTCCACCTTTAGCGAAAACATCGAGAAGTACTACTATCTGGAGGAGGATGACGGCAAATTGCGCGAAGTCCTGGAGGACTGGCAGTTCTTCGACGATGAGGAGGAGTTCATCCGCATATACGATGAAAAGATGGCTCCCGTCGAGGCGGTCAACCACGGATATACCAATGGCTTTGGCATTCTTGCCGTGATAGCCGCGGCAACGACCTTCCTCTCGAGCTGGATAATGCAGCGCGGACAGAAGAACCAGCAGCAGGCGGAGGGAGCTAAGGCCCCGAATAAGTTCATGATGTACCTGTTCCCGGCGATGACGCTGTTCTTCTGCTGGCAGTACGATGCAACGTTCTCGCTTTACTGGATCTTCAGCAATATGATATCATTGTGCATCAACCTGACGCTCAATGCGTGGTTTAAAAAACAGGCGGCAAACAAAGTGGAGGTATTAAACCGATGAGAAGCATGGAATTTTCCGGAAAGACCCTGGATGAAGCCATTTTTCATGGCCTTAACGAGATGGGAGTTTCGATAGACGAGGTTGAGGTTATAACGGTTCAAACCGAGAGCAAGGGCATATTCGGCTTGGGCGCGAGAAACGCGGTCGTCCGCTTGGTTGAGCGCGAGGTAAAAGCGAAACCGGTCTTTGAAACGCCCGTCAAAAAGCGCGAGGGAGAGGGCAGACGCTCCTCCTTTGACAAGCCGAAGCGCGACGGAGCGCCGAGGCGCGAGCGCGAGCGCGACGATAGGGAGAAGGCGGCGGTTGAGTATCCTTATACGAAGGAGTGCGCCGAAAATTCCGAATCCGCCCGCTTTTTGCAGGAGCTGATAAGCAAGATGGGAATAGACGCTGAGGTAACGGCCTGTGAAACCGAGCAGGGCTTGCGGCTCAATATCCTGTCCAACGGCGACGGCGTGCTGATAGGCAGGCGCGGCGAAACGCTGGATGCGATTCAGCACCTTGTATCCATCTATGCCAACCGCGGCCGCAGGGACGAGGCATATCAAAGGATCACGGTGGATACCGAGAATTACAGGGCCAGGCGTGAACAACAGCTTTGCTCGCTCGCGAGAAAGAATGCGGCGCGAGTTGCAAAAACCGGACGGCCCTTTGCGCTGAATCCCATGACGGCTTATGAACGCCGTGTGGTGCATGCCGCGCTGGCGGAGTTTCGGGGAGTTGAAACGCATTCCGAAGGAGTCGAGCCCATGCGCCGTGTCGTAATCACTCCCAATCGGTAAAAGGAGCTTTAAGCCGTCCGGATGGGCGGCTTTTTTAGATAAGATGCAACAGGATACGATATACGCCCCTTCGAGCGCAATCGGAGGCGCAATAGCGATAATCAGGGTTTCGGGCTCGAAAACGAGGTCGATAGCTAAGGGATTGCTCAATCGGGACATAACCCGTAGCCCGTCCCGACTTTGCCGCGTGCAGGTTATGGACGGCGACAGGGAGCTGGACGAGTGCATGGCGGTCTTTTTCGAGCGGCCGCGCACCTATACAGGCGAGGATATGCTGGAGTTGCATTGCCACGGCGGACTTCAAACCGTGAGGGGAGTACTTGCCCGCCTGGGCAAAACGGAGGCGCGCATAGCCGAAAACGGAGAATTTACCAAACGCGCTTTCCTTAACGGGAAGATGGACTTGAGCGCGGCTGAGGCTGTTATGGACATAATCAACGCCGAGGCGGAGAGCAGTTTAAATTCCGCGCTGGAACAGCACAGGGGCGGGCTTTGCCGAAGGGTCTTTGAGATTCAGGAGCTATTGCTGGACGCCTTGTCCGGAATAGACGCCGCCATCGACTATCCCGACGAAGCGGAGGCGGAGGCATATTCCATGCTTCCCCGCGAATTGGATGCGGCGGCGGGGGAGATAGGGCGTTTGCTGGAGGGCGGAAGGCAGGGAAAGGTTTTGCGCGAGGGCGCGAGGCTTGCGATAATCGGTAAGCCGAACGTCGGCAAGTCGTCGTTGCTCAATGCAATTTTGGACGAGGAGCGGGCGATTGTAACCCAGACGGCAGGAACGACGCGCGATATCATCGAGGAAAGGATCTCGCTAAAGGGCTTTCCGGTCAGGCTTTTCGACACCGCCGGAATCCGGCCGAGCGAGGATGAGGCGGAGGCCATTGGAATAGCGAGGGCTAAGGATGCGGCGTCAACGGCGGAGCTGATTCTCGTAGTTTTGGATGGAAGCCGGCCCCTGGACGCCTTTGACGCTGAGGTTATGAGACTCACGGAGGGCAGGCGGCGGCTCGTAGTTCAGAATAAGGCGGACGTTTCCGTGGCGAAGCTCCCGCATACCGATATTCTGGTCAGCGCAAAAACCCGCGATGGGATAGCCGAGCTGGAGGAGCGCGTGTTGTCGCTGATAAGGCCCACGGACAGCGATGCGACGTTGATAACGAACGAGCGCCATATCTGCGCCCTTGAGAAGGCTTTGGGTTGCATAAATGCGGCGAAGCGCGCCGTGGAGCTGGATTGTATAGCTACCGATTTGAGAAGTTGCCTGCATCATCTGGGGCAGATTACGGGCACGGATGTGGATGCGCGGACGCTGGACAAAATATTCGAGAATTTCTGCGTAGGAAAATGATCAGGCCCTTATGAAGGGAGCGTCGAGCTTTTCGAGGAGACCGTCGTATTTTGCGGCAATGCCGATTGCGCGGGCGGTAAAGCGGTTAAGCTCGTGAAGCTCAAGGGTGGAATAGCCGAAGATGGAGACGCGGTAGGGATGGGTGCCGCCGGACACCATCGACATGGAGCCCACGGTAAAGCCCACCCGTTTTATCTGCGCCGCGAAGTCAATGCAGTCGTCGCGGCTCAAAAACGCCATTTCCAACTCAATTCTTCTAACGAGCCGCAGGTCGCCTCCGCGCTTAATCGTCCGGTCGACGAGGGCGCGGTTTTCGACCGATTGGAGTTTAGCATCATCGGGGAACAAAAAACGATAGTAGGTTGCAAAGTGGGGCTCATGTATGCAACCGCAGATGGTTTGCAGTTTGGAATATTGGCGGCAGGTTGCGGACACATGATTTATGAGCGCGGGATCGGAGGTATAATAGTAAAGTTGCTCCAGATCGTCGAAGCGGACGTTCCCCGTAAAGACCGCATGACCTTCGAGCTGTTGGCTCAGGGCGGATCTGAGCGAAGCTATCAGATGCTCGTCGCCCTTTGAAAAGCCCGAACCGGGATTCTTTGGAGCGCAACTGACATAGATCAGCTGAGAATAGGCGAGGACAGGCAGTAGATCCCAGTATTGGAGATCCACGCGAAAGACGGCGGGCCTGCCCTCGTGTTCCCATTCATATGTCAGCCAATCAGTCATGCTTTAATACAGCCTTGATGCGGCGCACGCCGGCGGAGGAGGCTTCCTCCTTGACTATGCGGAAGGTTCCGAGTTCTCCGGTGCGCTCAGCGTGCGGGCCGCCGCAGATCTCCTTGGAGAAGCCGCCCATGGTATACACCTTAACCTTGGAGCCGTATCTGCTCTCAAACAGGCCGATTGCGCCCTGCTCCTTGGCTTCGTCCACGGTCATTTCCTCGCAGGTTATCGGAACGTCCGCTTTTATCGCCTCATTCACAAGCGCCTCTACCGCCCGAAGCTCGTCGGGAGTCACCTTGCGCGGGAAGCTGAAATCGAAGCGCAGGCGTTCGGGGGTGATGTTGCTTCCCTTTTGTGCAACGCTGTCGTCGTTTAAAACCTTGCGAAGCGCGGAGTGCATCAGGTGGGTGGCGGTGTGAAGCGCCGTTGTCGCCTCGGTGTTGTCGGCAAGTCCGCCCTT
Organism: Clostridia bacterium; assembly: GCA_030527115.1. Lineage (GTDB taxonomy): Bacteria > Bacillota > Clostridia > Christensenellales > CAG-138 > JAQUTY01. The sequence goes on from JAUNBM010000047.1 coordinate 10,311, forward strand.
GAAGCGTTGCTCTGCGCCCGCTTGGGAAAGCGCCTGATGCGCCTTGAACGCCGCATGGAAGCCCTCAACGTCCACAAGATAACCGTTTTCGGCGGCAAGCTCCATCGTGAATTCGATCGGGAAGCCATAGGTATCGTAGAGGTGGAAGGCGTCGGTTCCGCCTATCAGTTTGCCGTCGAGCGTTGAAACCAGCTTATTGAATTCCCGAATGCCCTTCTTGAGGGTGGAGGCAAAGCGGTTTTCCTCCCTTTGCAATTCGGAAAGGATCTTCTCCCGGTTCTGCTCCAGTTCGGGATAGAAGGGGGCGTATTGGTCGATAACGACCTTGGCAATCTCGCAAAGCCCCTTTTCGGGAACGCCGAGTTGCATGGAAAAGCGGATGCTCCGGCGGATCAGACGGCGCAGGATATAGCCCTGATCGACGTTCGAGGGGGTAACCCCGCGCTGATCGCCGAGCATGAATACCGCACAGCGGATATGGTCGGCTATGATTCGGAAAGCCTTGATGGTATCGCCGCTGTCCTTATAGCCCTTATGCGACAGTTCGGAAATCTTTGCAATGATATCGGCAAAAGCGTCGGTGTCAAAAACGCTGTCAGCGCCTTGGAGGGTGGCAACGGTTCGGTCGAGACCCATGCCCGTATCGACGTTCTTCTGCTTTAGCGGCTCAAATACTCCGTCCGCTGTCTTGTTATACTCCATAAATACGTTGTTCCAGATCTCGAGGTATTTATGGCAGTCGCAACCGGCTTTGCAGTCGGGGCCGCAGGGGTCGGCTCCTGTGTCGTAGAATATCTCGGTATCGGGGCCGCAGGGGCCGGTTTGACCGGCGGGGCCCCACCAGTTATTCTTTTTCGGGAGGTAAACGATGTGCGAGGGATCGACGCCCAGCTCAACCCAGCGGTCGAAGGAGACGGTATCGCGGGGAGCGTCCTTATCGCCCTCGAAACAGGTGAAGAACAGCTTATCCTTGGGGATGCCGAGCCATTTTTCATCGGTCAAAAATTCAAAAGAGAAGGCAATGGATTCCTTTTTAAAGTAGTCTCCGAGAGACCAGTTGCCGAGCATCTCAAAGAAGGTGCAATGCGAGGGGTCGCCAACCTCGTCGATGTCGCCGGTGCGGACGCATTTTTGAACATCGCAAAGCCTCTTACCCTCCGGATGCCTCTCTCCCATCAGATAGGGCACCAAAGGATGCATTCCGGCGGTGGTAAAGAGGACGGTCGGATCGTTCTCGGGAATGAGGGACGCGCTCGGAATTACGGCGTGGCCCTTGCTCTTAAAGAAGTCCAAATATAGTTGCCGAAGCTCGCGGCTGGTTAATGAACGCATAAAAAGTCTCCTTTTTGTAAAAAATCCTAACTAATATATGATAGCGGACTTAGGTGCTTTTGTCAAATTCCACCGCCAAAAA
>JAUNBM010000010.1 GCA_030527115.1 Clostridia bacterium
ATAAATAGAATCAGTCCTGCCCTTTTCATCTTCCTTGCCTCCAAATTACTTTTGCAAGCACCACGGACAAACGCAAAAATGCCCGCAATGACGTTGCAATTTATCGTCCAATTTGTCGTCTTATTTTGATTTTACAACGGGATTAACCATAGTCAAGCGATATGGAGATAATTAAAAGTTATTCCGCCTTTCAAACGACTTTCGGCAAAGTTTAGTTCGACTTTGAAACCCTTTTGGGTAAAAAAGGCTTTGACAAATCAGCTTTTTGGGTGGTAAAATGAGCTATGAACGTGTGGCGTAACTGCGTAAATCCAGTTGAGCCGCGCGTTTTTTCGTTGCGCGGGAGCGAACTTCTTCGCATACGGAATTTAAGCGTGTTGCCTGAGGCGTAAATCCGGCTTGGACTTAGCGCTTATTTTTTTGGAGGAACGCATAATGGAACAGAAATCCAACTCTTTTTTGGAAACCGAACGGATTGGCACGCTCATGAAGCGGTATGCCATTCCCTGCATAATCTCACTTTTGGTCGCGGCGTTATACAACATCGTGGATCAGATCTTCATCGCAAACGCGGCTTACCTCGGTTCCTATGGCAACGCCGCCAACACGGTCGTTTTCCCGCTTACCGTCGTTGCCCTTGCGATAGCCGTAATGATAGGCGACGGTTGTTGCTCATTCGTCAGCATCTGCCTGGGCGCGGGCAGGAAGGAGGACGCGCATCGTGGAATCGGCAATGCGATAGTCCTTTGCACCGGAGCCGGACTTGCGCTTGCGGCAGTATATCTGGTTTTAGACGAACAGCTTTTAACGCTTTTTGGCGGCCGTGTCAACGAGGAGACCTTTGCCCAATCAAAGGAATACTTCTTCTATATTACCCTCGGAATCCCCTTCTACGCCTTCGGTCAGGCGATAAATCCCATAATTCGATCCGACGGAAGCCCGAAGTACGCCATGGTTTCGACCCTCGCGGGCGCTCTGCTCAACATAGTTTTAGACCCGATCTTTATCTTCGCTTTTAAATGGGGCATGATGGGCGCCGCCGTCGCCACCGTTGCCGGTCAGGTTTTAACCTGCGTCTTGGCTGTGCGCTATCTTTTGAAGATGAAAGCCGTAAAGCTCGTAAGGGACAGCTTTAAGCTCCGGTTTCGACTGATAAGACGGTTTCTTGCCCTTGGCGTAAGCAGTTTTTTGGCGCAGGCTTCGCTTGTTTTGAGCATGGCCGCCGTGCAAAACATGGTGGTGAAGTATGGGGCGGCAGACCCTGTTTTCGGCCTGCCGCAATACGCTCAAATACCCATGGCGGTGCTGGGCATAGTTATGAAGTTCTTTCAGATAGTCATTTCAATCGTCGTCGGCATGGCGGCTGGCTGTATTCCAATCGTCGGCTACAATATCGGGGCGGGCCGCATGGACAGGGCAAAACAGCTGTTTTCCCGCCTGCTTATCGCTGAAGCTATCGTTGGACTCGTTGCCCTGCTCTTAGTCGAGCTTTTTCCGGCACATCTTATCGGAGTCTTTGGCGCGTCCGCCGAAAGCGTCTACTATACCGATTTTGCAGTAAAGAGCTTCAGGATATACCTCTGCATGATGATTCTCGCCTGCGTAAACAAGGCGACCTTTATCTACCTGCAGGCGCTCGGCAAGGCATTTTTGTCCATGTTGCTCTCGATGTTTCGCGAGGTCGTCTTGGGCGTTGGGCTCGCCCTGTTGCTCCCCCGCATCTTTGGGCTTGAGGGCGTGCTGTATTCCTTCCCCGCCGCCGATATTCTCACCTTTATAGCTTCGGTTTTTGTGATTGCGCATACCTATAAACTGCTTCGCACCAACGAACTGTTCCGCCTTTCACAGGAAACTTAGCGAACGAGCTGTCCAAATTAAAAGGTTTTTCAAAATAAAACGGCTGAATTTTTCCGTTCAGCCGCTTTTTCGTTCATATAATTTAATTGGCTAACCTAAGTCCGTTTCCAACCGCACGATATAGCGCAGTATTTTTGCGGCGTCCGCCGAACTCACGGTATTGGAGCCGTCAACGTCGGCATTCATCATGCCGAGGGTGTTCAGCTCCGACAAGCGCACGATATAGCGCAACACCCATGCCGCATCGTATGCGCTGATTGTCCCGTCGCAATTTACATCGCCATACAGCCGCCGCCCGCAATGCTCGCAAGCGCCGTTTGCATAGGAATGCTCGCAGTCGTCGTCCTGTTCCCAAATCGCAACGAGCTGATCGTTCTCATGCGGAGTATATTCCGCGCCCGCCGCATATCTGTTCTCGCCGTCGTACCAATATAAGAACCTTAGTTCATCGTGGAAGGCTTCCGGAAGCGTCAGCGCTTCCCCGCTCTCGGTCTGCGTCCATTCCCCGATTCCCGCCTGCCCGCTGTTGGCAAAGAGCGTCACAGTATAGAGTCCGGAATCGTCGCTGACGGCGGCATAGCTCGCGAACAGCTCGATGCTGTCGCGCACAACGAAGCCGCCCGGCTGGACAACCCCGTCCAGCGCCCAGCCCGCAAACACATAGCCCTCGGGCGGATTGGGAGCGGAGCAGGCGATATCCGCGAGGATCGTGCCCTTGGATACCCTGAAGGTCTCGGTTGCATCATCGCTTGAAAAGGTCACGCTCCGGATATTCAGCTCCGTCTTCTTGTAGAGCTGTATAACTGCCACGTCCGACGAGGTTGGATTGGTTCCCTTCCCGGATGAAAAATAGGGAGGTATTGCACCGTTTAGCGTTATATAAGCGAGGGGTTGGCTCGAATGCGAGCGGGCGCAAAGCCCACCGTTGCGGTAATACCATATGCGGCTTACGCCCTCCGGCTCGTTCTCGGTTACAAGGTCGGACATATTGCCCCCGGTGAAGCGCGCCAAATACCAGCCGGAGCTTACGTTCCGTATGTTGTAGCCCGCGCCGCCGTCCGCGGCCTCGGAAAACACCCAGCGCATATCGTCGGTAATCGCCGTCCCGTCTATCAGCGAATAGATGCAGTCGTTTGTTCCGGCGGTTTCGAGCAGTTCGGAGAGCTTGGCGGGATCGGTCTCCGCGCCGACAAGATAGTCATAGATGGAATTCTCCCCGTAATATATATCCATCGCCTCGTTTGTGAGTATATAGGTCTCAAAGCCGAGCGTTGCGGTGATAAGATACTCCACTCCACACTCTATCTCGTCGGTTTTTACAAACACGCCGCCAACGTCCTGCACCGTTACCGCGCAAATCCGCTCCATTGCCTCCTCGCCGTCATAGACGGTGCAGCGGATTGTAGCCGTCCCGGCTTTCTTTGCAAATATCAGGGCTGTCCCGTCCCCGGTTGACCGAACCTGGGCAACCTCCGGATTCAGGCTCGTCCAATCGACGCCCGTTGGAGTGAAATTGAGGCAGTTCACCGAAACGGTCTCCTCGTCATAGGCGTTTACCAGCCCGCTCGGATCGTATTCGAGGAGTACATTTTGGGAGGAAAGCCCGGCAAACCTGCCGTCGAATGGGAAAACCCAGTCGGATTTTACCTCCTGAATCGAGTCGGGGTTCTCGGGATAGGGGTCGTAATCCGACACGAATATGGGATAGGCCTTGTTAGCTCCGCCATAGATATCGTAGTCGGCATATTTATCCTTCATATAGGCGGCGGCCTCTGCGACCGTATAGCCGTTCTTCATGTGTTCAAAGAAGTAGGTCTCGTATTCGTAGTCGCTGATAAAGGTTACGTTTTGCGAATAGCCAAAAACCACCTCAGCCCCCATCTCGCGAAGCGGCGTCGCCAATCCGTCGGTTTTCATCCCCTCGCAAATCGGAATCCATATCAGCGAGGATGCAAGCTGGCCCACGGTATGCTCTTTTAGATAGCCGCCGTCGATCCCGTATTCATCCCTGCCGAAGCTATAGGCATAGCCGTTATTATAGTCCCTCGAACTCAAGCCCTCGTCCGAGGTTAGCATTATATAGGAGGTATCTTTGTAGCTATACCCGTGGCTGTCGATTATCACGACCGCCTTGTCGGTCAGCGCCTCGCAAATGGCGCTGGCGTTCGCCTCCTTCCCCGAAAGCAGGGTATAGGTTCCGCCGAGAGTTTGGGCGATGGAATCCGCCTCATTGAGATACTGATCGGTAAAGTTATCGTCATAGCCATAGTATGGCCCTATGAGCAAAACGTTTTGTGTGGATGCGGTTTGGCTTTTGGTTTGATAGGACACGGTCATAACCCTGTCCTCGCCTTCGCCGCTTATATCGTTGCTCCTAAGGCGGATACTGTATATGCAACCGATGCCGTCGACGGTGGCAAAAGCAAAGCCGTCGTCAGTTATATCGGTTATGGAGGACGCATCCACATAGGGATTTTCATAGGCGGCTTGAAGCATTCTTTCAACAAGGTCTTCCCCGTCCTCCGAATAGGAGAGCGGCGACTGCTCCTCCACCGCGTCCAGCATCGACCACATCTTGTCCAATGTCGAAAAGATGCGGGCCTCGATGCTCTCCTCCGCAATCGTTGACAGGGGCAACGCCAGAAGGATTAAAACGAGGATGAGCGCGAGCGCAATCGCTTTTGAAAGCCTTTTTAGTACATTCGTCTCCATGTTACAGATTATAGCATATCGGGGCGCTTTTGAGAAGCGGGAATATTTAGTTGCGGCTTGAAGCCCGTTTTGCTATAATCGGTGCATGGGACTATTGAATTTTAACGGAATAGTTAAATACTACGGCAACCGTTGTCTTTTAAACGAGGTCACCTTTACGGTTGAACGCGGCGACAGGCTCGCGCTCATCGGCCCGAACGGCTCCGGCAAAACCACCCTGCTTCGCATCGCCAACGGCTTGGAAAGCTGCGATATGGGCGGCGCTTCCTTCTCGCGCGGAACCCGGGTGGGATATCTGATGCAGAATTTTGAGATGCTCGGCGAGGATGAAAACGCGCTCTATTGGAGCGAGGTCGTAAAGCTGGAGCAAAAGATGAGCCGGCTACAAAAGGCCATGGCGGACGCCGCGGGCAACGAGCTGTCCGAGCTTATGGCGCAGTATGAGCGGGTTTGCGCCAAATATGAGAGCATGGACGGCTATGTTGTCGAAAGCCGGCTGAAGGCGACCCTGCTCGGGCTGGGCTTAAAGAGCGAGGCGCTCACAACTCCGATATCGAAGCTGTCGAGCGGCGAACGAATGCGCGTTGCTCTCGCCCGAATCCTGCTGACCTCCCCCGATCTGCTCATCCTCGACGAGCCGACGAATCATCTCGACGTCAACGCGACTATGTGGCTTGAGGAATACCTCAAGGGCTTTTCGGGCGGAGTTTTAGTCGTGTCGCACGACCGCTACTTCCTCGACCGGGTTGCGACGCGCATCGTTGAGCTGAACAACGGCTCGGTGGTGAGCTTCAAGGGCAATTACAGCTCCTTTTTACAACAAAAGCAGATTCGCCTCGACTTTTTGAACAAGGAGAGAGCGCGCCTCGACCGCGAGATCCTCCGCGAAAAGGAGATATATACCACCCTGCGCTCGCACCGCATGATAAAAGCGGCGCAGTCGAGGGAAAAGGTTATCGCCCGCCTCACCGAGGAGCGCGCTGAACTTAGGCAAAAGAAGCGGCAGGGGCATCTCGGCGCGGTCAATACGGCTTCGATAAACCTCAAGCCCACCGATCATATAAGCGCCGAAATCGCCGTTTGCGAAAACGCCTCCAAGCGCTTCGGGGACGTCGAGCTTTTTTCCGCCGCGTCCTTTGTTATCGGAGGCGGCGAACACCTCGCGATAGTCGGGCCTAACGGCTGTGGGAAAACCACCCTGCTTAGAATGCTTCAGGGGCTGGACGCCGATTTTACCGGAAAGTGCCGCATCGGAAGCTGGGTTCGCACCGGAGTTTTGGATCAGAACACCGAGTTTGACGATACCTCCCTGTCGATGATTCAGCTCGTAACTTTGGAAAAGGAGCAAACGGAGGATTCGGCAAGGCTCGCCTTAAGCCGCGTAGGTTTTTACGGCGACGAGATCTTCAAGCCCATCGGCCTGCTCTCCGGCGGCGAACGAGTCCGCCTCAAGCTCGCGCTCCTGATGCAACAGAATCCCCAGTGCCTGATCCTCGACGAGCCGACCAACCACCTCGACCTCCCCGCCCGTGAAGCGGTCGAAAACGCCGTCGCATCGTTTCGGGGCACGGTAATCGCGGTTTCGCACGACCGCTATTTCTTAAACCGCTGTGCCGAGCGCATCCTGGCTTTTGAGAACAAGCGCCTCGTTTCCTATGAGGGCAACTGGGATGATTATATGAAAGCCACCGCTTTGGATAACGACAAGCCGGCTCCGGCGGGCAAAAAGCGGGGAGCGGCCAAGCCCGCCGCGCCCGCGGCTTCTGCTCCCGACCCTTCGGTTGAGCTGGAAAAGAGGATTGAAGCACTCGAAGCCAAAAAGGATCAGCTCGAAGCCGCGCTTAATGAGCTTACCCCGCTCGACACCTATTTGGAGCTTCAATCGCTGTACGATGAAATCGACGCCCTCTATGCCGAATGGCTGAAAATTGGCAAGCCTTAGTTAAAAGCCCTATTGCCCTCCGCTTCGGGCAACGGAGGCTTTGCCCTTTTTTTGCAATCCTTCCCTTAGCGCCACGCAATGCAATCGAATTTGGGGCTAAACCTCCCGCCTTAAAAAAAGTCTTGACTTGCTTCGGGCTTTATGCTAAACTGCATCTATTCTGTGGAAAGAATGTATTTGAAATGATCAAGCTTAGAAATTAGCGCTCAACCGCATCGGTATCGAGTTCTCTACCTTTGGTTGAGAGGCTTTTGCCCAACTCAACCAGACCGCGATTGCTCAACCGCCGGGTTCGTGCTATATTTCGATTGTATCAGTCGTACACATTCCGACCGCAAAAACCCCCGCTATTGGGGTCTCAATTGGTTGTGATGTCGTACGCACAGCCATTTTTTATTGTTTGAGGTGATCTATGAGACAGATATTCAGATATATTAAGCCATACAGGAGGAAGCTCGTTCTCGTCGGACTGCTCTATCTGGTTTCAACCATGTGCAGTCTGCTCATGCCCTATCTTATGAGCAGTATCGTCAATGACGGCATACAAGCTCATGACATGGGCATGATTATCCGCATCGGCGTTTTGATGCTCCTCCTCGCCGCTATGGCGCTGGGCTGTGGAATTTGGACTACCAGGGTCAATTCCAAGGTCTCGACGGGCTTTTCGCGGGATCTTAGAAACTCCGTGTTCCAGAAGATCAACAGCCTGAGCTTTGAGGAATATGCCTCCATCGGCACGTCGAGCCTGCTTACCCGCGCAACGCACGACATATTCAATATTCAGGAAGCTTCGGTTTCGTTCGTTTACGTTATCGTGACCTTTCCGGTTCTCTTTATCGGCGGCGCCGTTCTCGCCTTTACGAGCGACTGGCTCTTAGCGCTCGTGCTGGTTGCGCTCGCGCCTCTGGTGTTGCTCATCATCTGGCTCGTAACCCGACGCATGGGCAATCTTTGGGAGAACTCGGATAAATATATTGATATGCAGAACAAGGTCGTCCGCGAGCGTTTGAGCGGACTCAGGGTCGTCCGCTCGTTCGACAAGGAGCTTCACGAACACAGGCGCATTGAATTTGCAACCAAGGAGATGGCGAAGAACATCATCAAAGCCAACGTTCTCGCCGGCGTGATCAATCCGCTTTCGCTCTTTTTGCTGAATATCGCGACAATCGCCATGCTGTATATCGGCGCGGTCAGAATCCAATCGGAGGCGTGGCTGACGGCGGGCGATATAATCGCAACCGTGCAATATGTGGCGCTGATAATGAACGGACTTTTGGTGCTTTCGTGGACCTTCGTTTGGCTCCCGCACCTCAAAGTTTGCGTCCGCCGCGTCAGCGAGGTGCTCGCGCTGAAGGGTCAGCCCGCGGAGCAGGTGAGCGGAGAGGTTCTAAGCGGCGAAATTAAGCTCGAAAACGTCAGCTTCTCCTATGGCGATTCCGAACAGCCGGTCTTGCAAAACATAGATATCGACATAAAGAATGGGGAGATCGTATCCATCATCGGCGGAACCGGCAGCGGCAAAACCACCGTGATGAAGCTGTTAATGGACTTTTATGCCCCGACCGGAGGAAGGATTTCCATGGGCGGCAGGGATTACTCAACCCTTTCCCGCGAGACCGTGCGCGACAATATCGCCATCGCCCTTCAAAAGAGCATGATATTCGAGGGCACGATTGAGGAGAACATCAAGATGGGCAAAAAGGACGCCTCGCCCGACGAGCTGGAGCGCGTAGCCGAAATTGCCCAGATAAGCGATTTCATCCACTCGCAGGAGAACGGCTATTCCTATAAGCTCGCCCAAGCCGGGGCGAACATCTCCGGCGGTCAGAAGCAACGCTTCAATATCGCCCGAACGATAATCAAGCCCGCTTCGGTCTATATCTTTGACGACAGCTTTTCCGCCCTCGACTACCTCACGGAAAGCAAACTGCGCAAGGAGCTTAACCGTTATTTGAAGGGCAAGACCCAGATAATCGTGACCCAGCGCGCCGCAACCGCCATGCGCTGTGACAAGGTTTATGTTATGGACAGGGGAAGGATTGTCGGCGTGGGCACGCACGAGGAGCTTTTGTCCTCCTGCCCGATCTACAAGGAGATCTATGATTCCCAGCTGGGAGGTGATTTGAATGCCTAAACAGGAATACCGGCTCAGTAACCGCCATGCTCTTAAAAGGATATTGAGCGACGCCCGCCCCATTGCGGGCTGGCTCGCCGTCGGCGCGCTCATATCCCTTTTGACCGTTGCGCTTTCGCTCATCGGCCCGGAGATTCTCGGGCGTGTTACCGACCTTATCTACGACTACTGGGCGGGAGAAATCCCCGCCATACCCGCAGGAGCGCTTTCAAACAACTGCCTGTTGCTCGTTGGCGTTTACGGAGCCTCGGCGGTCTGCGGCCTCGCCTCGATGTTCCTGCTGAACAACGTGGTTTCCCGCCATTTTACCTGCACTCTCAGAATCCGCATCAGCGACAAGATTCGCAGAGTCCCCGTAAAATATGTGGATAACACCCCTACCGGCGAGATTATCTCCCGCATGACCGACGACGTTTCGGTGCTGGGCAATACGGTGCATAATTTCCTCGATATTATTATTCAGGGAATAATCAAACTCGTGGGGATAACCGCAATAATCTTCGTTATGCAACCCATGATGGCGGCGATGGTTATCGTTTTCGTTCCGCTCTCGCTGGTCTTGTCCGCTAAGATATCCCAGCTCAGCATGAAGCATTTTATGTCGGCGCGGGAAACCAACGGCAAGATATATGCGCTTGCCGAGGAGGACTTTACCGGGTTCGATACCATAAAGGCGTTTAACCTCGAGGAAAGGCAGAAGAAGGAATACGCCGCCCTCGTCGATAAGAGCGTTGAAAAGCTCCAAAAGGGCTACTTCCTTTCCGGAGTCGTCCAGCCCATCGTCACCCTCACCAACAACGCGGCCTATATTGCTATCTGCATTATCGGCGGTTTGTTCGCCATCCGGGGCACAGTGAGCGTCGGTGAGGTCGTCGCCTTCGTCCTCTATGCAAAGCTCTTTGCCGGGCCCTTGGAGAGCATCGCCAACGGGCTTTCCATGATGCAGAACACCTTTGCATCGGCAAACCGGGTTTATGAGCTGATGGACGAGGAGGAGATGGAGGAAAAGCCTTCGAGCGACGTATCCGAATTGGAGGGCAACATCCGCTTCGAGCATGTGAACTTCTCCTACAATCCCGATCAGCCGCTGATTACCGATCTCAATATGGACGTAAAAGCCGGCCAGAAGGTTGCGATTGTCGGCCCGACCGGCGGCGGTAAGACTACGATAGTGAACCTCCTGATGCGCTTTTACGATGTGGATTCGGGCAGAATCCTGATCGACGGCCGCGATACTATGGATATGAGCCACAGCGATCTCCGCTCGCTCTTTTCAATGGTTTTGCAGGATACCTGGCTGTACTCCGGCACCATATACGACAATATCGCCTATGGCAAGGAGAACGCCACCCGCGAGGAGGTTATGGAAGCGGCGCGCCAGGCGCATATCGACTTCTTCATCGACACCCTGCCCGACGGCTATGATACGGTTATCAATGAGGAATCGACCAACATAAGCAGCGGGCAAAAACAGCTCCTCACCATCGCAAGAGCCTATCTTTCCGACCGCAAGATGCTCATTCTGGACGAGGCGACCTCCAACGTCGACACCCGAACCGAGATCCTGATTCAAAAGACGATGGATGAGCTTATGCGCGGAAGAACGAGCTTCGTTATAGCGCACCGGCTGTCCACGATAGTCGACGCCGATGTGATTCTCGTATTGGATAACGGCCGCGTCGTCGAACAGGGCACGCATGAGGAACTCTTAGCAAAGCGCGGCTTCTATGCCGAAATCTACAACAGCCAGTATGAGCTGTTGCACTAACCGGTTATAAAAAAGGAACTGCGGGAGGGCGTCTTTCGCAGTTCCTTTTGTTTTATCGAACCTTTTTGCTTCTTCGATCGAAAGTGAGCCTGAACTTGGAATTAGCCGCCTCAATCTCGCCGGCCTTCATTAGCGCCGCCTTTGTTAGAATCGGGCCTATCAGCTCGTATACCAAAGTTGCGAACAGCACCACCGTTACAATCTGAGAGCTGAATTCCGCAAGCTCGGCGGACTTGGACACCACCTGCGCCATACCTATCGCCACGCCCGCCTGCGGCAACAGCGTGATTCCCAGATACTTCTTCACCTTTGGATCGGCCTTCGCAAGTGCGCTTCCCCAATAGGAACCGAGATACTTTCCGAGCGATCTGAAAACTATATATACGACGCCGACAAGCCCCGCCTGCATTAGAACGCTAAGATCGAGCTGTGCGCCCGAAACGACAAAAAAGAGCATGAACAGCGGAGGAGTCCAGCGGTCGCTGTTCTCAAGAATATTTATGGCGTCCTTGCGCATATTGGCGAAAACCGCGCCAATCATCATGCAGGTCAAAAGCGAGGACATCTCTAAGCTCGAAGCCAGCGCAACGCCGATTATCACCGCCGTTATCATCAGGCACAGCCGGTTTCCGCGGGAGCGGAAAAACCTCATGCACAGCGCGAGCAAAGCGCCTATCGCCCCTCCCGCCACGAGCGACTTGATGATTTCAAAGAGCGGCTTCCAAACGGCTTCCTTAAAGGTCAGCTCGGCTCCGGTTGCGAACACTCCGGCGAGCGAGAAGCAGACCGAGAAAAGGATGAGTCCAACCGCGTCGTCAAAGGCGACCACGGGCAAAAGCGTATCCGTAACCGCGCCCTTGGACTTGTACTGGCGGACTACCATCAAGGTGGCGGCGGGCGCAGTCGCAGAAGCAATCGCCCCCAGCACCAACGCCTGCGGAACCCGATGCTCGCCCGGTATGAACAGCAGGGCTATCGTCACAAACGCGGTTGCGCAAAGCGCCTGCATCAGGGTTATGCCTATCAGCTTCCCGCCTATCTTTTTCATATAAGTCAGCTTAAACTCGCCTCCTATGGAGAAAGCGATGAATCCGAGCGCGACCTCGGTTATGACAGACAGGGCCTCAAGGTTCTCCTTTGAAACCAGCTTGGACACATAAGGGCCGATAAGCAGTCCCGCGATCAGATAGCCCGTTACGTTCGGCAGGTTGAGAAGCTTCATTAAGCGCGACAGCAGAAGACCCGCGACCAGGCAGAAGCCTATCGCAAGAAGCGTTGTAATCTCCATTCTATATCAGCCCTCTATCCCCTCAAAAAATGTTATCGGGCAGGAGAACATTATCCCTTTCTTGCCCAGTCCCTTGGTATTCCTGCGGACTACGCGCTTAGCGTGTTCAAGCTGATCGTCGTTCAGCAACAAAAAGGCGGTGTGACTTGATTCAAAATCGTGGGAAATTATCTTACTGACCCCGCTGAAAATCGGCGCGGCGTCAACCGAACTGTTCAAAAGCGCGTGCTTAAGGCTCGTCGACTGCATGACGATTCCGTTCATGCCGTGATTCTTTAAACCCATCAACGTTCCTAAAAATTCATCGCAATCATCAATGGTTATAACTAAAAGCTGCATTATCTATGCCTCCTTAACGAAACGAAGTATAGACCTCAAAGTCCGCTTTGTCAACCCGATTTTCCGCTTGAAATTTTGAACTTATGCTGTATAATTATAGCGATGAAACGACACGGTCTGCTAATGACTATCCAGGGCGCGCTGATTGCCGCGCTGTATATAGCCTTAACCTATCTCTCCGCCGCGCTTGGGCTGGCAAGCGGGCCGGTTCAGGTGCGCTTTTCCGAAGCCCTGACCATCCTCCCCTTTTTCACCCCGTCCGCTATCGGAGGCCTTTTCGTCGGCTGTCTGCTCTCCAACCTCCTTACCGGTTGCGCCCTCTATGACATTCTGTTCGGAAGCCTCGCAACCGTTATCGGCGCCGTCGGAACCTATCTGCTTCGCAAGCGGAAATGGCTGGCTCCCCTGCCCCCGATTCTCGCGAATACGCTCATACTGCCGTTCATTCTCAGCTATGTATATGAGTTTCCCGGCGGCGTGCCATACTTTATGCTAACCGTTGGCGTTGGCGAGCTGATCTCCTGCGGGTTGCTCGGAATGCTCTTGCTTTTCGCGCTTTTGCCGCACAAAAATACGATTTTTCACTCTTAAGGAGCTATAATATGAAGCGCGCATTCCTACTGATTCTTCTCTTAACCGCCGTTGCCCTGCTAATCGGGTGCAACGCCGCCGAGCCCGTCGCCGCCGTCCCCACGGAAGCGCCTACGCCCACAGCCACCGCGTCGCCTTCCCCGCCTCCGATAGAGCTGGATATACAGGCCGCCTCCGCCACCCCCACCAACACCCCCGCCCCTACCCCGACTCCCAACTGGATTGAGCCGGCGGAGCAGGCGTTTTTGGAGGCGCTCGATCCGGATTTCTCCGAATACGAAGCCTCCTTGAAGGAAGTCGATCTCACGCTGTACGCGACCGTGGTGGAAAACACCTCCGTGTTTAAAGCCCTTACGGAGGATATAAACTCATCCATCGCCGCGGCGCTCCAAGCCGCCGCTAACAGCGCCTCCGAACTCGTTTTGGAGCCCGATTTGAAATATGAGCCGCTGTACTGGCAACAGGTTGCCGGCCTTGTGCGCGGCTTTGGCGGCGAAGCTAAGGAGATGCTCAAGGCGCATATCAGCTTTAGCGCCGACGACTCGGGGGAGATGCGCGCAATCATCGCCGACTACGATACCATCATAGGCTTTGAGCCGGAGAATCAGGCGCTGACAGCCAAATTTACCTTAGCCTACCTCAATACCGTATATGATGACGACGGCGTTGAAAAGGACTTTGAACCCTACCCCGTACCGGAGGAATATCTCTTGACCGTTGCCAATCCTCTTCCGAACCATCATATGAAGGACGGCTGGTATCAAAACCGTTCCAAGGCCACCAGAAAGCACGTCGGCATGGACATAACCGGCAGGTACAAGACCGAAATCCTCTCCGTAACCGACGGTATCGTCGTTTACAAGGGCGGCGAGCATCCAACCTGCGGCTATTATGTTGTGATTGAGGATGAATACGGCTATGAGTACCACTACTACCACTTTGCTGAGATGACGACGCTGAACATCGGAGACGAGGTTAAGCAGGGCGACGTTGTTGGGCTGATGGGCAAGACCGGAAACAGCGACGGGGTGCATCTGCATATCGCGATTATCGCGCCGGATTACAGCTATCTCAACCCCTATACCTTCTTCCAAGCCGCCGGACTCACGGATTAACTTCGCGGCGCTTGCTCCTTTTGGGAAGCTGGGCAAGCACGACCGCAATAAACATCAGCGCGCAACCGATGATTTCGTTTTGCGTCATGCTCTCGTTGAGCAACAGCCAGCCCGCAATCGCCGCGAACACCGCCTCCAAACCGAAGATCAGCGAGGCAATCGTTGGGTCGGTATTCTTTTGCGCCACGGCCTCCAGCGTGAAAGCAATCGCGCTTGAAAATACTCCGGTATAGACTATGGGGAACCACTGCGAAATAAGCTCGCTCAGGACGACCTTTTCAAAGATCAGCATGAATACCGCCGAAACCATCCCGCAAACAAAGAGCTGTATTATCGAGAAAAGATAGGTGTTGATTCGGTTGGCAAAAGCATCCACGGCGATGATATAAAAGGCATAGGCCAGCGCACATAACAGCACATATACGTCGGGCAGGTCGATAACGAAGCCCTGTTTGACGCAGAGCAGATACAGGCCGACGACCGCGACAACGACGGAGACCCATATCCTGCCCGAAACGCGCTTTTTAAAGAAGAAGCCGAGGATGGGAACTAAGATAACATAGAGCGTTGTGATGAACCCCGCCTTTCCCACGGCGGTGGAACCGTATATCGCGGTGTATTGGGTGATGCCGTACTGCTGAAAGAAAGCGCCGACAAACATCAAGAGCCCGCATATAAGCCCCGCTTTTAGCGTGAGCAACCTGCCCTTTGCGTCCGCTATCCGCTCCCTCTGCTCCGTTCCCCTCCTCGACATAAGGAAGAAGACCGGTATCATAAAAACCGCCCCGATCAGGCTTCGCGCCGCATTGAAGGTGAAAGCGCCCAGAACATCGGAAACCGCCCCCTGAGCTACAAAGGCGGTTCCCCATATTATTGCGGTCAGGAGCAGTAAAAGACTGCTCAATAGTTTCTTATTCACAGATCAGCGATTTTCCGGTCATTTCATCGGGGACTTTCAGCCCCAGCAGTTCGAGCAGCGTTGGCGCAAGGTCGCTGAGCCTGCCGTCCTCGCGGAGCCGAACGTTCTTTTTTGAGTCGTCCACGAGGATGCAGGGAACCGGATTGGTGGTGTGCGCGGTAAACGGGGCGTTCTGCGCCTCGTCCCACATAAGCTCGCAGTTGCCGTGATCCGCGGTAATAATGCACCTGCCGCCCTGCTTTAGGATTGCATCGGTCACCTGCTTTAGGCATTCGTCAACGGCGTGAACAGCCGCAACGGCGGCCTCCATAACTCCTGTATGCCCAACCATATCTGGATTGGCGAAATTCAGAATCATCACATCGTATTTTCCGCTTTCGATGCGCAAAACCGCCTCCGCCGCAACCTCATAAGCGCTCATCTCCGGCTTCAAATCGTAGGTCGCAACCTTGGGTGAGGGAATCAAAACCCTGTCCTCATTCGGGTTTGGCTTTTCAACCCCGCCGTTGAAAAAGAAGGTAACGTGGGCGTATTTTTCGGTTTCCGCTATGCGAAGCTGAGTCAGCCCCTGCTCTGACAGGTATTCGCCCAAAGTATTGTCGAGGCTTTCGGGCTTAAACGCCAGCTTCAAAAGCCCTTCAAAGGTGGCGTCGTACTGCGTCATGGAGACATAGTACAGCGGAAAATATCCGTTTTTGCGCTCAAAGCCAGAAAAATCCTCCATGATATAGGCGCGGGTCAGCTCCCTCGCCCTGTCCGGACGGAAATTAAAGAATATCACGCTGTCGTTGCCCTTGATACAGCCCACGGGCGCGCCGTTTTTAATAATCGCGGTCGGCTGAACGAACTCGTCGGTTTCGCCCCTGTCATAGCTGTTCTGCATCGCCTCCGCCGCCGTTTCGGCGGTAAGTCCCTCTCCGAAGGTAAGGCAGTTATACGCTCTCTCCACCCGCTCGTAGCGGTTGTCGCGATCCATGGCATAGAACCTGCCCGAGACCGTCGCTATGGCGCCGCACCCGATCTCGCGAAGCTTAGCGTCGAGCTGTTCAACATAGCCCTTGCCGCTCGACGGGGGAACGTCCCTGCCGTCCATAAAGCAATGGACAAAGACCTTGCACAGCCCGTTTTGCTTCGCCAGCTCGTCCAAAGCATAGATATGCTCCAAATGGCTGTGAACCCCGCCGTCGGAGCAAAGTCCCAAAAGGTGCAGGGCTGAATCATGCTTTTTGCAGTTTTCAACCGCGCCCAAAAACGCCTCGTTTTCAAAGAAGTCCCCGTCATGGATGGCCTTGGTTATGCGGGTAAAATCCTGATAGACTATCCTGCCCGCACCGATATTCAGATGCCCCACCTCGGAGTTGCCCATCTGCCCATCGGGAAGCCCAACGTCCATTCCGCTGGCTTGAATCAGGGTATGCGGATAGTTTTTCTTAAGCTCCATGAAGTTTTTGGCTCCGTCGGTCAAAACGGCGTTGTTGTCCGTCGCTTTGCGATAGCCGAAGCCGTCCAGGATGATTAAAGCGGTGATTCCTTTCATCAGTACTTTACCACCCTTGCGAAATCCTCGGGCTTTAAGCTTGCGCCCCCGATAAGCCCGCCGTCGATCTCAGGCATAGCCATCAGTTCGGAGGCGTTCTTTGGATTCATGCTTCCGCCGTATTGGATTCGGACTTCTGCGGCGACGGCCTCGCCAAACACTCCGCGTATAGCGTCGCGGATAACCTTGATAGTCTCGTTCGCTTCCTCCTTGGTGGCGGTCTTGCCCGTTCCAATAGCCCAGATGGGCTCATAAGCTATAACGAGTCCCTTTACCGCGGCCTCCGGCATATCCTTTAACGCGGCCACGGTCTGAACCGTAACCACCGCGTCCGTCACACCGTTTTCGCGCTGTTCGAGCGACTCGCCCACGCAGATAATCGGCGTAATGCCGGCGTTTATAGCCGCCTTCGTCCTCAGATTCACCGTCTCGTCGGTTTCACCAAAATACTGTCTGCGCTCGCTGTGTCCAACGATTACATATTTTACTCCCAGCTCCTTGAGCATCGGCGCGGATATCTCGCCGGTAAACGCGCCCTTCTCCGCCCAATGCACATTCTGCGCACCGAGCGCGATATTGGTTCCGGGGAGCAGGTCGGCTACGAACGCCAAATCCACATAGGGCGGGCAGATTACCACCTCGCAAGCCGCATCCGCAACCAGCGGCGCCAGCGCATCCACGAGCTTTCGCGCCTCGGTCGGGGTCATATTCATCTTCCAGTTTCCTGCGATAATCGGTTTTCTCATCGTTGCGTCCTCCCTTATTTATCGTTTAGAACTGCAACGCCGGGCAGGGTTTTGCCTTCCAGAAACTCCAGCGAAGCTCCGCCGCCGGTGGATATATGCGTCATTCTGTCCGCAAAGCCGAGCTTTTTAACAGCCGAAGCCGAATCGCCGCCGCCGATTATCGTTGTGCCCTCGCACTCGGCGCAGGCCTTAGCAACGCCCTGCGTTCCCAGGGCGAACGCGGGAAACTCAAATACTCCCATCGGCCCGTTCCAAATGACGGTCTTAGCCTTTAATATGACCTCGCGGAACAGCTCGATGGACTCGCTTCCGATATCCAATCCCTGCCAATCCGCCGGTATCCGGTCGGACGGCACGGTTTTATGCTCCGCATCCGCCTTGAACTCTTTGGCAACCACGGTATCCACGGGCAACAGAAGCTGTACATTCCGCGCCTTCGCCTCGTCGAGCAGTTCCTTTGCAAGCTCTATGCTGTCAGCGTCCAAAAGCGACTGTCCTATCTCGTAGCCCTGCGCCTTAAAGAAGGTATAAGCCATGCCGCCGCCGATGATGAGGCTGTCGCACTTGGAAAGCAGGTTCTTGATAACTCCTATCTTGTCCGAAACCTTCGCGCCGCCCAAAATGGCAACGAACGGACGCTTTGGATTTTCCAGCGCCTCGCCCATAACTCCCAGCTCCTTGCCGATTAAAAAGCCAGCCACCGCGGGCAGATACGAAGCCACCCCCGCGGTTGAAGCATGGGCGCGATGCACCGTGCCAAACGCATCCGAAACATAAACGTCCGCTAAAGAGGCGAGCTGTTTTGCAAAATCCGGGTCGTTATCCGTCTCCTCCTTATGGAAGCGGACGTTCTCTAGCAGGACTATCTCCCCGTCCTTCATATCGGCTATCGCGCTCTTTGCGCTCTCGCCTATGGTATCCTCAGCAAACCAAATTTTAACGTCGGGCAGAAGCTCGCTGAGCCTTGCCCCTACCGGAGCAAGCGAAAACTTCGGGTCGGGCTTGCCCTTCGGGCGGCCGAGATGCGAACACAGAATCACCTTTGCGTTTTGATTCAGCAGATACTGTATGGTTGGCAGCGCCGCTACTATGCGCTTATCGTCGGACACCTGTCCTTCATCGTTTATCGGCACGTTGAAGTCCACGCGCACCAACACCTTTTTTCCGCTCACGGAAATGTCTTGAATTGTCTTTTTTGCCATATTATTCTCCTTACTGAGCCAAAGGCTCGCTTAAATACTCTCTCAATTCGTCCAAACCCTCGCCGGTCAGACTGCTTATCCTAAAAATCGGATTCGCGCCCGACATTCTGAGGTTGTCCTCGGCGTCGTCGATAATTCGCTCGTCCGCCACCAAATCTATCTTAGTAACCGCTCCAAGCACGGGTCTGCCAAAGATTCCGGCTATCAGCGGGGGAATGCTTATCTGCGCATCGGTTGCGTCCAGCAGGATTAAAACACAGTCGCAGTCCATGGCCGTAACCGTCAGGGCTTTAAAAAAGGGCTTGCGCTCCAAATACTCGCCCGGCGTATCAATGCAGTCGCCGATAAGCTCTATCGACTGCGTTTTATGCCCGCTCAGGGCGGACTTTGCAAGCTTCAGCGCGAGCGTTGTTTTGCCACAGCCGCTCTTGCCTATCATGAGCGTTCGTTTCATGAGCGCGTAATCGCACAGGGCGCAAAGCCCATCGTCGTGTTCAGGACGGCTATTACCTCCCTGACCGAAGCTTCGACCGCCGCCGTCGTGCCACAGATGACGAGCGAGCCCGAAAAACGGTCGACGAACACTATCTCCACCTGCGCCGCCTTTACCGCGACGTCCGCTCCGATTATCGCCCCCTCGCTCGGCGTTATCGTCATGATTCCAAGCGCGCCGCAAGTGTCCCCCACTATTCCCAGCTTCCTGTAGAGCGAAGCGTCGGGATTGGGAATCACATGGGCGATGGTAATCTGCTTGCCCGGAACATATTCCTGAATTATTCTCTGTTTATCCATGCTCAAACCTCGTAGCTCATCCCTTCCTCAGCAACGACCGCTCCGTCGAAATTTACCTCGTCCAGCAGTTCCCGCTCATCGGCCAAAGGCGAAATATGCGTGCATATAAGCCGCCCCACCCGCGCTTGTTTTACGAGCTTTCCAACCTCCGCCGCTGTAAGATGCGGTTGCGCCGGAAGGTTTGGAATCGGAAACAGCAGGCCGGTATCCGCTAAGAGCACGTCCGCGCCCTCGGCATATTCTACCAGCTCGTCCATCCACCGCGTGTCCCCGGTATAGAACAGCGACCTGCCGGAGGCGCCTGTAAGCCTCACGCAGACGGAAGCGACGGGATGCAAAACCCTGTGAAACTCCGCCGTCACCCCGCCAATTTTAACCCGCGCTCCCTCCGAAACGTCCTCCTGTTTGAAAGGGCTGTCCACCTTGTAGAGCCCGTCGGGCGGCGGCGAAAAAACCGAAAGCCCGCCGCTATTCGCAATCTGATGGGCGTATTGCAGGATGCCGAGGTCGGAACAGTGGTCATAATGATAATGGGTGATAATCACGGCGTCAAGCGAAAGCGGGTCTATGTGCCGGTGCAACCGCGAATACGCCCCGCAACCCATGTCCAGCAACAGCTTTGTGTCCCCATCCTCCACCAGATAGGAGGAACAGCCTCCGTTCTCCTTCGGATAGGGCCCGTATTTTCCGAGTACAGTCAGCCTCATCAGTTAAGCTGTCTTCCCTTGCTCTTGGTATTAAACAGCGGCTCTCCATCCTGCTCGGGGGATTTTGTCTCGAACAGCTTTAAAAGCACCAGTCCTATCAAGCCGCAGATTGCGCCCTCGACAACGTGCGCAAAGAAGCCCGAAGCTATAACGCCGAACGGCAGGCCGCTGAAGATAATCTCGTAGACAAAGTATACGGCAACCATGATTCCCTCGGTGATGGCGGCGCCGATTATTGCGCTCTTCCAGCCCAGCGCAAACTTTCTCCTGAACAGCATCAAGAAGATTGCCATTAGAGCGCGCGCTATGAGAATCGGAAGGATATAGGAATAGACTCCCGTGAACACCACGCCGAGTACGGAGCCCACTATGAGCGCCGCCAACCCGATGATGTTGCAGGAGAATAAGACCGCGATATAGACCGACACGTCTCCGAGGCTTATGAGCTGAGCCGACTCGTTGATCTCAACCTTGGCGAGGCCTGTGAGCAAGGCGGCGGCTACCAATACGATTCCGACCCAAATCCAGAAAGATACTCTTTTCATTTTCAACCCTCCATATTCTCTTTATTTAAATTGTTAAAACCGTCCATCAGCTCGTCAAAATTGATGGCTTCATCGCCCGCGCCGGGGGCAATCTCATCTACGGTGTAGACCCGTCCCTCGCCCTCGTCAGTCTCCAAAACCCCGGCATTTTCAACCGCAATCTCGCTTGCCTCCTCCTCCGCGGCTTCCTCCTCCGCCTTTGGTTCGGGCGCAACAGGCTCGTCCGGGGAAGTTTCGCCGTCCATGCTTTCGGGCTGAACCTCCACTTCGGGAATGTCCCTGCCCTGTATCGTATAGATGTTTCTCATGAGCTGGGCGGGATCGTCCTCCGCATCGGGCAATTCGCGCTCGGCATCGCCTGCCAGCTCCGAAAGGTTCTTTGTCTCGCCGATCAAATCGGGAATGGCAACGCTGAGCTTGTTATAATACTCCGCATAGCGTTTCGCGTTTTCCTCCGCCTGCAAACAGCTTTCCCGAACGGAGTTGTTAAACTGCTTAAGCAGTTCGCCATAGGACTGAATCGACGCCTCGGTTTGCTCGAGACGGAGGCGGCTCTGCTCGTTGGCCTCCTTGACTATGTCCCGCGCATTCTGGTAGGCGACCTCGATTAGCACCTCGCTTTCCTTCTTCACCGACGAAAGCTCCGCCTCAATCTCCGCCCTTATCTCGTCCGCCTTGCTCTGCGCTTCCGTCAGCATCTTTTCAGCGGTAGTGGTGGCTTCCGTAAGCGCGGCTGAAATGGCCTTTTCCTTGGCGCGGTATTCGTTCAAAAGCTCCGTCTGTTCAGCATTCTTGGTTCTCAAAAGCTGAATCTGCTGGTTCAAAGAGTCGATTTCGGCGGCCTGCTCCCTGATTATTCTTCTCTTGGTTCTCAAAGTCTACACCTCCAGCCTCAATTGTTGGTTCGGTACTGCGTAGTCCAAATGCTCATACGCAGCCGTAAGCGCCACCCTGCCCCGCGAAGTCCGGGCGATAAAGCCGAGCTTCAGAAGATAGGGCTCGTAAACATCCTCAACGGTTCCCGCATCCTCGCCCGTATAGGCGGCGATGGTGTCCAGTCCAACCGGCCCGCCCTTGAACACCTCGATCATAGCCCGAAGCATTCTGCGGTCGACTCCGTCCAGGCCCAGCTCGTCGATGGATAGCATCTCAAGCGCTTGTCGCGCAGTTTCCAAATCTATTATACCACTTCCGCGCACCTGTGAAAAGTCTCGAACCCGCCTTAAAAGACGATTTGCAATCCGGGGCGTGCCCCGCGACCTCGACGCAATCTCCAAAGCGCCTTCCTCATCTATAATGATGTGCAGGATATCCGCCGACCGCGTTATGATCTCTTTCAATGCCTCGGGGGTATATAGCTCAAGCTGTTCCTTGATTCCAAACCTGTCGCGAAGCGGCGAGGACAGCATACCCATCCTCGTGGTCGCTCCGATCAGCGTGAATTTGGGAAGCTCCAGCCTTATGCTTCTCGCGCTGGGGCCCTTGCCGATTATTATATCGAGCGCATAGTCCTCCATCGCGGGATAGAGAACCTCCTCAACGCTGGAATTCAGCCTGTGTATCTCATCTATGAACAGAACGTCGCCGGGGGCAATATTGGTGAGCAGGGCGGCTAAGTCGCCCGCATGGGAGATAGCAGGCCCGCTGGTAACCCGAAGCGAAACACCCATCTCGTTGGCGATAATTCCCGCAAGCGTGGTTTTCCCCAGTCCCGGCGGCCCGTAAAGCAGGGCGTGATCCAGGCTCTCGCCGCGATTTTTCGCCGCCTCTATGTAGATTCGCATATGCTCCTTAACGCCGTCCTGCCCGATATACTCGTCCAAAAAATGCGGCCTTAAGCTGTATTCGTTTCGCTTATCCTCCTCGCGCATCGAGGAGGAGATCAGCCTCTCCTCCGGCATACACCCTCCTATTTAGCCAGGCTTCTCAAAGCCTTGGTCAGCAATTCTTCAACGCTGTCCGCCGTATCGACCGCCGCCACAGCCCTCGTGGCGGAAAGTCCGTCATAGCCGAGCGAGGTCAGCGCCGCCACCGCCTCGGCCCTGTAATCGTTCAGCCCCGCTTCCTCCCGCTTGTCCGACGAGCCGATAGCCGCCAAACCCACGGACTCGTGCAACTCAAGGATAATCCTTTGCGCCGTTTTGCGGCCGAGTCCAGGAACGGGATCGAACGCCCCGGGGCTGTCGGTCATTATCGCCGCATAGACGTCGTTTGGACTCATAACCGAAAGCACCGACATCGCGAGCTTCGGCCCGATACGGGAAACCCCTATGAGCCTTTGGAACATATCCCGCTCCTGGATTTCGGCAAAGCCGTAAAGCGCCATCACCCCGTCCGCAAGATGCAGATGGGTATACAGCTTGGCTTCGCTGCCGCGAGTCAGCGTCTTTAACGTGTTGGAGCTGCAAAACAGCAGATAGCCCACCCCGCCGGCCTCGATAACCGCACGGTCGGATAAGCACTCGTCCACTATTCCTCTGATATAAGCGTACATAGCCGCTCCTCTCTAATGGATTCGATATTCTTCCGTCGCAGGCCCCATGGTGCAACCGTGGCAGATTGCGGCGGCAAGAGCGTCGGCCGCGTCATCCGGACGCGGATTCTCGTGAAGGTTCAGCAGTAAGCGCACCATCTGCTGTACCTGCTTTTTATCGGCGTGCCCGTTGCCCGTAACAGCCATCTTTATCTGCATCGGAGTATACTCGTACAGCGGCAGGCGCGCCTTCTGCGCCGCTAAGATAGCAACCCCGCGCCCCGCGCCGACCGAAAGCGCCGTCGTGGTATTGCGGTAGAAGAACAGCTCCTCAAAAACCGCCGCCTCCGGCGAGAAGGTCTCAATCAGCGAACATACCCCGTCGTACAGCCGCTCAAGCCGCAACGGGAAGGGCTGATCCTTCGCAGTCTCGATGATTCCGTAATCGACGGCGGAGAGCTTCGTTCCCACACGCTCGATAATCCCATAGCCAAGTATGGCGTATCCCGGGTCGACGCCTAAAATCCGCACTCGCTTTTCTCCTGCATTTTCACTTTTTATATTATATCACGCGGAAGTCAAAGTGTAAACAAAATCTAACAATAAGTAGGCCGGCGCGGAGAGCAAAACCCACATCAAAGAGTAAGCCGGGCAGACCTGTCCGTAGAGATTTCCGCTTTGATTTGAATAGTCCCAGACCTTCCAATCCATTGTGAGATTGACGATAAAGCCCGTTATAAATTCAACCGCCGTTATCACCAGCCCGCCCATAAGGCACAGCACGGGCAACGGAAGCTCAAAAAACCTCCGGTACAGCCCGAACAGCAGCAGGGCGCATACTCCTCCGGCAAGCGCCATCGTCCAATGGCTTCTTCCACGCCAGATAAGCTCCAAAGCTACATAAATCAGCGCGCCCAGCGCAAAAATAAGCGGGTATATCATGCCATTAGTATGCGTTTTTGCTCGAATTTCTATGTGATTTGATTCAGCGTCAGCACCGACACCTCAAGCGCGATGCGCTTTTCGGCGGCGCCGTTTTCATATTGCTTCACATATTCCCTGCTCTGCATCCTCCCGTCGATCTCGATGATGCTTCCAACCGGAACCGCGATGATTCGCCTTGCGTTCTTTCCCCACAGTATCAGGGGGATATAATCGAACTTGCCATTGGCTCGCATAACCGCTATCAGCGCGTCGGCTATCTCCTTGCCAAACGGGGTAAACCTCTTTACCGGCGCTTTGCACAGCCTTCCCCTGAGATATACCTCGTTGCGGCTCTCTATCTCCTTCGCATACAGCCGCCGGGCATGAACATAGATTATCAGCCTTTTCTTTCCCTCTACCTCGCGGTTGCAGGTGCGGATTTCCCCCTCTACAAAGGCCGCCGAATCCGGACGGATGAACGGCTGTCTCAGCTCCTGATTCATATGTACGGGCAGTATGTCAACATTGCTGCTGAGCCTTTTGACCTGAAGCGAGAACGAATAATAAGCCCTGCCATAACAGCTGTAACGCCAGGACGGCTCGTCAACGATGTTCCCGCTTAAGCAGATTCTGTTGTTTGCAGACATAACGACTCCTCCCAATGCAACCTATGCTTTGGGAGCGCCGCTTATGAGCTGTATTTTGCGATATAGCTTGAAATTAGCTCGTCGGAGACTCCGAAATAGTTTTTAAGGGCGTTGAGCGCATACTCGGGCCGCCGCTCCACTATCGACCTCAGCTCGGCAATCTCCTCCTGCCAATAGCTAAAGCTCTTTGGCCTGCCCCATCTGGCGATATGCCTTTGCATTTCCGGCTCCATGACCGCCGCCATCTCGTCCAAAAGCGCGGTCATGCGCTCGGCGTTAAAATAGGTCACGACTATCTCAACATAGCGCTCTATGAATTTGGCGCGCCAGCCATCGTTTTGCAACAGCGCGCAATATATATCCATATTGCTCAGCGACCCATTGGCGGACGGGACGCCCTCCTCGGTGAAATAGGCGCTGAGAACGCCGGTTCGCGTGGCGGATCTGAAGCAGAAATCCAAATCATAGAAGATTGGCCGCCACTTTATTGAATAATCCTGAGCCCGCCAGTATTTTTGATTGAACATATCGGAATTGGCGGCATAGGACTGGGCGATTATATAGTCCATGAAGTAGTCCGCGTCGACCCATTGCAAGAACTCCTGATAATTCGCTTCGTTGGAGAGATCCGTTTCGCGGGCATATCTTCTAACCCGCAAGAAGTCGGTATTTGAGCCCTGCTTCACCGTTGTGTTGCGCATAATCACGTCGACGGCGTCACGATCCGTGCCGTAATGCGTCGTGAGATAATCGGCGTTCAGCTCCTCGTTTAAATCATAAAGCCCATAGTATTCCCCGTTTACATAAACTACCACGGGTCTTGTTGCCGCCGTCTCCAGATTCAGCCCCTGAACCGCTCTGGACATATAGGAATCGCGAATCCGCGCCGAATCATAGTCCTGCCCGCTGTTTCTAAGCGCGAGCGAAGCGAACTCCGTCTGCTCTATTTCATCGAAGAAGGGATAGTTTATCGAATTCTGCCCATAGCTTCCGCGAAGCCTTATCGTAAACGACTTTTGAGGCAGAATCAGCGTCCCTCTGCCCTTTAGCTTTATCCCGCCCGGAAAGACTACGCCGAGGTTGCCGTCCGCCTCGTAATAGGAGAAATAAGCTCCGCGCTCGATTATATCCGAAGGCTCAGTCACCCTGTAAACGTCCGTGAAATCGTCGGGATCCATGGCTATGCACATTACCGGAACCGTATGTTCCTCCTCAAACAGATAATGGAAGGTGACGATGGGGCTTGAAATGAGCCCGCTGCAATACGCCCTTGCGCGGACGACACAGCTTGAACTTATCGAGACGGGCCCGGTGTATACGCTGGAATTGGCGGTGGGCTCGCTCCCGTCGGTAGTATAGCAGATTACCGCTCCCTCGGTCGTACAGCTCAGTGAGAGCGTAAAAGACGCGCTTTGATACAGTCCGGTTTCGGAAAACACGGGCTGAGCCGTATAGCCGAGATAGACGACGCTTCCGTTTGCCGCCCCCTTTGTGGGGTTATCAAAGAAAACCCGCTTAACCGAGCTGTCGAACGTCATCCTGCCCGAACTCAAGCCAACCGAAAGCGCGCCGGTTTCAAAGACGTCGATGAGCGCTCCGCTCGGATCGGAAAGAAAGAGGGTTTCCCCGGATGCGGATATTCCAAAGGGCGCGACCCCCGCAGTCTGTCGGGTTGCGTGCGAAGTCGCCTCGATAACAGCGTAGCCGCCCGAACGGATGGTTACGCTCCCAATTTGAAAGAGTTTTAGGTTGTCGGGATCATCGGACAGATAGTAGCCCTCAAGGTTTAAATCCGAACCATAACCGTTATACAGCTCAATCCAGTCGTTCTCCCCCGTGCCCTTCTCGTGGTTTGCGCTCACCTCGTTGATAAAAAGTCCGTCCGTTTGAAAAAAGCCGACTGCATCGGCTTGCGGGTAGGCGTAAGCGTTCGGCGCATTCGGCGTTGGCTGTCGGTAATACTCCTGCGACCCGTCTGAGGCTCTGCCAATGGATATATTGTCCTCCGTCCCGACGAGTTCAATAACGTCTACGCGGTTGTTCTGCGAATCGTACAGCAAAAACACCTCGTCCCCGTCCCCGAGCGCAAAGCTCGCGTGAAGCTCGCCCGAAGTTCCCTCCTTGCCGGACAGGAAGACGATAAGATAGCTGTGGGCGGGGATTACGACCTCCCCAAACGCCCATTTTTCCAAATCCTCATAGTCGTCGGAGAGATAATAGGAATTTAAGGAGACGTCCTGGTCGCTTCGGTTATACAGCTCCACCCAGTCGCTCCGGTCGCCCTCATAATCTATCAGGCTGTATTTATTTCTCGGCAATACCTCGTTGATTCTCACCGCATCGGACGAATCCATCTGCGTTGGGGCAAGCGAATCCAGTATCTCATAGATGTTGTCGGCGGCGGGAGTTGGCGTCCGGCAGAGGCCGTAGCTGCCGTCGCTTCTGCGGGCGTAGGAGATATCCGCTTCGAGCAACGGAACTTCGAGATAGGTAACGACCCTGCCATATTCGTCATAGAGGTAGACGGTTTCGCCGTAGCGGCTGATTCCCATCTTAACGCAACAATGGCCGTCGTCGTTTACGCAGGTATCCTCACAGCAACAGACCAGAAGATAGCCATAGGCGGGTATCGTATAGCCGCTCAGGTTGGATTTTCCCTGCTCGAACTCCTTGTCAGAAATCAAAAACCCGGTCAGCAATATGTCGTTCTCCGTGCCGTTATACAGCTCGATCCAGTCGCAGTCGGCGCAACCCGTATGCGGAAGGGAAGCGATATTCTTGGATACGACCTCGGTGATATAAATCCCGGTGCTAACCGGAGAGGCGATGATATCCGCCCCCGCGTTAACCGCGGATTCGAGCGTTGAATAAATCTCGGTGGTATTCGCCGCTCCCGGAGTCGGCGTACTGCAATAGCCATAGGTGCCGTCAGAGTTTCGCGCATAGGATATATCCCGATCAAGCGCGGGTATCGCAAGCTCCTGAATTATCTGTTCGGAGGTGTCCGCCAATATCAGGGTGTCGCCGAGCTTGCTCAGCCCGAAATCGACGCAGGGCTGGTTTTGATCGTCGGCGTTTAAATTCTGTCCGGCATAGATTATCAAATAGCCCCTTGCGGCTATCGTCACCTTGGGCAACAGGCAGGTTTTGTCGGGGTTTTGGGCGTTATCGGTGAGGATGAGGCTTTCCAAATCAATGTCCCTGTCCGAATTGTTATAAAGCTCTATCCAATCCGGCGAACCATAGTCGGGGTCGAGCAGGGACTCCCCGTTGCTGGTGACAACCTCGTTTATGACAAGCGCGGCGCTCGCCGGCTCTCCGAGATCGCAGGCGGATATGAGCGGGAGCATAATCAACGCCAGGAGAAAAGCTCCTATTCTTTTGACTTTAACGCCTCTTTTTTTCATACATGATAGTTTACCATAAAACCTGTCGAAATACAACTTGTTATGATGTAAAGTAAATGTCATATTTTGATTAACAAACGAGCCCCCGCTAAAAAAGCTCGATTGCCTCGATAACGTCGGAGGCGAGCAAAATACGGGTTTTTAATAGCTCCATCGCCCTGTCGGCAGAAATTCCGAGCAAATATGAGCCCGTGCAAGCCGCCTGCAAGGGCGAAAGCCCCTGCGCCGCCAAAGCCGCGGTTATTCCGCAGAGTACGTCGCCGCTCCCTCCCTTGGCGAGTCCGGAATTGCCGGTGGTGTTGACAAAGACCTCTTTGCCGTCGGATATATAGCTTTGCGCATCCTTTAAAAGCACTATGCAGTTCCACTCCCGCGCAAATCGCAGGGCGGTTTGCACAGGTTCCCCCTTGATTTTGTCCGCGTCCATGCCGGTAAGGCGGGCCATCTCCCGAATATGCGGGGTCAGCACGACCTTGGGATGCAACAGCGAAAACAGCTCTCGGTTTTCCGCAAGCCGGTTCAGCCCGTCCGCGTCGATGACGAGCGGCGTTCCGCTTATAAGCGCCGCTTTCAATAGCGGGGCAATCTCGCCCGTCCCGATTCCGCTCCCTATGGCTATGGCCTGTTTTCCGCTCATATTAGAAATCGCAACCGCACAGGCGGCCTCATTCCACCCGTCCGAGCCTACCGAAACCGTTATGGCCTCCGGAACGGCTGAAAAGGCGCGGCGCGCCTCCGCCGTGGTCGCCACAGTGATTAGACCGCTTCCCGCCCGCAACGCCGCCTTTGCGCACAGCAGGGCGGCTCCGATATAGGTGTCGCTTCCAACGCATAGCAGGCAATGCCCGTTCATCCCCTTATGCGAGTCGCGGGGACGCTCGGGAAGAAACTTGCGTATCAGTTCATCGGTCAGTTCAATCGGCATCCGAGTCTCCCTCGCCCGCCTCCAAAATCGCCCGCTCTATGGTGTCCGTATCGTAGCCCCGCCGCAAAAGCCGCGAGAATACCCGCCGTCTCCGCTCGTCCTCCTGAAGTCCGGTCAACTGCCTCAAATACTTTTCGGCGCATATCCGGGCGTTCTCCGCCTCAACATCGTTGGAAACCTCCGCAAGCGCCTCCTCAATTACTTCCTTTTTTATGCCGTGCGAATACAGCTGTTCCGAAAGCCGCCGCCGGCTCACCGCCTTGGAAGCCAGGCGGGTGCTGACAAAGCTTTTGGCATACTTGAGATCGTCCACCAGCCCCAGCTCCTGCAAGCGCCACACCGTCTCCTGGGCTTCGACCTCGCCAAACTGTTTTTCGTCCAGATAGTCCAGCATCTCGCGTTCGCTCCTATCCTTGAACGAAAGAAAGTACAGCGCCCAATCCATTGGAGTTTTGTTAGTTTTCTGCTTATTCATGGAATTATTGTATCATAGATTCGCCCAAAATGTAACTTTATTATAAAACAATGCCAAAAGGGCTTGAAACTTTAAAAAACCGCTGTAAAATTAAACTAACGATATTTGAAGGAGGGTCTATGGCGCAGAAAAAACGAAAAAGCAAACAGAGGAAACGGCTCTTTGTTACCGCAAGCATATGCACGGTCGTCGTCGTGGCGGCGATTGTTATCTGCGTTGTATTGCTTTCCAATAATTTCGGCGGCGGAACTGCCGCTGCCGTTACCGATAATACCCCCGAACCCTATGCCGTCGGCACCGCCTCGCCCAACCCTGACGATCATCAGCAACAGATCGACGCCATAATCACGCGGGAAACGATGCTTGAGGGCACGACTATTGCGGGCGTCGACGTTGGCAACATGACGAAGGACGAGGCAAAAGCCGCGCTTTCGGCTGTTCAAAGCGAGCTTCTCGCCTCCTACTCCCTGCTGATTACCGTGGGCGACGACAGCCATACGATGAATCAGGAGAATATAATCCTAACCGTCGATATCGACTCCGCCGTTGACGAGGCCTTCTCGCTCGTGCGCGCCGATTTGGGCTATGAAAGCGTTATGGCCGAGGTCGAGAGCATAGGGCGCGGCGAGGTTAACGTGGAGGTGAACTATGTCCTCGACGAAACCAGCGTGCGCGCCTATGTCGCCAATCTCGCTCAGGAATCCGACAGTCCCGCCGTGAACGCCACGGTGTCCACTGATCAGGAGACCGGCAAGATAGTTTATACCGACGAGGCTTCCGGAACCGGAATCGACCAGGAGGCGCTGGTGCAGGCAATTTTACAGGCGGAAAACCGTGCCAACGTGACCGCGTCCATAGTCGAGCTTGCGCCGAGCCTTACGAAGACCATGTTGCAGGAGCAGTATGTGCTTCGCGCCTCCTTCACAACCAGCTTTAAGGGAAGCTCCTCCAACCGCAAGTACAATATCAACAAGGGCGCTGAGATGATGAACGGTTCCATTCTGCGCCCCGACGAAGTTTTTTCCTGCAACGATAAGCTCGGCGTTCGCACCTTGGCAAACGGTTGGAAGCTTGCCGGCGCTTATGTGCAGGGCAACGTTGACGAGCAGGCGGGCGGCGGCGTTTGCCAGCTCTCCAGCACGCTCTATAACGCCGTAGTTTTGGCGGATCTTGAGATCGTCTTTCGGCAAAACCACTCCATGCCCGTGTCCTATGTCGATCGCGGCCGGGACGCGACTATCAACTCCGTTGGCAATATCATCGACTTCAAGTTTAAAAACAACACCAGCGGCGATCTGATAATCCTCTGCTATGTGAGCGGTAACAACGTCACCTTCGAGCTGTACGGACTGCCGCTCGAAACCGACGAATACGATGAGATTCGCATACGCACCGAGCGGATAAGCACCACGGAGATCACCGAGGAGATTACCGAGGATCCCACCAAGGAGGTAGGCTACGAGGAGATCACCTCCGAGGGCTCCCGCGGCTATGTATACAAGGCTTATAAGCAGTATTACAAGAACGGGACGATGATAAAGGAGGAGCTTCTGAACAATTCGACCTACAAGATGTATCCCCTGAAGAAGATTGTCGGAACCTTAGCGACCCCGACTCCCTCGCTGTCCCCCTCGACCTCGCCCTCCGACTCCACCCCGCCTACGGACGAACCCACGCCCACTCCCAATATTCCGATTATCGGGGACACCCCGTAGAACGCTTGCGCCCCCGCCGAACATGGGCAAAGGCTTAGAAGGAACTCGCTTTTCAACCAAC
Source organism: Clostridia bacterium (assembly GCA_030527115.1). Lineage (GTDB taxonomy): Bacteria > Bacillota > Clostridia > Christensenellales > CAG-138 > JAQUTY01. Next base: position 30,822 of record JAUNBM010000010.1, read on the forward strand.
CAAATACGCCTGCCGAGCTTACTCGACAGGCGTTCGCTTTTGGGCTTTCATCCTTTCCGGCTCATACATATCTCAGCGCGTCGATGGGCAGGAGCTTGGACGCCTTGTTAGCCGGATAGAGTCCGAAGGCTATTCCCAACACCACGCAAACTCCCAGCGCGAGCAGGGCAACCTCCCAGGATATTGCCGCGCTCATGCCCGCTATAAGCGCGTATGCCTCGATGCCGAGCAATGAAATGCCTATTCCCAGTATGCCGCCGAGCAACGACAGCACGCACGCCTCGACCAGGAACTGAAACAGAATATGTCTCCGCTTTGCCCCTATCGCCTTTCTTATTCCGATTTCGCGTGTGCGTTCGGTGACCGTAACCAGCATGATGTTCATTATCCCTATGCCTCCAACGAGCAGGGAGATTCCGGCGATGCCTCCGAGCATCAGGGCGACGGTATTGGTAACATCGTCCATGGTGTCGAGGATGGAGGACTGATTGTAGACGGTATAGGCGTCCTCATCCCGCGTGAGCTGGTAGAGGGTGATGTTAAGCAGGCTCTCCACCCGCTCAACAAGTTCGCTCCCCCTTGCCGCCACATAGAATTGGGAAACCGTTGTCGTCTCGCTGAGCCGCTGGGCTGTGGACAGCGGAAGAAGAATAACGTCGTCGCCCGAACCGTATTGACTGCTTCCGCTGCTCTTTAAAAGGCCCACCACCGTGAATACCGTGTCGTTCAAGGTGATCTCTTCGCCTATAACATCGTAGCTTTCAAACAGCTCGCCCGCAACATCCACTCCGATTACGCAGACCTGCGTTCGATATTCAACGTCGCTCGTCTTTATGAACCGCCCGCTCTGAACGTCCGTGCCATAGACCTCGGCATAGTTTTCGGTAACCCCGACTATGCTCTGGCTCGTAGTGCTGGTTCCGGTTTTCATGGTTACCGAAGCCGACAGCACGGGAGCGACCCCCTTGATAATCTCATCGCCCAGGTACTCCTCTATCTCGGAGGCGCTAACGGTAACGTCCTCGTCCGTGATGCTGACGGTTAAAAGCTCCGCGCCCATGCTCTCGATACTGCTCGTTATATTCGAGCTTGCGCCCTGTCCAATGGAGACGAGCATGATTACGGCGACAACTCCGATTATAATGCCGAGCATCGTCAAAAACGAGCGCATCTTGTTAAACAGGATGTTCACAAACGCCATTTTTAAAGCCGCTCTCATTTGCTCGCCTCCTCGCTAACCCTTCCGTCGCTCACGCGAATCCTTCTGTCCGCTCTTTTTGCAATGCTTTCGCTGTGCGTGATTATAAGAACGGTGTTTCCCTGCCGGTGCAGTTCCTCCAAGAGCCGCATGATCTCCTCGCCCGATTTGGAATCGAGGTTGCCTGTCGGCTCGTCGGCCAATATTACCGGCGGACGCATAACGAGCGCCCGCGCTATCGCCACCCGCTGTTGCTGACCGCCCGAAAGCTGATCGGGGCGGTGGTGCATTCTGTCCGCCAGCCCAACCCGCTTTAAAGCGTCAATCGTCAGCTTCCGGCGTTCCCGCGCAGGTAGCTTGCGGTAGAGAAGCGGCATCTCGACATTCGCATAGGCGGTCATCTGCGGGAGCAGATAAAACTGCTGAAAAACAAAGCCTATCATTTCCGACCTTATCGTAGCCAGCTCGTTTTCGGTGCATAACGTCACGTCCAGCCCGTTCAGAAGATACCTGCCCTTTTCCGCCATATCGAGGCAACCGATCGTATGCATAAGCGTCGATTTTCCACTTCCGCTCGGCCCTACTATCGCAACGTATTCATGCTCCTCGATGGACAGGCAAACATCGTCCATCGCCTTAATCACCTCGTCGCCAAGCCTGTAGTATTTGCTGACGTGTTGCATATCAATCATAATCAGCCTTCCCTTCCGCCGCCCATTTCGGGCATACTGCCGCCGCTCGGGAACGAGGAATCATCCCCGCCAAACGAAGGCATCTCTCCGCTTCCGCCGCCAAAGCCTCCCATGTTGCCCATATTGCCCATTCCGGGGAACATACTCTGCTCGCTACTCTCGGTATAAACCGAGGTGGTGTCCAAGACCGGAACGATAATCAGGTCTCCCTCGGCAATATCGCCGGTGACAAGGATATATGAGCCGTCCGACATTCCGGTTTCAACGGTAACTGCGGTGAGCGTCGTAAGGTCGAGCTCAGTCTCGCTGTAACTGTCTCCGAACTGCGCTCCATCGGGCGCCAGATAGACGACCGACTCCCCGTTTAGCGTTTGTACCGCGTCCACCGGAATCAGGATGCCCGTTCCGCTGTCAGCCGTTGCAATAACGCAGGTAGCGCTCATCCCCGCCAAAGCTCCCTCAATATCCTCGACCTTAACGGTTGTCGTATACCTCACCACGCTCCCGCTGGAGGAGCTGGCGTAGGATATTTCAGAAACCACGCCCTCAAACGTTCCCTCAATCGCATCCAGCGTTATCTCAACGCTCTGCCCGACCGCCAGCGACGCTATGTCCAGTTCGTCAACCGAGAGGGAAACGGTATAGCCGTCCGTCGACTGGATGATTAAAAGCTCGCTTGCCGCCGCAAGCTCATCGCCCTCCTCTATCGAACAGGAAAGAATCTTCCCGTCATAGGGGGCTGAAATCACATTCGCATTCTCAAGCTCCGCCAATTCCACCAAAAGCTCGTCGCGCTGTTGTTCTATCTCCTCATACCGCGACTGCTTCGGATAGTCGCTGAGCGTTAAAATCCTGCCGTTTCGGGAAATCGAGCCGTTTTCCGACACCTTAACCTCCGAAACCGTTCCCTCCGTTCCTGTTACGCGAATATAGTTTACCAGCGAAAGAGCGCCGCTGCCCAATGCCGCCCCGTCCTCGCTCTCGACGGAAGCCTCCGCGCCTATGGTATAGGAGCTGTCCTCAATCTGAATCGTGCATACCCCGTCGCTCACCTTCGTAACCGTTCCCTCTATCTCATCCTCGCCTATGAACACGACAACCGTATCATAGAGCGAAAGCGAATCGGACTCAATCGAAAGCTGCATCCTGTCGTCCAGCGATATGAGGCAGAGGTAGCCGTAGGCGTCCATTATTTCAGCTATATCGCTCCCCTCGGCAACCTTGATATCCTTTATCTTCCCCGCCGCGCTCGCCGTCAAATACAGGGAGGTGCTGTACTCGGTCAATGAGTTGAGCTGTTGGGACAGGGTATCAATTTCGCTCATCAGCGTATCGCGCTGTTCCTTCACCCCCTCGTCCGACAGGACAACGAGGGTTTCCCCCTCCAAAACGGAATCCCCGGCGGCGCACAGCACCTGCTGAACCGTTCCGGAATACCCGGCTGAGAGGGTTTCGGTCAATACCGCGGTAAGCGTGCCGGAGCTGGAAAGCGTTTGGGTTATGTTCCCCGCTGTGGCGGTCTGCACCCGATAGCTGAGTATGCTTTCGTCCTCGCCCGCTTCACTATTGAGCTTTCTAAGATAGCGATAGCCCTCGATTCCGAATACGACCAACGCCGCCACCACTATCAAAGCGACAACCGATTTGATTATCGTGCGCTTCTTCTTGCGCTTCAGCTGCTTTTCAAAACCTGATATTTCCATAGTTCTTCTCCTTCTCTTTATCTCGGCAAAGTATAGTCTTGGCAACTGAATTTTCGCTTAAATGCTCGTGAAGGACTTGTGAACTACGTTTTAGGGCAAAAGAAATCCGCAGGCGCAAGGGTCTGCGGGGCTTTAAATCTTTATTAGGATAGAAGTCCTATCCTTTTGAAACTATTTGGAGAACAGGCCTCTCCTCTCGTATGGCGCGGATACTATGCTCACGCAATCGTAACCCGTCGCCTCTATCGTCTCCTTGAGCTTTTGCTCGTCGAGCGCCGCCGGGGAGATGATCTCCGTTTCGCCCTTACCATGGTTGGACGAAACCTTCTTCACCTGAAAATCCCGCCTTATCGCGTCGTTGATATGCGATTCACACATCCCGCACATCATGCCGCCGACCTTGACCACCGTTTTAATCATAGTTCGCTCCTTTCCTGTCCTTTGGGACTAATATCGCGCTTACGCCTATGTTATACCGTCCGATTCCGCTTTGTCAAGGGTGGAAAACCCTCCTCCACTCAATCGTTCTGCGGCGCATGGTATCTTTCAACCGCCGCTTTGAACCTTTCGACCAGCGCTTCCGCCGCCCTCTTGGCTTCCGCGCTTTTGGCGCGAAAAATATCGTTCGCATGGAAAAAATTGTGATGCACGTCCATATCCGCCTCCACGCCGGCCCTGCGCAGATTTTCGATGTACTCCTGCGTTTCAAACGAGAAAGGATCCAAATCTCCGACAAAGCTGTATGCGGGCGGCAGTCCGGAATAGTCGCTCCTGCGCGACGGCGAAGCGTATTCGGGAACGGCTTGACCCCTTATCGAGCGCAGATAAAGCTTCCACGCAAGATGGTTGCGTATCGTGCCCCAGCCCCTAAAATGCGCGTTGGCGGAGGTGGGAGTATCATAGCAATCCAGCATAGGGTACAGCGGCATCTGAAAGGCTATGTTGACCTCGCCCCTGTCCTTGGCGTACATACACAGCGCGGCAACAAGCCCGCCTCCTGCGCTTTCCCCGCCGAGCATGAGCTGATCGGGGCGAATCCCCAGCTCCCCGCAATGCTCCTTCATATATAGGAGCGCCGCATAGCTGTCCTGAAGCGCCGCCGGATAGGGCTTATAAATCGACAGCTTATAAGCCGGGCTTACCACCACAGCGCCCGCTTTTGTAACCAGGTCTATTGCCCTGCCGGAATAAACCAGCTCGGGAAAGCCCGACATATAGCCTCCCCCGTGAAGCCACAAAACTCCGGTTGTCGGCTCTCTTTTTTCGCTGTTTTGGGGCTTGACAATCAACATCCTCAGGCTTCGCCGCTCGGATATGGGAATCCTTATGTATTCCGAGATGCAATTTCTCGGCTTAATCGGCAACTTCATTACGCTCTATCCCTTGTCCCCTCCTATGCTATCATGGGATTATAGCACACATTTGCCCATCATGCACGAAAAATCCGTTTGCGCCCGCTAAGCCGCTTTCAGCATCTCGCTCATCCACTCGGCATACAGGCAGTAGCCGCGCAACGGCTCGTTTACAAACACATGGGTTACCACCCCTATCAGCTTGCCATTTTGGACTACCGGACTGCCGCTCATGCCCTGGACTATGCCGCCCGTCCGGTCGATAAGCCGCCTGTCGGTAATCTCAATTATCACCCCCTGGGTCTGCGGGGAGGATTGAACGTCCGCTCGAATTACCCGGCACGAAAAGCTCTCCACCTTATCGCCCGCCACCGTGGAATATATTTCCGCCTCGCCCAGCTCGACCTCCGCCGCCTTTGCAAGCGGGAGGCTTGCGCCGTCGAGCCCGTGCCCGGTTTTTAAGGTTCCTGCAATTCCAAAGTTCGTATTGCTGTCGATACTGCCAATCGAAGCCGCTTCGGTATTGGAAAAACTCCCGTACAGCTCTCCAGCCCTCCCCGCCTGCCCCTTCTCGACGTCGAAGATATTGGCAAGGGATATGCTCCCCTGATGCGACTGCAACAGCACTCCGGTATCAATATCGGTGACCGGATGGCCCAGCGCATAGAACCTCAGGCTGTCCTCGCGGTAAAACGAGAGCGTGCCGACTCCGGTTGTGCTGTCGCGAACCCAGGCTCCCAAAACCCACCTGTCCGAACTCTCGTCATATACCGGGCTGACATTGCACTCAAACTCCTCTCCGTCGCGGTAAATCGTGAGTGTATAGCTCGTCCTTCCCGCATTCATCAGGCTTTGAAAATGCTCCGAGCTTTGCACCTTCGTTCCGTCAACCTTGAGTATAGTATCCCCGTGCCGTATCCCCGCGTTCGCCGCCGGGCTGACGACGCTTCCGTTTTGCCCGACTCCGCCCAGCCCCACAACCTGAACGCCGTCGGTAAACAGCACCACACCCACCGCCTGTCCGCCCAGGTTGACGCTCTCATGCTCGTTTATAACCGTCACCGTTTTTATCGGAATTATTCCGAACAGCCTTGCCGTTACGTCGAAATCGCTGACCTCGGCAAGCCGCTGATCCCCGCCCCGCCGGACAAACGCGGCCCCCTCATTCGCGCTGTAAGTTAGCAGCGCGTTGTCCGCAAACTCATGCTCCGAAACGGCGCCCGGCAAGCGGTGCAACTCCATCATAGCGGGGGAATAGTGCAATAACAGCGCAAACGCCGAAAGAAATATGCAAAATACTTGAAACAGCTTCTTCATTAAATCACCTCCATACTATCTTGTCTGCTTGCGAAAAAATCATGCGAAACCGATTGTTTCAATTATTTTCCTTTTCATCTGTATTTATTGTGCTATAATTGGTCATATTTTTATTTGGAGATTACGATGATATTTCACACGAAAAGCAAGGACGAAATTCTGAACGCATTTTCCGTCGTCCCCCAAGAGGGCTTGAGTCAGGACGAAGCGCGGCTTCGGCTTGAACGCGACGGCAGGAACGAACTTGCCGCAAAGAAGAAAAAAACTCCGTTACAGAGGTTCATTGGCCAGTTCAAGGACGTGATGATAATTATTTTGATTATCGCCGCCCTGATCTCCTTTGGCATAGCGATATACGAGGGCAAAGCGCACTCCTTCTTCGAGCCCGCGCTGATCCTGCTGATAGTTGTGCTGAACGCCATCATGGGCGTTTTGCAGGAGAGCAAGGCGGAGCGGGCGCTGGACGCGCTGATGAGCCTGTCCGTTCAGCACGCAAGGGTTTTGCGCGACGGCAAGGAGCTTCTGATCGACGCAAAGGAGCTGGTTGCGGGCGATATCATCCTGCTCGAAGCGGGCGACGTCGTTCCTGCGGACGCCTATCTTTTGCGCTCCTCCAGCCTTAAGAGCGAGGAATCGGCGCTGACCGGCGAGTCCGTCCCCTCCGAAAAGGACGCGCTGAGCCGCGTTCCTGAAAACGCGCCGCTCGGCGACAGGCTCAACATGGTCTTTTCCGGCTGTTCGATAACCTATGGCACCGCGGTCGCCGTGGTAGTCGCCACCGGCATGAATACCGAGATGGGCAAGATAGCCGGAATGCTCAACAACGAGGACGATTCGCAAACCCCCTTGCAACGCAAGCTCGCCTCCCTCGGCAAATACCTCGGCATAGCCGCCCTTGCCGCCTGCCTTATAATCTTCATCATCGGAATAATCGGAAAAACCCCGCCCATAGAGATGTTTATGGTTGCGGTCTCGCTGGCTGTCTCCGCTATCCCCGAAGGCCTGCCCGCGATAGTAACCATCGTTCTATCCATCGGCGTTCAGCGCATGGTCAAGCGCAACGCTCTGATACGCCGACTCCCTGCGGTGGAAACGCTGGGCAGCGCCTCGGTAATCTGTTCCGATAAGACCGGTACGCTCACTCAAAACCGCATGACGCTCACCGAAGCTTGGGCGGACGGCATGGAGGAGCCCGTAAAAATCGGAATCAAGTCCGAGGCGGATATCGAAACGCTCTTAAAATACGGCGCGCTCTGTTGCGACGGGCTTATAAGCTTTGACGGGGACAAGGTCGTGCATATCGGAGACCCGACCGAGACCGCCATAGTGCTTGCCGCGCATCGCAACGGCATGCCTAAGGAGACGATAAGCCGCGAGCTTCCCCGGATATTCGAGCTTCCCTTCGACTCCGACCGCAAGCGCATGACGACGGTGCATAGGATGGGCAACCGCTGTCTCGTTATCGTTAAGGGCGCTTTCGACGGAATCAGCCCCCTCTGCACGTCGGGCGAGCTTGACAAGGCTGAGGCGGTCTTGAACGAAATGTCCAACCGGGCGCTCCGCGTCCTCGCCGTCGCCTGCAAGGAAATCGAAGCGCTCCCTGCCGAACCTGCTATGGAGGAGCTGGAAAGCGGGCTGAAGCTTGTAGGCCTTGTCGGTATGATCGACCCGCCGAGGGAGGAGGCTCGCCTTGCGGTTCTAACCTGCAAGGAAGCCGGAATCCGCCCCGTTATGATCACCGGCGATCATGTAGTTACCGCCTCCGCCATCGCCAGACAGCTCGGCATCTTAAACGAGGGCGACGAGGCTATAAGCGGAACGGAGCTTGCCGCCATGAGCGACGAGGAGCTGGACGCAAGGGTTCGGAATATATCCGTGTATGCGCGTGTATCGCCCGAGGATAAGATACGCATAGTGAAGGCATGGCAACGCGCCGGAGAAGTTGTGTCGATGACCGGCGACGGGGTGAACGACGCTCCCGCCCTCAAAGCCGCCGATATCGGTTGCGCCATGGGCATAACGGGCACCGATGTTGCGAAGGGCGCCGCCGATATGACCCTGACCGACGACAACTTCGCCACCATCGTCGAGGCGGTTAAGGAGGGGCGCGGCATCTATGACAATATCAAAAAGGTGGTGGGCTTTTTGCTCGGCACCAATATTTCCGAGGTTCTGGTCGTTTTTATCGCCATGCTCTGCTTTGGAAAATCCCCGCTGTTGTCCATGCAACTTCTTTGGATAAACCTCGTTACCGATTCGCTCCCCGCTATCGCGCTGGGCCGCGAAGCCGTTGACAGCCGGATAATGAAGCAAAAGCCGAAGCCGAAGAACGAAAGCATCTTTGCCCACGGGCTTGGAATCAAGGTTGCGCTCCAGGGAATAATGTTCGCCGCGATCACGCTTTTGGGCTTTGTTCTGGGCATGAGCGCCACAGGAACCGACGAGGGCGGGCGCACGATGGCATTTTTGATCCTCTCCTTTGCGCAGGTCGTTCACGCCTTCAATATGCGCTCCGACAGAAGCCTTTTCGCCTCGAACCCCTTTTCAAACAGGAGCTTGAACCTGGCGCTTCTCGCTTCCACAGCGATGATTCTGCTCGTAGTCTTTGTGCCGCCCGTACAGCTCGTCTTTGGGCTGGTTAAGCTTCCCTCGCTGTATTATCTAATCGGCTTCGGGCTTGCGCTCATCCCCCTGCCCGTGATGGAGCTTGCCAAGGCTGTCGGCCTCGTGCGCCATCGTCACTAATTGGAAGTCCGCGTATTTAAAAAACCGCTTTACCGGAAACTTCGGCAAAGCGGTTTTTTATTAGTTACAGTTGGCGCCTCAGCCCCCGAAGAAGGAGGCGAGCGTGAAGCCCGTCGGCATCGGGATGGTAAGCATATATACCGTCGCGATAGCAAAGCCAACCAGCGCAATGATAATCAGCGCTATCTTGTTCTTTTTCGACTTCATCGAGCTGTTAATACCGAGCAGGAACAATACCACGCCGTAAATGACCGTGACAAGCCCGAACGCATCACCGTTTTGATTGTCCTGCTTGCCCTGCTCCAGCGTTGCCTCGGATTCTGCAATCAACTCGTTTGCGGTAACGAAATAGTGATCCGCAAAGCTTTCATCCGCGAACGGCGTTACAAGAGCTTCGTCCTTCTCCAGCCAGTCAAGCACCAGCTCGGTTAGATCGGCGCTCCCATCGTCAAATTCCCAGCCGATAGCCGCCGCCATCTCGTCGGTCAGGTTATCGTTGAGCTTAAAATAGAGCTTGTAGCAATACTGCTCCACCGCCACGTCGTCGCCCGCATCCTGAGCTGAAAAGATATCGAGCTGCAGGTCGCTTACCTCGTTCCACAGGAGCATATCCTGCATCATGCTCTGCACGCCCGCGTTATACTCGGAATTGCCCTCGGACGCGAGGTTGTTGCTTACGGTATAGTTGGTCGCCTGCTGTCCGCCGTGCAACGAGCCAATCCAGGTTGCCCACGCCGTGAGCAGAGCCGTAAGGCCCAGCATAACCACGACTACAATCTCAAGAATGTGTTCTACATCCCTTTGCTTCTTTTCCATCTGCTTCCTCCTTATTCCAGTTTGGAACCGTCTGCGGCGGGGAGCTTGTCGGTGGCTATCTTGATGATATCAATTATCCACCATATTCCAAAGCCGCCCAAAGTTATGAGCTTGAGAACGCCCAGCCCGGTATAACCCAGATAGAAGCGGTCTACCCCCAGCTCGCCCAAGATGATAGAGAGAATCAATGCCGTTGACTTACTTTTCATGTGTTTTCCTCCTTTTCCTTTCCGTCTTTTTTATACCAGTTCGGTGCCGTCTGCGGCGGGAAGCTTGTCGGTGGCTATCTTGATGATATCAATTATCCACCATATTCCAAAGCCGCCCAAAGTTATGAGCTTGAGAACGCCCAGCCCGGTATAACCCAGATAGAAGCGGTCTACCCCCAGCTCGCCCAAGATGATAGAGAGAATCAATGCCGTCGACTTGTTTTTCATGTGTTTTCCTCCGTTTCATAGATATAAATTTCTCCATTGTCGCACTCCAAGATGACGGCGTCCGAAATGTACTCGCGTCCGAATACGTCGATAATCCGGAAGGTATACAGATAGTCGCCGTCAAACAGCTCAATTTCCTCCATAACAACCTCGCCGCGTACAACGAAGCTGTCGGTCTCATATAGAAGGCTTTCGCCGGTTGCCATGTCCGTGGCATGGAACAGGAAGGTTATCTCGTCCCCGTCCTTGAGCTTGATGATCTCCTTAGCGCTCATGCCCGTCTCCGTGTCAAGGCCGTCCCACGCGCCCAGCACCTCGAAATGCCCTTCTTCATCGCTATCCCAGATATATGCGGCGCGCAGATTCGTTTCGCGCCCGTTCAGCAGGATAGGGATGGAATAGAGATTATAGTCGTCCTCCTCCGCAATGAGGGTCGGAGCGCAGTAACAGCCCTCTATGGCAGTCCATACGCCCCTGAAATTGTCCAAGAACCAGCCCTCGTCCCAGTATGCGTCTATGTCGTTGTCATAGCCCATAAGCATATATTCATTATACTCATAGTCCATGTAATACAGGGCAAATTGAACCGAAGCCACAGCCTCTATATCGGACTCGATAACGAGGTTGTAATAACCGTCCTCATCTATAAAGGTCGAAAAGACCACGTCGTAATCGTCTTGCGACACGCTTTCAACCGCCTCGGTTCCCGCAACGGTTTGCGACGGCGCATTCCAGCCCGAAACAGCCTCCACAAACCGCACATACTGCGCGCTCGGAGAGATCTGCGCAAAGCTGTCCAGCTCGCTATCGTCGCTGTTTATGGGGAAGAACACCGAAAGCCCGTTCGCATTTTTTCTGCTGTCCCCATATACGTTGTAAACCACGGCGTCGAACAAGGCGTCCAAAACCCCGTCGGCCGTATCGGAAAGCACGTCCTGAGTATTCATAACGAGGTCGCCCAAATCCACCATGTTGGTGTATCCCTCCTCGTCGGTGTTCCCGCCATAGTTCTCCGCCCGGTTAACCCCTCTGATAAGGGTACGGTAGGTTTCGATATCCCCGGTCACGCCCGACATCTCAACCGCCATCGCATCGAAGCTGTCGATAAGCGCGTCTATCATGGAAAGCTTGACAACGGAAAGGGTCGCCATATCGTCGCTGTCCGTTTGGGCGCATTTGGAAAAGTAGCTGTCGCAGATTACCTTTCCAACCGCCTCGCCGTCCGCCGAGGGATTCTGTGCAAGATAGTTGGCAAGCTCGGTATATGCCCAGCCCTCGCCCGGCTCATATTCCTCCGACGCGACCATATAGTTGCCATAGGGCGCTATCGCCGCCGCCGTCTCCAAACTCGCCATCAGACAGGCGTCGAAGCCGATAAGCTCAAACTCCGTTCCCGCCATCGAAAGCCCCTCAGCCAATTCCTGCAGATCGAGGCTGTCATTGTGATACAGCTCGTCAAAAGCCACGCCCGCAACCGAGCCTCCCCCGTGATTCCACATGATAACCATGTATTTTTGCGCGGGGAAATTGGAGACGCCCCAGTTCAAAAAGTCTCCCAGGGTATCCGCCTCGCCCATGTTGGCAAGCGGGCGCTCGTCCGCAAGCAGATACTCGCCATCCTCCAGCGCCCAGCGCTGAATAACGTCGCTGTCGATAACTTCGTTCTGCCACTGCGCCGTTCCGCCCGTCTGCACGACAAAGCGCACCTCGTCCGACGCTTCGGCTTCGGAAAGCTCCGCTAAATTGTAGGTTGCCGCCGCGCTCTCGCTCTCCAGATCGGTGCCGCAAAGGTAAATGAACACAGTCCATGCGCTTTGCGACCCATCGCCCGAATAAGCGCTTCCGCCCGAAACGTCGCTCCCGCCGTAGTCCGGCTCGTAGTCTCCGGAATCGTCGAAATCTTCATACTCATCGTCGCGGCCATGGGAGTATTCATCGCCATAGTCCTCCTCATCGGAAAACAGCTCGTCACAGCCCGCCGCGCAAAGCAACATAACAAACGCAAGACCAATAATAAGAAGCTTTCTCATAATCTTTCTACTCTCCCATCATATGCAGTTTATCATCTGTTACCGCTTAATCTCAAGTTCCTTTTACGTTACGTAAAATCTTCTTGACAAATGACAAAAAATGTGCCTAACCGTCAAATCCTGTGTTATACTGTATTCGGAGGTCAGCTATGAATTTGAGAATTGCCATCGTTGAGGATACCGCCGGGGACGCGGAGCATCTTTCCTCCCTGATCTTTGGATATGAGCCGGACGCTCGCATTTTTCGGTTTGAATCTGCGGAGACATTTTTAAACTCCGCCTTGCTGAATCGTTTTGATTTAGTCTTTATGGATATATACCTCTTAGGCCAGAACGGGATAGAAGCCGCCTCAAAATTCCGTGAAAGGGGCGGCGATTCCACGCTCGTTTTTACCACTACAAGCCCCGAGCATGCCCTGGAAGCGTTCAGGGTTAACGCGGCTCAGTACCTTATCAAGCCCGTGCAGGCCTCCGACATTAAGATGCTGTTGCAAAAGCGGCGCATCGAGCTGGAAAGCGAGCGGCGCAACTTCATGCAGATCAGCGTTAAGGGGACGAAGATCGACATTCCGCTCGACAAGGTGTTCTATATCGAGGTGAGAAACCACAACTGCTTCATCCACTTTGCCGACAACGTGATCGAAACCGGAACCACTATGCGCCTGGAGGACTTCCACCTGCTGATATCCAACCCCAATTTTTACCGCTGTCACCGCTCCTTCATCGTGAACTTCGATCACGTTGCAAGCATCGACCTGGATTTTACGATGGAAAACGGCGACACGGTCTACATACGCCAAAGCGGGCTGAAACAATGCGCCGACGCTTTTAAAAGTTACCTGTTGTCCAAGCTTTCAAAGGAGGTTTAGCTCATGCCTTTGGGGATATTGCTCAATCATCTCATAATAATGTCGGCGGACAGCTTTATCCGCTATTATCCAAAGCGCAGGAACATCCGGGTTCCCATTTGGTTGCTCCTTTTGATCTATGCCGTGGTATTCTGCATTCAGGCGCTGTTTCTGTATTTCGAGCAAAGCCGTTTTACGGGAGAATACTGGGACGGACAGATTTACCAAACCCTTTCGGGACTGTTGGTTTTTATGCTCCCGTTCTTCTTCGTGAGGATGGGCTTCTTCCAAAATCTTTTCCTGCTCTCCATCGTCGTCGTCTACAACCTTGTAATCCTCGGCATAGCCAACTTTGTCGAACTGCGCTTCGGCGGCGTTCTTGCCGAAACCCATCCCTACCTTATCAGCAATATCGTTAAGCTCCCGCTGATTGGAATCAGCCTGCCTTTCCTCTCGAAAACGCTAAAGAAGCTCTTTGACCTCTGGCCGGACGACAAGGGAATCTGGCAACTGTTTTGGTTGCTCCCCCTGCTCTTTGCGGGCTTGTGCCTGCTCACCGGCGGCTTCTTTCAGGACACCTCGGCAATAACCAGCTCTTTGTTCATCCTCAGCCGGCTTCTCGTCTGCGCAGGCTGTGGCCTCACCTGCTATCTGATGGCGCAAACCTTTCTCAAGGAGGCGCAGTCAGCCGCCGTCCGCGAAAACGCCCGTGCCGCCGAACGCCTGCTCTTGCTTGAGCGGGGTCAATATGCGCGCTTTCGCGAGAACATCGAAGTCGAGGCGGAGATGCGGCATAATCTCAGGCATCAGCTCGCGGTTTTAAAAAAGTTGCAACAGGACGGCGACATGGACGGGCTGAAGGATTATATCGAAAATTTGAGCTCCGCGCTCCCTCCGGTCGCATCGCGCCAATGGTGCGAGCATTACGCCTGCAACGCCATCGCTTCCCACTACCTTTCCCTGATTGAAAGCCACGGAATAAGGCTCGACGCGCGCTTTGAAGTGCCGAAGGATCTCGGCGCTATACCGGATACGGACATATGTATAGTTTTAGGCAATCTTTTGGAAAACGCCCTGGAAGCCTGCCTCCGCATGGATTCAAACAAGCCGCGCTATATCAAGCTCCGCTCGCTGATCCAGGGCGATTTTATCTCGCTCATGGTGGAAAACAGCAGCGACGGGGTCTATCGTCATGCGAAAAACGGCCTTTTTTACTCGCGCAAGGATCCCACCAACGATGAGCGCGAAGGTCTGGGCCTCGCCTCCGTAAACGCGGTCTGCCAAAGGTATAACGGTTATTTAAAGGTGGACTCCATGGACGATACCTTCCGCGCCTCCGCCTTGCTGGATATGAGCATCAGGCTGAAAGGCTGACGGCGAAGCCTTTTTCACTTTTATCCAACTTAGGGTTGACAAGTTGGCCGGCCGGGTGTAGAATCATATATAATTTAATAAAAACCGTTGAATCAGAGTAGTAAGTCCTGTTGAGATGTTCCAAGAGAGCCGCCGAAGCTGGGAGTGCGACAGCATCCGCCTGACTGAATGGACTGACGAGGGCGATTTCGAAAGCCGGAGCCGTAGGAATCGACGGGGATTCGACCCGTTATCAGACGAGCGCATATGTTGGTATGCGATTGAGCCGGGCTGTTTTTGACAGCCAATTGGGGTGGCACCGCAGGAGATTTGCTCTTGTCCCTATTTTGGGGACAGGAGTTTTTTATTTTATTATGGAGGCGACGACTATGAAACGCAGGATACCTTACAGAACCTTTTTAAAACCGGAACAGCTTCCGAAATGCTGGTATAACATCAAAGCGGATATGAAGGAACTTCCCCCTCCGCTGATCAATCCCGCCACCATGCGCCCCGTCTCGCTTGATGAACTCAGCTCCATCTTTGCCGACGAGCTGGCGCGCCAGGAGCTGAATTGCACCGACAGGTTTATCGAGATTCCAAACGACATTTTGGAATACTACGAAACCTACCGCCCCTCCCCGCTGATTCGAGCCTACAATCTGGAACGGCGGTTGCAAACCCCGGCGCGTATCTACTATAAATTTGAAGGCGGCAACACCTCCGGTAGCCACAAGCTGAACTCAGCCGTCGCTCAAGCCTACTATGCCAAGCGTCAGGGCTTGAGTTCGCTAACGACCGAAACCGGCGCGGGTCAATGGGGAACCGCGCTTGCAATGGCTTGCGCCCACTTCAACCTGCCGCTCACCGTCTATATGGTTAAAATCAGCGCCCTTCAAAAGCCCCACCGAAAGGCGGTAATCGAATCCTTCGGCGGAAAGGTGATACCCAGTCCCAGCACGACTACGGCTGTCGGCCGCAAAATCCTGTCCGCCGACCCGAACTCGGGTGGGAGCCTCGGTTGCGCCATATCGGAAGCGGTGGAAACCGCCGCAAACACGCCGAACTGCCGCTATGTCCTCGGCTCGGTATTGGATCAGGTGCTGTTGCACCAGTCCGTTATAGGTTTGGAGGCCAAAGCCGCTATGGACTCGCTCGACGAATACCCCGATATCATAATCGGCTGTGCCGGAGGCGGCTCCAATCTCGGCGGGCTGATATGCGCCTACATGGGCGATAAGCTCAACAAAAGGGCTCATCCCCATTTCATTGCGGTTGAGCCGGATTCCTGTCCCTCCCTCACCCGCGGTCAATATGCCTATGACTTTTGCGACGCCGGAAGGATAACCCCCTTAGCGCGGATGTATACCCTCGGAAGCGGCTTTGTGCCGTCCGGCATCCATGCCGGCGGCCTGCGCTACCACGGAATGTCCCCGATCATAAGCAAGCTTTATCATGACGGTCATATAGACGAAGCC
The DNA here is from genome assembly GCA_030527115.1 of Clostridia bacterium. Taxonomy (GTDB): domain Bacteria; phylum Bacillota; class Clostridia; order Christensenellales; family CAG-138; genus JAQUTY01. The sequence goes on from JAUNBM010000010.1 coordinate 46,791, forward strand.
CGCGCCGTCTCCCAAACCTCCGTATTCGACGCGGCGATGGAGTTTTCCACGGCGGAGGGCATTTTGCCCGCGCCTGAGTCCGCTCACGCAATCAAGGTAGCCATAGACGAGGCAAAAAAATGCCGCGAAAGCGGCGAGCGCAGGGTGATTCTGTTCAACTTAACCGGAACCGGCTATTTCGATATGAGCGCATATATTCAATACCATGCCAAAGAGATGACAAACCATTCGCCGTCAGACGAGGAGCTTTGCGCAGGGCTCAAATCCCTGCCAAAGCTGTCGTGACTGAGCTTCCCTATTTCAGCGTAACCACGGTCACGCCCGCGTCCCCCTCGCCGTAGGTTCCGGCGCGAAAAGAGCCCACCTTGGGATGCCGCCTGAGGTATTGCTGGAGACCTGCCCTCAGCGCTCCCGTTCCCTTGCCGTGGATGACATAGAACTCCTTGCGCCCCGCAAGCTCGCATTCGTCGATATACCTGTCCAGTTGCATAGAGGCGTCGTCCACCGTCATGCCGCGCACATCGAGGTTCAGCTCGACCTGCTTAACGCCGGTCAGAATCTCCCTCGGCTTAATGGGCTTGGGTCTTTCCTCCACCTTAACCTCGCGCAAATCTCCGAGCGGAACCGACAGCTTAATTGCCCCCGCCTGCACCTGAACCATGCCCTTGGCGTCGGCGGCTTTCAGCACGGTCGCGTTGCCGTGTATGCTCGCTACATAGACCGTCTCCCCCGACCTGACGCTCTTAACCGGAACGCCGCCTGCATCGTCGCGCTCCATCGACTCCATCAGCTTCTCCTCGGAGACGCGCATCGCGTCTTTGGACTGCTGAATCGCCCTCTCGAGCGCTTTGGCGTCGATATTCTTCAGCTCGCGAAGCTTGGCTATCAAGTCTTCCATCTCACGCCTGGTACTGCGAACGATTTGGCGCGCGTCCTCCTTCGCCCTCTCGCGGAGCTTGCTCTTTTCTGCCTGCAATTTTTCCTTCTCGCGCTCAAGCTCCGCCCTCAGCGCGCTCGCCTCCGAATATTCGCGTTGCATCGAGAGGCTGTATTCCTCCGCCTTGCGGCGCTGTTCCTCGGCCCCGCGCAATACGTCCTCGAAGGCTATCTCCTCGCCCTTTAAAAACTCGCGCGCCCGCTCGATAATTTTAGCTTCCAGCCCCAGCCGCTGAGATATTTCAAAGGCGTTGGACTTGCCCGGAATGCCTATAAAAAGCCTGTAAGTCGGGCAGAGCCGATTGACGTCGAACTCCATTGATGCGTTTTGCATCCCTGCCCTCGTCAGCGCGAACGCCTTAATCTCGCTGTAATGAGTCGTCGCCATGGTTGGCGCTCCGACCGCATGAAGATGCTCCAAAATGGCTTGGGCAAGCGCCGCGCCCTCCACCGGATCGGTGCCCGCGCCCAGCTCGTCGAGCAAAACGAGGGTTTTGTCGCTCGCGCCGCGAAGGATTCTCACCAAATTACTCATATGCGAAGAAAACGTCGACAGCGACTGTTCGATCGACTGCTCGTCGCCTATGTCCGCAAACACCTCGTCAAACACGCCCAGCTCAACGCCCTCGTCGGCAGGGATGAAATAGCCCGCCGCCGCCATGAGCGAAAACAGCCCTACCGTCTTTAAGGTCACGGTCTTGCCGCCCGTATTCGGCCCGGTTATTATCAAGGTGTCAAAGCTCTCCCCCAAATTTACCGACAACGGTACAACCTTGTCCTTGTCGAGCAGGGGATGGCGGCCGTTGACTATGCGTATTCTTCCCTCGCGGTTCAGCTTTGGACGCACCGCCCGCATATCCCGAGCCATTGCCGCCCGCGCAAATATCGCGTCCAGCTCGGCAAGCGTCGTAAGGCTTACGCCCAGCTCCTGAGCATAGGGCGCAACCAGCGCGGTAAGTCCCGACAGGATTCGCTCTATCTCGCGCTTTTCATCGAGAAGCAGTTTTTTAAACTCGTTTCCAAGCTCCACCACCTCGGAAGGCTCAATAAACACGGTCAGCCCGCTCCCGCTTTGATCGTGAATCAAGCCGCCTATCTGCCCGCGGTATTCGGCCTTTACGGGGATTGCATAGCGGCCGTTGCGCATGGTTATTATCGGATCCTGCAAATACTTTTGATTGTTCGGATTCCGGATGATGGAATTGAGCTTGTCGCGCACGCGTTCGTTTACAAGGTGCATCCTCCTCCGTATCCGCGAAAGCTCCGGAGAAGCGGAATCCGCCATCTCCTCCTCCGAAAGGATACAGCGGCCAATCTCCTCCTCGATATCCCTGTGCGAGGCGAGCTTCTGCGCCATGATAACCAGAACATCCTCGGGATTGCCCGCCGAAAGCGAGGTCTTAGCCCTCTGTGAAACGCGGAGCAAAGCGGCAATCTCAAGCAACTCCCCCATCGACAGCGAATAAGCGGCATGAATGCGGGCAAGCGTGCCGCGGATGTCCGAAAAACAGTCTATGGGCGAGCGCCCGATCCGGCGGTATATCGAATCCGCCTCCCACGTTTGCGAAAGCCTAAGCTCGGCCGCCTCAACCTCGGACAAGGGCTCAAGTCTATCCAGCAGTTCCCTGCCCATTTCTGAAGCGGCGTATGTGCGGCATATAGCCGTTATTTTATTGAACTCAAGTGTAGTGAGCGCTTTTTGGTTCATTTATCTCCCAGCGTTTTCAAAAAATCTTCCATCCTGTCCATGCCCTCGACTATTTCCTCCATGGATGTGGCGTAGCACAGGCGGATAAAGCCTTCGCCAAAGGCTCCGAACGCCGTTCCCGGCACGCAGACGACCTTGTGCGATTCGAGCAGGCGGTCGCAGAACTCCTCGCTCCTCAGCCCGGTGCTTTGAATCGAAGGGAATACATAGAAGGCTCCCTCCGGCTCGTGGCAGATCAGCCCCATGCCGTTAAGCCTGTCGATTATGTATCTGCGGCGTTTGGCATATTCGTTCATCATATACTTCACATCCCGCCAGTCGGTCTCAAAGCCGATTTCAAGCGCGTAAGCCGCGCAAAGCTGACCCGTCGTCGGCGCGCAGAGCATCGTAAGCTGATGCACCTTGCGCATTGCGGCTATAATCTCCATGTGCCCCGCCGCATAGCCGACGCGCCAGCCCGTCATGGAAAACGCCTTGGAGAAGCCGTTGATGACTATCGTCCTGTCCTTCATTCCGGGGAGCTGAGCCATGGAGCAATGCTGATTGCCCCCGAAGGTCAGTTCGGAATATATCTCGTCGGACACCACGATTATATCGGTATTCTCAATAACGGCGGCGATCTCCTCGAGGTTCTCGCGCTTCATAATCGCTCCGGTCGGATTGTTCGGATATGCCAGCAAAATCGCCTTGGTGCGCGGCGTTATCGCCTTTTTGACCTGCTCGGCTGTCAGCCTGAACCCGTTTTCCGCCTCGACGGACACAGCCACCGGAACTCCGCCCGCCAGCGCAACGTCCGGCGCGTACGCCACATAGGAGGGCTCGTGGATTATCACCTCGTCGCCGGGGTTTAGGATTGCGCGAAACGCCAGATCTATCGCCTGGCTCGCCCCGACAGTTATCAGGATGTTATCCTTGTCGGGATAATCCAGCTCGTATCTCTCCTTTAAGAAGCGGAGAATAAGCTCGCGAAGATGGGGATCGCCGGAGTTGCTCGTATAGGCAACCCGTCCGTGCTTCAAAGCCTCCAGCGCGGGCAAGCGATAGGAGTCGGGCGTAGGAAAGTCCGGCTCGCCAACGCCAAAGCTGATGCAATCATCGGATAGCAGATCGAAATACTTTCTGATGCCCGACGGCGGTATGGACGCGACCGTCCGCGAAATGATGTTCCGATAGTCCATGTTCTTCCCCTCAATTCTGTGTATTCATTTTATTCATATCTCCAACCGTAATGGAGATTTCCAACTCTTCCCCGCCCCTCGACACGGTTAAGGTGAGCACATTCCCTATCCCGGTTTGCTGAATGTAATCCACCAGCTCCTCCTGAGCGGTCAGCGTTTCACCGTTGCAGGCTATAACCACGTCTCCGGCTTGAAGCCCCGCCTCGGCGGCGGGCCCGCCTTCGGTGACGGTATATATCATGATGCCCGGTACGAGCCCAAGCTCCTCAGCGTCGGCCTCGGTAAGGGTAATAACCGTAACCCCTATTCCCGGTCTGGGAATCGAGCCCATCTCTATGAGCTGTTCCATTATATCGCGAACGTCGTTTATCGGCAGGGCAAAGCCGATGCCCTCCGCCGATATCGCGTTGCCATACTCGTCATAGCCGGCAGTAACCGTTTTTGCGGTGTTCATGCCGACAACCTCGCCGTTAAGGTTTAAAAGCGGACCTCCGCTGTTGCCGAAATTCACGGCGGCGTCCGTTTGAATGTATTCGTTGGTGAAGCCGTCGATGTTTACTGATCGCGCCGTCGCGCTGACGATTCCAAAGGTAACCGTGCCGTACAGCTCGACGCTGTCGAGCGGATTGCCTATCGCCAAAACGAAGTCGCCAACCCTAAGCCCGTCCGAATCGCCGAGCGCAACCGGGGTCAGATTCTCCTTCTCTATCCTCAAAACCGCTATATCCGTAGTCACATCCGAGCCGATAAGCTCCGCCACTACCTCCTCGCCGTCCTCAAACAGAACGCGAATCTGCTCCGCCCCGTCTATGACGTGGTGGTTGGTCAGAACATAGCCGTCAGCGGATACGATAAAGCCCGACCCGCTTCCATAGATGACAAGCTCGTCTCTTATCGGAGATTGGCCGTCGACATAGGTGACGATTCCAACCACGCTCGGAGAAACGCTTTCGATAACGTCGGGCAAGGGATTCTCTCCGCTGATGATGATAGGCGTCTGTTGGTATTGCGATACCGGCGCTGTGCTTTCCTGGGGAAGCTCAGTCCTTTCGGTCTGGCTGTACCTTAGCGGCGTAAGCGCCAGCGAGCCGTCGCTTATGTATATATACAGCAACGTCGCCAGTATCGCCGCAAGCAGCAGGAAGACCGCCGCCAGCACTACCGCAAATCGCTTTCCGGCCTTCGGATAGGTCGCTCCGGTTTCAATCATTTCGTTCTTTTTACCCATTTTTCTTGCCTCCATCCATGCTTCTCTTAAAAGGATGCGCCTTTTGCAGAGAAAAAGTAAATTGAGTTCCCTTCCCTTTCGCGCTGCGAACCGTTATGGTCTGTCCGTGTTGCTCAATTATCCGCTTGACTATGGAAAGCCCCAGCCCCGAACCTACCTGGGGAGACGGGGTATGCGCCTTTTCGACCTTATAAAAGCGGTCGAACACATGGGGCACATCCTCCTGCGGAATCCCAACGCCGGTATCCCTTATGCTCACATATACTTCCTTCCTCAGCGCATAGGAGGAAATATAGATCATACTGTCGTCGGGCGAGTACTTCAATGCGTTGTCTATGAGGTTTCTCAGCACCTGCGATATCTGGGTGCTGTCGGCATAGACAAAGCATTGCTCCTGAGCGAAGCGAACGTCCAAATCAATATTCTTTTCGACAAACCGGGCTTCAAAGGTTATGAGCGTGCGCCTGATCAGCTCGTTTATATCGAAGGTTTCATAGTTCAGCAGAATATTCCCCGACTCAATCCGCGCAAGATCGAGCAGGTCGTTAACCATAACGGTCATCCGCTTCGTCTCGGACAAAACCAGCCCGATATAATGCTCCTGCTCCTTCTTTGGGATGGTTCCGTCGTACATAGCCTCCAAAAAGCCCTTCATCGACGTCAGCGGCGACCTCAGCTCGTGGGACACGTTCGCTACAAAGCTTCGCCGCGTCTCCTCCAGACTGCGGAGCTGTTCCGCCATTTCGTTGAAGCTCTTGCCGAGCTGTGCCGCCTCGTCCTTTCCCGGAAGATGAATCCTCTTGGAAAAATCGCCGCGGGAATAGCACTGAACCGTATGGTTGATCTCCACAAACGGATTGATTATCCTGCTGGCGGCATAATAGGAGGACAGCACCGCGGCTATTATGGAGATTAGCGCTATCGCGCCTATCCAGGTGAGGAGCTGAGTCAGCCGCGCCTCGGTATCGGACAGGTCGGTATGAATGCTGACAAGTCCGCTTCCTGCCCCGCTCTCCACCCTCCTGTATCCCGAAAGCGTTGGAAAATCAAGTCCGTCTCCAAAAAGATTCGTTTCAAAACTCATCTCATCGGAGGCCTTTGAAATCAGCTCCGCATATTCTTCGTCGAAGGGGCTTATCTGTGCGCAAGCCGCCCACTTCTCCTCGAAATAGAATATCGAAGCCTCGTTTTCGTAGTCCATTCTGACAAGCAGGTCGTGCTGAGCGGCGGCGGCTTCCGCCAGGGCTTCCGCCCCCGCAGAATCGCCGCTTTGGCTAAAGAGCGCCAGAGCGTTGGCCTGCTCCGTTAAAAGCTCCCGTTTTTCCCGTATATAGAGGGATCTCACCACTATCATCGTCGCAACAGCAACCGCCGCGAGGATGCAACACAGGGTGAGGCATTGCAGGGAGAACATTCGTGAAAATATTGTTTTGAAGCGGATTCTTCGCATTCGTTACGTCTGCTTCACCTCGAACTTATAGCCAACTCCCCAAACGGTTTTTAACTGCCAGTAGAGGTTATCCCCAAGCTTCTCACGAATTCGCTTTACATGGACGTCAACCGTTCGAGAGTCCCCGAAGAAATCAAAGCCCCAAACCTGTTCCAGGAGCTGTTCGCGGGTAAAGACCTTCCCCGAATGCGAGGCAAGGAAGTACAACAGCTCTATCTCCTTTGGCGGCATCTCAAGCTGAACCCCGTCGAGCACCACGGAATAATTCTCGAGCGAAATAGTCAGATCCTGCAACACTATTGTCCGCACCTGCTCCGAAACCGGAGTAGTCCGCCTAAGCACCGCCTTGATTCGAGCCACAAGCTCGTTTGAATCGAAGGGTTTGGCAATATAGTCGTCCGCGCCCAATTCCAGCCCGCGCACGCGCTCGCCGGTATCGCCCTTGGCGGTCAGCATAATTACCGGCGTCGCGCTTTCGCGGCGTATATCGTGGAGGATAGACCAGCCGTCACAGCCCGGAAGCATAACGTCCAGCACCACCAGCATCGGATTCACCGCCCTGAAAGCGCCGAGCGCCTCATAGCCCGTCGTGCAGGTATAAACATTGTATCCCGCCTTCTTTAAGTATAACTCGATGATCGCAAGTATGTTTTTGTCGTCGTCGATAACCAGAATAGTATTGTTTTCCATGCGCTTCCTCCGTCTCAGTCGATAAGCTCGACGCTTATCCCGTTATTCATCAGCAACTCGGCGGTTACCCCGTTTCCTTCTCTAAGCCCCCCGTCAAAATTTCCATTGTATATCAGTCCCTTGCCGCAGGAGGGGCTTCTTGCTTTTAATATGGCGTGATTGACGCCGTACATACGGCAGATATGGAGGGTTTCCTCAGCTCCGCGCATAAACTCGGCTGTAACGTCCCTGCCCTCGCAGTTTACCACCGCGCTTCCGTCCGCAGTTCTCTCGGATGGCGGCCTGGGCGTCGTCATACCGCCCAGCATCTCAGGACATACGGGGATTGCCTTTCCTTCGCGCACCAAACGCATGACCGTCTCGTCCGCCTTGGTTCCATGGTCATATCTGCAATGTATGCCCGCCAAACAAGCGCTAACAACTAACATAAGCATACTACCCCTTTTTACACTTTTGCAATTATACCACACGGCGGGAATTTTGTCTACATAAACGTTTCCGCGCCGATTGTT
>JAUNBM010000048.1 GCA_030527115.1 Clostridia bacterium
AGCGCACCCTTGATAAACCGAAGCATTCAGATGCTACCATGTGCTTAGCGAGGGCAATGGGGCTTAACTTTGCCATTCCCTCCATCGCCCTCGCTACTACTTCTCCCGCATCTGAATGCTGTTTGTCAAGGGCGGCAAAATCCTTCACTTTTTTTCAAATTTTCCCCTTGACTTTTTATAGTGAGTCTTCCCCAAAGAAAAGGACGGTACCCCCCGTTCCAAACAAAAAAACCGCCCCGTCCGGAGCGGTTTATTGTTTCCATTCGATTTACAGTTCACGCGGGGTGTAGTGCGTATGCAGGATATGATGCGCCTTTTCGCCGCCGGGTTCGCCGAGGTACTCATACAGCTCCTTGATGACCGGATTCTCATGGCTCTTTCTAAGCTGCATAGCGTCGTCCTCGCGGTAGAGCCCTTTGGCACGCTCGACACGAAGATCGGTGAAGTTTCTGACATAGCCGGGCTGAATCGGCTGACCGCCGCCGTTTACACAGCCGCCGGGGCACGCCATAACCTCGATGAAGTGATAGTCCTTCTCGCCGCTCTTAACCATATCCAAAAGCTTCGACGCATTTTCAAGCCCGGAGGTGACCGCAACGCGCACCTTTACGCCGTCCAAGTCGTATTCGGCTTCCTTAATGCCCGCAACGCCGCGAACATCATGGAATTCCGGCTTCTCCAGCGTCTTACCCGTGACCAGCTCATAAACCGTGCGCAACGCGGCCTCCATAACGCCGCCGGTCGCGCCGAAGATATGGCCCGCGCCCGAAGCGATTCCGAACGCCGGATCGCACACTTCGTCGGGCAGATCCGAGAACACGATGCCGGCGCGCTTTATCATCGACGCCAGCTCCCTGGTTGTCAGCGAAACGTCCACATCGGGCACTCCCGCCGCCGTCATCTCGGGGCGCTTGACCTCGAACTTTTTGGCGGTGCAGGGCATAATCGAAACCACGAAGATATCCTTGGGATCGAGCCCCATCTTATCCGCATAATAGGTCTTTATCATCGCGCCGTACATCTGCTGAGGCGATTTGCAGCTCGACAGATTGTCGATGAAATCCGGATAGTAATGCTCGCAGAACTTGATCCAGCCGGGGGAGCAGGAGGTGATCATCGGCAACTTGCCGCCGTTTTTCAGCCTCGAAAGCAGCTCCGTGCCCTCCTCGATAATCGTGAGGTCGGCGGCGGTATCCACGTCAAACACCTTGTCAAAACCGAGCCGGCGGAGCGCCGCTATCATCTTGCCCTCAACGTTCGTGCCTATCGGCATTCCGAAGCATTCGCCGAGCTGAACGCGCACGGAGGGCGCGGGGCCGACGACAACGTGCTTCGACGGATCGGCAAGCGCCTTCCATACCTTCTCGGTATCGTCCCTTTCGGTCAGCGCTCCGGTCGGGCAAACGGCGATACACTGGCCGCAGTTGACGCAGGAGGTTTCGGAAAGCGGCATTTCAAACGGACTGCTGATATGCGTTTTGAAACCGCGCTCGTTTGCTCCGATTACGGCGCAATGCTGATTGTATTTGCATACCGCTATGCAACGCCTGCACAGGATGCACTTCGAGTTATCGCGAATCAGATGAACAGCCGAATCGTCAACATCGGGCTCCATCGGCGTTTTGGGCGCGTACTTGTGGTTATCGACGTCGTATTCCTGGGCGAGCGTCTGCAATTCGCAACTGCCGCTACGGACGCAACCGAGGCAGTCCATGCGGTGATTGGACAGTATCAGCTCCAGGGTGGTTTTGCGGGATTTCCGAAGCGCGGGGGTATTGGTCAAAACCTCCATGCCCTCCGCGACAGCCTGGATGCAGGCGGCGGGATTGCTCCTTGCGCCCTTGACCTCAACAACGCACATACGGCAGGCGCCGATGGCGTTAACGTCCTTCAAGTAGCAGAGGGTCGGGATGCGTACTCCCGCCGCCTCGGCGGCCTGCAGAACGGTATAGTTTGCGGGAACCTGAACTTCCGCCCCGTTTATCTTCATTTTAATCGTATCCATGCCTGCCTCCTTATTTCTTGGAAATGGCGTCAAACTTGCATCTTTCCATGCAGACGCCGCACTTGACGCACTTCGACTGATCAATCACATGGGGATTCTTAACCGAGCCGGAGATGGCGTTCGCCGGACAGTTTCTCGCGCAGATGGTACAGCCTTTGCACTTGACCGGGTCGATCTCATAGCGCAACAGATGCTTGCAAACACCCGCGGGACAGCGCTTTTCCTTAACGTGCGCCTCATATTCCTCCCTGAAATATCTCAGCGTGGAGAGGACGGGGTTGGGCGCGGTCTGACCCAGGGCGCAGAGCGAGTTGGCTTTGATATAGTGGCAAAGCTCCTCCATCTTATCGAGATCCTCCATTGTCGCTTCGCCATGGGTGATCTTGTCGAGCATCTCAAGCAACCTGCGCGTGCCGATACGGCAGGGGGTGCATTTTCCACAGCTCTCGTCAACCGTAAAGTCGAGGAAGAATCTTGCGAAGTCCACCATGCAGGTTGTTTCGTCGGTAACTATCATACCGCCGCTACCCATCATCGAGCCGATGGCGGTGAGGTTATCATAGTCGATGGGCGTATCGAGGTGGCTCGCAGGGATGCAACCGCCGGAGGGGCCTCCGGTTTGCACCGCCTTGAAAGCCTTGCCGCCGGGGATGCCGCCGCCGATATCATAGATGATTTCGCGGAGCGTCGTGCCCAGCGGAATCTCCACCAGACCGGTATTGACAATCTTGCCGCCCAGGGCGAATACCTTGGTGCCCTTGCTGCGCTCGGTGCCCATGGAGGAGAACCAGTCCGCGCCCTTCAGGATAATCTGAGGGATGTTGGCAAGGGTTTCAACGTTGTTGATTATCGTGGGCTGTCCAAACAGTCCCTTGTTCGCCGGGAACGGAGGCTTGGCCTTCGGTTCGCCGCGGTTGCCCTCAATCGAGGTCAGCAGGGCGGTTTCTTCGCCGCAGACGAAAGCGCCGGCGCCGAGACGGGTTTCGATATCGAAATCGAAGCCGCTTCCGAAGATATCCTTGCCCAGCAGGCCGTATTCGCGCGCCTGGTTGATGGCGATATCCAAACGCTTAACCGCTATCGGATATTCGGCGCGCACGTAGATATAGCCCTTGTTCGCGCCTATCGCGTAACCCGCGATTGCCATAGCTTCCAAAACCGCGTGGGGATCGCCCTCAAGAACGGATCTGTCCATGAACGCGCCGGGGTCGCCCTCGTCCGCGTTGCAGACCACGTATTTTTGCGGAACCTTGTTCTTTGCCGCAAATTCCCATTTAAGTCCGGTCGGGAAGCCGCCGCCGCCTCTGCCGCGCAGTCCCGAATCCTTCATAACCTTAATTACGTCCTCAGGAGTCATGGTGGTTAAAACCTTGCCCAGCGCCTCATAGCCCTCCATCGCGATATACTCGTCAATCTGCTCGGGATTGATGAGACCGCAGTTTCTGAGCGCAACGCGAAGCTGAGTTTTATAGAAGCCGGTTTCGCCGAGCGAGGGAACCTCGTGAAGCTCCTGCCCCTCGTGCTCCTTGTAAACCAGACGGTCGACCACCCTGCCCTTGAGCATATGCTCCTCGACTATCTCAGGTACGTCCTCCAAGGTTACCCTGCTGTAAAACGTGCCCTCCGGATAAACTATCATAACCGGGCCAAGTGCACAAAGACCGAAACAGCCGGTTCTGACAACCTTAACCTCGTCAGCCAGCCCTTTTAATGCGAGCTGTTCTTCAAGCGCGTCCCCGATGGCGGCGCTGCCGGACGAGGAACAGCCGGTTCCTGCGCAAATCAAAATGTGTGTGCGTATCATGCTCTATCCTCCGCTATTTTTCAGCCGCGCCGATGGTATATTCAACTATCGGTCTGCCGCCTTTAATATGTTCTCTGACAATGCGCTCAGCCATCTCGGGCGTAACCTTTATATAGGTGACCCGCTCCTTATCGCTCTGGAACACCTCGACTATCGGCTCATAGCGGCACATACCTATGCACCCGGTCTGAGTGACGGTAACGCTCTCCGCCAGTCCCTGGCTGTTGACCTGCTCAACGAAGGCGTTGAGCACCGGCCTTGCGCCCGCGGCTATCCCGCAGGTTGCCATGCCAACGACAATTCTTGTGTCGTTCGCGCCCTCTCGGAGCGCAACCTTGTCCTTCATTCGCTCCCGAATCTGTTTAAGCTCTTCCAATGATTTCATGCTCTTTTTTTCCTTTCCTCAACTCATATTATAATACTGATCCATCAAGGATTCTTTTGCCCAAGTTAGTACGTCCGGCTCGTTGAGCGGAACCTCGCCGCCAAGAGCCTCGCGCATGAGCCGGGTGTCCAGCTCCGCCGCCTTGTCCCCCCTGCTGTGGCGGAAAACAAAGTCTATATCGGGACTGCCCTGAACCAGCGCGATTATCGTTCCCACGATATCGCCGAGCGGAGCGCAGTCGATATGCCCCCGGTTAAAGACCGCCCGGACGAGGGTTCCCTTTCCCTCCGTTGAGGCTATGTCCAGCCGCCCGCCAGTTTGCTCGGCCGCCAGCTTGAAAAGCGGAAGCCCCATGCCCACCTTTCGGGTGGTTCGCGAGGTGGAAAAGGGGTCGGTAACCCGCCTTAACAGCTCCTCGCTCATTCCGCAACCGTCGTCCTCAATCTCGATTTGGAGCAGATCGCCGCTCTCGTTAAGCCTTATATCAACGAGGCTGGCCCCCGCCTTAATCGAGTTCTGCGCAATATCCAGAATATTCAGCGACAGTTCCTTCATAGTCCCCCTAAATAGTTCATCAGCGCGGCTTTGCGGTCTGCGGATTCGGGAAGCAGGATAGTATTCGCCTCATCCTTTATCTCCCAAAGCCGGTGCGCGTCCGACGAAATAATCCTTCGCCCGGATACCGGCATATCCGTAACCGTCTCCACCACCGGAAAATCTATATCCTCGGGCAGGCCGCCCAAGATCGCCAAGATTCCGTTCGCTTCGCGGTCGATATGCGCCGGATAGCAAATCCCGCCCATGCTCCTGCAAAGCTCAACGCCCTGCTTCAAAGAAAGCCCGGTTGCCGTGGGGAGCAGGAAGGGGTATTCCCCGATAACCGCGTCGCGCTCGCCCATAATCAGCTGTTCCCCGAAGATCTCTTTGCGGTTTTTCACCCGCATCCGATACTCGTCCACCGCGCTTTCAAAATCGGCGGCGAGCGCGCTGTTTTCGAACAGACAGATCAGATGTATCTCCTCCGCGGTCGTCAGCTCCATGCCCGAAAGCGCGATTATCCCATATTCCCTGCATGCCAGCTCAAAGGCGGGACAGTTCTTCGAGCTGTTATGGTCGGTCAGCGCAACGGCTTGCAGTCCGTTTATATGCGCCATCCCCGCGATATTGCACGGCGTCATATCCTCGTCTCCGCAGGGGGAGAGGCAGGAATGCAGGTGCAGGTCGCAGGCGAGACTTATCATTTTAAGGCCTGCGCAATCTCAGCGCTGAGCAAAAAGGCGTCGCGTTCGCTCGATAAAAAGTTGATCTCGTGCTGTCTTGCCTTCTCCAGCGCGTCATTATCGGGAAGCACGCCCTCGGCAAACACCACGCAGGCAAGCTCCTTGAGCTGAGCGACGGCGGCGACGTTGCCATTGGACATAATGGTAATCCAAGCGTCGCCCTCCCCGGCGCGGCTCATAACCCAGCTTAAAAGATCCCCGGTATAGCCGCCCGTCACCTCTTTTTCCCCGTCCGCAAGATGGATGGCATTCAGCTTGCAGGCGCTTATCAGCTCGTTTACGGTCATTCCTTCTCCGAACCCTCCCTTTCCTGCTCCAAAAGCTTCTGGAGATGCTCGCGCATACGCACGATGCATTGCATCTCGTTCGCCTCGCCCTTGACGATATCCTCCGCAAAGGCGCGGCAACTCGGAGCGCCGCAGGAGCCGCAGTCCAAGGCGGGAAGCGTCTCCAAAATTTGCTCGATCTGTTGCATCTTGCGTATCGAGGTCATGCGGTCTTCGTCGAGCATCTGAGTGTTCCGGTATTGCAAGGGCACCACCGTGAACATATTGGCGGGAACTTCGTCGGCTTTTTTAGGCGCGTCCGCCGGAAGACGGTTTCGGGAGACGGGGAGATACCGCCTCAGCGTCTGTAAGCGCACCCTTGCGATATAGGGATTCTCAACGGTCATAACGCCGCCCACGCAACCGCCGTTGCAGGCGTTGAGCTCCACGAATTCAAGTCCCTGGAAGCGGCCGGTCTCGATTTCATCCAGCACTCGGATAACGTTTTCGATGCCGTCCGCCGCAAGATACCTGTCGTTCATCAGCGCGGAGGATTCCCCTCCGGTCGACGCCCAGCTCATGCCTATCATGCCGCTCTCGCTTCCCCGCTCAGGGTTGGAGGGCTTGTTCATCACGCCCAGCACGCGGAAATACATATCGCTCATGGATACGCAGTAATCCACGGGGCTCTTTTCGCCCTCGGCTGTATTCTTCACCCAGCTGACCTTTGCGGGGCAGGGGGAGATGAAGACGGTTTTGATATCCTCGTCGTCGAGTTCGGGGTGCTGAAGCTTCGCCCGCTCCCGTGCCATTTTGCCCGCAAGCTCAATCGGCGGCATCATCGTCATAACATGATCGCAGAGGAGCGGAAACCTCAGCGAGATGAGCCGGACGATAACGGGACAGGCGGAGCTGATTACGGGCCGCGGCACATCGGCGCGCTTCATATACCGTCTCGTGTATTCGGTTATAATCTCGGCGGCCTTCGCCACCTCAAAAACGTCCGAAAAGCCCGCTTCCAACAGGGCGGACACCAGATAGTCCGCATCGTAAAGCTTTGCAAACTGACCAAAGAAGGAGGGGGCGGGGAGCGCGATAAGATACTTATCGTGATCCATGTCCTCCCACTTGTCAAAGATAGCCGTTTTAGCCTTGTAAGGGCAGACGCGGATGCATTCTCCGCAGTCGATGCAATGGCGCGGATCTATCACCGCGTGCCCGTCGCGGATGCGGATTGCCTCCGTCGGGCAGCGTTTCAAGCAGTTGGTGCAACCTTTGCACTTATCCCTGTCCAAGGATACGGAGTGAGTATATTCCATCCAGCCCTCATTCGCCAACAAAAAATTCCATCAGTATCGTAGTCCCCTCACCGACCGTGGATTGAATGTCCATATTGTCGGCGTATCTTTTCATATTGGGCAAGCCCATGCCTGCGCCGAAGCCCAGAGCCCGTATATTCTCCGGAGCGGTCGAATAGCCTTCCTGCATAGCCAGCGCAATATCGGCTATGCCCTTGCCGTGATCGGAAAGTGTGACGGTCACCTTGTTCTGATCCACGCAGATATCGGCTTCGCCGCCTCCGGCGTGGATGACCATATTGATCTCGCCCTCGTACATAGCTATCGACACCCGCCGGATAAGCTCGGGAGAAAAGCCCATCTGCCTAAGCAGCTTTTTCACCTGCACCGACGCTTCGCCTGCAGAGACAAAGTTGTTTCCATCCACATCGAAGTGGAAGCAGAGGGCGTCCTGCGTCATAGGGGTTTCCCCAATCCCGCTTCATAGAGCTTGCCGCAGGTTTCAAACATACCCTCGTCCGTCACCAGAACGGCGATCCGGCTCTCGTCCGCCAATTCCAGGATTTCCCGAGTGGGCATCTTGCCCCGGACAAAGATGACACAGCACATATCCATCATAAGCGCGGTGCGGATCACTTGCTGGTTAATAAGCCCCGTGAGCAGCACGCCCTTGTCCATGGCGAAGGCCAGAACATCGCTCATCATGTCGCTGCCGCAGGCGGAGAACACCTCGTTGTCGAGCTGCTCGCTGCCTGACAGCGCCTTGCCGCCGATTAGGGATACGATCTGCGATAGCTTCATAGCTCCAACCTCTTAGCTCCGATATTTGGCGATAATGTCCTTGATCGCCGCCGGGGTGAGCCTGCCGAACACATCGTCGTCCACCATGATTACCGGCGCAAGTCCACAGCAACCCAGACAGCGGGTAGCTTCAAGGGAGAACAAGCCGTCGGGGGTCGTATGCCCTGCGGCGACTCCGAGTTGACGCTCCAGCTCGGTTAAAATATCCTGCGAGCCCTTAACATAGCAGGCGGTGCCCATACAAACGCGGACAAGATGGGTTCCTTTGGGTTCGAGGTTGAACTGCGAGTAGAAGGTCGCAACCCCATAAACCTGCTCCAAGGGAATGTTCAGTCCTTTGGCAATCATCTTCTGCACCTCTATGGGCAGATAGCCGTAGATGTCCTGCGCCTTTTGCATGACAGGCATCAAGGCTCCCTCCTGCTCCACATGCTCTGCGATCACCGCTTCGAGCTGGGCCTGTTGCTCAGGAGTTCCCGAAAACGGGATGACGTTCTTTTTGTCCGACATGGATAACCTCCTCGTTCCTAATAAAAATATCTAACCAAACTGTATTGTAGCACAACCTTCGCCATATTTCCACACTCTTTTTAGAAATTGCAAAAATATACATTTTTTCGTGATATCACAGAAATTCCGCATTATTTCCGCATAAATTCCGGAAAAAAGACGGAATTGGGGGCTATGAAATTATGAAAAAACAAGGTATAATACATACATAGTTGAAACTATCGAAAAAAACTGCGAGAGGAAGGGAAGAAAATGTCTGCTAAGAAAAAGTTAAAAATTACCCCTCAAGGCTATCTGGTTATCGCCGCGGCCGCCATCCTCTTGATTGCAATAATTGTAATCATATGCGTATTAAGCTGTGGAGGAAATGAAGGCGCCACCGGCCAGCTGGATGGTTCGCCGTCGCCGGGAACGAGCGCAACCTTGCCTCCGGTCAGCGAAACTACGGTTCAGCCCGACGATTCGTCCTCGCCATCTGCGGAGACCTCAACAAGCCCCAGCGCCGCCGAATCGACCAACACCCCGTCGCCGACGACCAGCCCCACCACGATTCCTACCGCGTCCCCGTCGAACGACCCGGATGCTCTGTCCGCTCCGACTGCGGAGATGAGGGCTAACGCGGTTACCGGAAAGCTTGCCAAGGATAACGTCAATATGCGGCAGGGCCCCAGCACGAATCATGCCATCGTTGCCAGCAGTATTCGCAAGGGCACGGCGCTGACCGTCTATGTGTTGCAGGAGGGCTGGTACTTCGTCAGGATCGACTCTTTGGACAAGTACGGCTATATTCGTCAGGATATGGTAAGCTTGGATCGCGCATTGGGAAGCGCGGAGCAGGTGGAACAGCCGAGCGGAACGATAAAGGGCAAGATCACCGCGTCCGCCCTGGTTTTGCGCAACACCCCCGAGATAAGGGACGACAACAAGAACGGCAACTACTATAAGGATCAGGAGGTCTTCATCTTCTACAAGGAACCGGATTCCGCCGGCAACATATTCTACTATGTGCAGATCTCCGGAACCAACATTACCGGCTACCTCTGCGCCAAGGAAGCGGACAGGAGCAACTATATGATCTCCGCCGAGGGAACGGTTCCCGACAAGCCGTGATGAAAGGGCTTTGAACGGATTAGTAAAGGAAATTAAAGTATCGAACGACAGCCGCCCCGCCTCAATCTGAGACGGGGCGGTTCATCATATCAAACCTGTTTTAACACGGGATAAGCGGGATGAAAGGCTATTCGGGGGCAGGGCCGTCCTCCCGCTCAGGGGACGAGAGGTCTACGGTATCGGAGGAATAAGCCTGCTCCTTAGCGCGGGCCTTGAGTTGCAACTGCTCCTTCGGGCTGAGCGTAATATTGGACAAGTCCATCGTCGCCGCTATCTGCTTAATGATTTCTTCGATTCGCTCCATTTCTCAAACCTCGCTTTCCAAGCGCAATTATACCGTAGCGCATTCTGAAGGTCAACTCAAAAGTACGTTCAAAAAAAGCTCCGAGAGCCGGCAGGCTCGCCATTCTCAGCGAAGGTCGCTCAGGCAAGGTTGATAATTGTCAGCCTGTTTTTGGCATAGTTCAGGGTTTGCGCGGCGCCGCCAAAGCTTCGCCTCACATAGGCTATCAAAAAGTCGGACTGCCCGACCATCCAGCGGTTTCGATATGTGATGGCAAAACGGCGGGGCGCGGTTTCCAAGCCGGCGGGGAAGAGCGTTTCGGCGTCGCCGTAAATCGGAAAAGCATCCTTTTCGACGGGCATATAGGCGAGGACAACGAAGTATGAGATATGCGGATGGTTTCGCTTCGCTTCCCGAAGCGCGCTAAGCGCCATCGAGTCGAAATTCCCATGATTTCCCACATAGAAGCGGCTTACCCGCTTGCCGGTTATAAGGCTCTCGATAGCCGTTTGCAACAGCGGAAGCAAATCGAGGCTTGCGTCATGGTGACCGCAGAAGGTGCAGGCGCTCATTCGCGGCTTCGGGCGGGGCTTGTTGCACGGGACGGCGGCAGGGAAGGCCCGCGCCTTTTCAAGCGTGTCCCTCCGTTTTCAGGGCGGCAGTAAAACCTCAAGCTTCGTTTCCCTCCTGCATCTTTCCGCGTTGTTCCTGTTCGAACTCCGCAAGGATTTTATGTCGTTAACCAAGAAAATTTGTTAAAATCGCTTATTTCTTAACAAATCAACGTATTATTGATGATTATAACATGAGATATTGTGCTGTTTCAAGATAAAAAGCGTATATTTTTGGAGGAGTCCTTTGCCGTTTAGCAATAGAATATGAAAAAAAGGGGTGAAGAACGGTATGAACAAGGATTTCATCCGCAATCGTATTACTCAGTTGCGACTGCAAAAGGGTGTTTCGGAGTATCAGATGAGCTACGATCTTGGGCACAGCCGCAGTTATGTCTACAATATTTCATCGGGCAAGTCGCTCCCTCCGATGTCGGAATTTTTGCAGATTTGCAGTTATTTTGAAATAACGCCGAGCGATTTCTTTGACGAGTCCAACGAAAATCCGGCTTTGATACAAATGGCGCTCGAGGAGCTTCGCAAGCTCGACGACGATGATATTATGCTGATAATCAGCCACATAAGGAGATTGGCAAGGGACAGATAGGCGCATTTTCAAAGCCCGGCGAATAGCCAAAAGAGCCGTAACGGGAGCTAACCGCAGCAACGCTAAGTAGCCCCTCTGGTGCGGCGCGGCGCGCTTATCGCGCCGTATGCGAACTGCGGCAGTTCCATATCAGACCGCTGACAAGGCTTAGCGCCTTATCAGCGGGAGGTTGCAACATCAGCCTGCAACCTGGTTGCGGGCGGCTGATGCTGAAAGGAAAAAATCAGCAGATTTTACCCGTTTGCGCCGTACAAGCCGCCGCAAACGATGAAAACTCGGAGGGCTTCGCCCCCGAACCCCCAAACCCATAAGGAAAAAAGGACGACCTTTCGGCCGTCCCATGGAGCTGATGAGCAGTTACGAAAGAACCATCCAAATGCATTCGCAAGCGAATGCAACATCAAGGAAGGTTCTTCCGAGACGGCGCGGCGCTTCGCGCTTATCGCGCCGTATGCGAACTGCGGCAGTTCTCATCTGCTCTACGATAAAAGGACGACCCTTCGGTCGTCCCCAGCCTGTCAAACAACCCCTATTGAGCGAGAGCGAAAATGGGGGTTGTTGCGTTG
>JAUNBM010000049.1 GCA_030527115.1 Clostridia bacterium
ATCCGCGCCCCCGCGCGGGGGGCGACGACCAAAGGCGGCTACTCGCCGAGGAAAACGATATTTCAATCCGCGCCCCCGCGCGGGGGGCGACCCATCGGTCGCCTCCTTAATTGTTCGCGCAGATGAATTTCAATCCGCGCCCCCGCGCGGGGGGCGACCGCTCATAGCCGCCCATGATGGCATACCGCCCTCGATTTCAATCCGCGCCCCCGCGCGGGGGGCGACCCCCCGCATGATGGCCAAAGCATTGTTGCGCAGAATTTCAATCCGCGCCCCCGCGCGGGGGGCGACACGGTGTGCGAGCATCGCGGCCCGCACGCTTTTAATTTCAATCCGCGCCCCCGCGCGGGGGGCGACCTGTGCGACTTGTTCGCGCAACGAGTTCATCGGCATTTCAATCCGCGCCCCCGCGCGGGGGGCGACCTAAGAGCGCCGTGATAAGCTTCAGCTCCGCAAGATTTCAATCCGCGCCCCCGCGCGGGGGGCGACTCGGAGGATTCAAGACCGAGGCAGGCACAGATCATTTCAATCCGCGCCCCCGCGCGGGGGGCGACCTCGAAGAGCTCATCATCTGCGCCGCTGCGTTTACTATTTCAATCCGCGCCCCCGCGCGGGGGGCGACGCGGCGAAGTCGGGAGGACTTTAGGCAAAGACCTATTTCAATCCGCGCCCCCGCGCGGGGGGCGACACCTCCTCACCTTCCGTGTCCTTAACAAGCAGCAATTTCAATCCGCGCCCCCGCGCGGGGGGCGACGGACTTGCCGCTCGACCTCGACGAGCCGACGGATATTTCAATCCGCGCCCCCGCGCGGGGGGCGACTGCAATATATATGTGGTGCGGGGTGTGCCCCTCATATATATTGTTATTTTACTTCAGGATAGCCGCTTTTTCAAGTGCAGAATCCGGCTTTTTGAGCCTTTTTTCGGTGCGAAGCCGCCTATTGTTTTATGTTTACTTCATTTTCGCACAATGAGAATTTGGACATCTGAATGCCTTTACTAAACCATCAGAACGCCCTCCGGCTCGTAGCTCGCCTTTATTCCGAAGTGCTCCACCTTGGTTTGGTACTTGTTTCCGAGATAGTAAAACCTAAGGCTGTCCTTCTCCTCGTCCATAATCGAGCAGAGCTTGGCTTGCAGACTTCTGCTTTGTGCGGAGTCAAGCAGGCACTCAAAGACGGAGTTTTGCACCCGCTGTCCATAATTTTGACACTGCTTGGCTATCTGCCTCAGTCTTCTTCTTCCTGCGGCGTCCTCGGTGCTTACATCATAGGTTATCAGTACAAGCATATTTCACCTACTTCCACAAAAACGGCGGGTATCCGTCTATGTCTCCCCGAATATACCTTGCTAACAGGAGTGCTTGCATATGGGGCGCCAGACCCCACGGTATCTTCTCTTTTAGATACGGATGCGTTATCACGTCCCGTTTGCGTTCCTGCCACTCAGTAAGAAACCGTTTTCTCCCTTCATCCGCCAGATTGACAGCTCCGCCAGCCTCGTCCGAAAAATCCTGTGCCTTGATTATGCGATTGTTTATCAATGTCAAAACGAACCTATCCGCCATGCAGGGACGAAACTCCTCCATAAGGTCAAGCGCAAGCGACACCCGTCCCGGCCTGTCCGTATGCAAAAAACCTACATAGGGGTCGAGTCCAACGCTTTCAAGTGCAGAAGAGCAATCCCTTGCAAGCATAGCATAGGCAAAGGACAAAAGGGCATTCAGCTTATCCAGCGGCGGTCTTCTCGACCTGCCCTTATAGAAAAAAGCATCCTTGTTGGACAGAATCATCTCGTTGAATACGCCGAAATACACGGTTGCCGCCTCCCCCTCCATGCCCCTCAGCGAGTCGAGCGACGAGGCATACTTTATCATAGGGAGCATTCCGCTGAGTTTCTGCCCTGCCGCCAGAATCTTATCGACATCGACCCGAATTGCATGATCGCGAGCCGTCCTATCAACGCTCCATCGGCAGTTATGCACCTTTGCAAATATCATATTCCTTGCAATTTCACGGCTTTGCGCCTCGTCGTCTGCAATCCTGTACTGTTTTCTTCGCAGAAGAACATTTCCGTTTGAATTTGCGGTGGTTCTTGCGAGAAACCTGCCGTTGGGCGTGCAAAAGCACAGATTTATCCCGTGCTTTGCCAGGGCGCCCATGAGCGAGGGGCTTGCGCCCGCATAGCTAAAAGAAATAATACCTTCGAAATTGTGCAAGGGAAAGCGTGCGATCTCAACATTTGCGTTTTTCACAACCACATTCTCCCCGTCCAATGTAAGATAGGCGTTTTCTGAGGTTACAAACAGGGTATTCAAAAGCTTTCTCATAGATGCTCCTCCAAATACTCCTTAACTGAAACGTGCTTCATAAGCGCAGGCAAGCACTGCTCCTTCAACGAGCAGGCATTACAGGCTTTTGTAGGCTTTACTTGGGGAGCATGCCCCTCGGCATAGAGCCTGTGCATCTCCAAAAGTGCCTTTTTCACCTCACTTCTTAGCTCCGCGGTGAACTCCACCGGCGTTCGTCGTCGGGTTTGTCCATAGAACAGCGCCCCGCTTTTAATCTCACAGCAGAGCATCTCCTCAAGACACATCGCCTGGCAACATAGCTGAGCCTCGTCACAGATAAGGCTTTTCGGTTCTCCACGTTTGTATTCCACGGGAAAGGGTAGCCATCTGCCCTCCCAGCCTGCGATAGGCACCCCTTCTTCCGAACGGTGAAACTCCAGCACATCGCATTTCCCCGATACGCCAAGACTGTGGGAGAACACGCTTACACCTCGCGTGATTATCGTGTTCCCCCGCTTTTCGATTAGTGCGCCGTCGTGGGCGCGTTCATGCACAATTTTGCCATCAATGGTTCTGTAGCTCTCCGACCACCGATTTTCAATGTGTATCAGCGCCCACTGCCGCCTGCAAAACAGGAAATGCTGTAAGCCCGAAAGCTGTAAGCAGTCCTCATCTCGATACTTCATTATCCTCTGCACTCAATATTCACACCTTCGGGCACTGCGGCCTCGTCAACTGTGACCTCGTAGTCGGAGTATTTTCTGGCAACCTCAACCCCATAGGCTCTATTCACCTTAACGGCATCGAACAGCTTCCATGCGGGAGCATTGCCGGTTTCGCTTTCGTGCTTGAAAATGATAAGCTTTCGAACCGCCATATTGCCGCGTGCCGCCGAACGGTCCATCTCAAACATATTGAGAATGGCTTCCCACAGAAGCTCCAAATCCTCCTCGGAAAAGCCCGTTGTCTTTCGGGCAAGGTTTGCGGAGATATAGCCTTCGCAACGATAGAGTCCGTATGGGATTATGTACTTGCGTCCCATCTCCGTCCCCTTCTTCTCAGCATCCGCTTCGGTCGTTATGGCAATGCGGGTGATTGTAATCTCTTGTGGAATCACCGGCTCGACGCTTCGCGAAAATCCCAGCTGCACGGGCCCGCGCACCTGCCCGCAGTTGAGGTTGCCCTTAACCATCGTCGTCATGACCGCGCCGAAGGTACGAATATCGAAGAAGTTGCTTACCATAAAGTTCCGTATCGTTTCGTCTACGTCTATACCCGAATCCAGTTGTTTTTTTATCGCCTTTTTCAGGTCATCAGGCTTGAGTGCGGCTGCGTTTTCAATTCCCGCATAGCTATATCCCTCGTTATCCGAGCGATTCAGCGGTACATTGTCCTTGATGTAGATGCGGTAGCCTGTGGAGTCCTCCTTAACGGTTTCCACATAGTTTCTAATCTTGCGCTTCAAGCACACATCGGTGATGATGCCGAGGTTTGTTTCGGGGTCGATGCGGGGCATATTGCCCGCGTCCGGATCGCCGTTGGGATTGCCGTTTACGACGTCAAACAGGATAACGAACTCGTAGCGGTTTTTGATTGCATTTGTAAACATTTTAATTTTCCTCCTCATTATTGTTGTTTTTCTTTTCGTAACGTTTTTGTGTTTGGTGATAGTAGCCAAGCTGGAATATGCCCTGATCGTTGAGCGTCTGATGCGTAGGATAGCTCTCCGTGACCATTGCGGTCAACTCTCCGAGTAGCTTGGAGTAATGAATTCTGGAACCTGCCTCCATCTTTCTAAGATGTTTTTCCGCAAGGTTCAAGAGCATAGGGAACACGACCATGGGTGTGGCTGAAGCCGCTGAAAAGTACTTGTCCTTGATGGTCGAATTTATGCCCGGGTTGGCTCGTTGTTGGATTGCCTCCAAAACCGAAAACAGCCTCCCCAGCACATAGGGCTGATAGGTCGTTTGTTCATTTAATTTCACAGTCAATACCTCCTTGTATTTCTCCGAATTTGTATTTCTTAGCAAATATGCCTTGATAATTGCCGCCCTGCCGCGTGTAACATCCCTCTCGGCACGTATGCGAAGCTGGGTCTGCTGATAGAGCGTTGCAGGATATAGCCCTCCGGTTAATATGGCTCTCAACGTATCACCTGCCATCTGCGGGCTTGGCGCCTTCTCTCTGGAATTCTTGTTCACCGTTTCCTGTAAGACTGCC
Organism: Clostridia bacterium; assembly: GCA_030527115.1. Classification (GTDB taxonomy): domain Bacteria; phylum Bacillota; class Clostridia; order Christensenellales; family CAG-138; genus JAQUTY01. The sequence goes on from JAUNBM010000049.1 coordinate 4,511, forward strand.
CACAGCGGAATGGTCTTCCTACGGTTTTTCCCGTCAGACACAATCTCCATGCGTTCGTAATGCTCCTTAATGTGCTTTACCATGCTACCGAAGCTGTCGCGAAGGAAGAAACGAACCGAAAGCCGAGCCGCATTGGGGGCGATTCCGAGGACATAAAAACGGTTCTGAGGTTTTACGGGTAGCCCGTCCCAGTCCGCATCCTCACCGTTTGCCATCGCTTTTATGAATGCGTCAAGGTCGTTTGTAGTAACCGAATCTTCGTCCCCGTCCAGAACAGACGAGAAGGCATTTTGATACTGTATTTCAGCGTCCTCGGTCCAAAACACGGTTGTCGTATCTCCTATGAGCTTTGCTTTAAGTCTGTCATCCTCGCCCCTTTGAGCTATGAGATAGTTCAAAGCGGCAGTATAGGCAAACGCGGCATTCTTTCCTATGGGAGCGTTGATACTCTGCTCCCTGTTGAATGAACAGTATGCCGGTGCGTTGAACGATACGAGCGCCGCTCCGCTCGATTGTGCGCCACGAACCCCCTTTATCGACGGGTGCGTCGCGGCCGGGACCACCTCGTCTCCGGTGATTAGACAGCGCATCTTTTCACCTTGTTCCTCGCCGTCATAATACTCTTGATAGACGGCGCAAAGCTCCCTATCCTCCATCGGGAAAACACCGTTGAACAGGAAGGTGAGATTTACACCCTTTGCAAGCTCGTCCTTAATTTCGGATATCAACTCGTTGGACTCAGCTGTTTCTGCTTCCCAAGAGGAGAAGAACCCGATTACCGCCCTTGCATAATCGCCCTCACAGTCCGATAGCAACTTTAAATGAAGCGATTTTGCTTCCTCAAAACACTTTACCGCTCGCTGCTTATCGCCCTTTGCATCAAGCGATAAGGTCATAATTTGAGTCTTGTCATTCCGCTTTACCGCTCGCTCCTTTTCGTCCTTTGCATCAAACCCCAAAAAATAGGTTGCACTATCCCATAGAAAGTTAGAAGCTATCCCCGCCGTTCGCTTTACCGGTGCGGGTAGGTTCATCGGCCTCGGTACCATCTTTTTACCATCGTTACTTGCAGTTTTCAACGGCAAGATATCCAACAACTGTCCGTCCTTGTCAATCTCGAGCGCATAGGAAACGTTGGTCATAGCCCAACCCGCGCGAGGGATCTCTCCTTTTTCGGCAAGGGTTTCATACAAGCGTGTCAATGCTTGAAGTATCATCTGTACACCTCCTTGCTGTTCATAGGAGGTACGTTTATAACGCCGTTTACAAGTCTTGCTCGAAAGAACATGGGTCTGATGTTGTCCTTTTCTGAATAATCCATGTCATAGAGCATAAAGCCCAAATCGCGCTCCTCATTCGGATAAGCCGTCGGAATATCGCCACCTTTCCAAGCTCTGAAATTCGCCGCAAACTCTCGACAGCCAAAACAGGGCTGGTGGTAGCACTTCCCCTTTTCAAGCCTTCGGCGCATGATGTCGCAAAACTTACCCTCGTTGTCGCCGGGAGTGAGCTTGTCCGCGACTAATTCGAAATGCGCTTCAATCACATAGCGCACGTTTCGCAGCACCATTGCCGCCCTCTGTTGAATGCCCTTCGAGGCGTCGATGAAAAGTTGTGCGCTTCCACCGTTCATTACCGAATTAACATTCCTCGCTGAAATTACGCTTTTCACTTCGTTTCGCCGGACATTGGAGAACTCAATCGGGTTTAGTACATAGATTTTGTCTATTACCCATCGAATCCCCGGATGCCAGTAGATTGCGTCCAAGATGCCCCGTGCCGCTGAGGGCGTTATGACATCGTAGCTTACGCGCTCCACCTTCATTTCGGGTCTGTTGAACGATGCATAGTCGCCCCAGACCTCCACCAATACAGCCATTTACCTCTCTCCTTTCGTTTCTAAATGAAAATGCCCTTTCCTTCGTCTGTGCCGAAAGCTAGTCCCGTGTTCTCGCTATACAACGTTAAATCCCTTAAAATCCCTGCGTTCTCGGCAATTGGCTCTATGACTCCAATGTTCAAAAGCTGCTTGTAATGGTTCTCGTACACGCCCACGGCATATTGTCCGAGCTTTCTCATAAGGGACTTTGTGGGCCTTGAGTTTATAAGTTCATCGGTCAAACTCTTCCCGTTTGAAAGGGGGATATAGATGGTATAGCCACAACCGTCTATGAGTTTAAATCTCTCAGCCGTGGAGCGAAACGCCCAAGCGCCGCCTTCAACCGACCTTGCTATGCTCTTTTTATCAAGCTCCTCTTCGTTTTTAAGTGTGTAAAGCAGGAAACTGAAATAGTCGTGTATCGCCTCCTCGGAATCCGGATCTTCATGATTTCTCAACGTATGCCTTGCGGCTCCGATATTCTGCTGTAACGCTTCCGGCGCCTTTTGCTCGGTTTCAAAAATATGAACCGTACTTTGCTCCAACGTCCTCTTCCCCTCGCGGTTGCACCTGCCTGCCGCCTGAATTATCGAGTCCAAGCCTGCAATCGCCCTGTAAACCGTCGGGAAGTCCACATCTACGCCCGCCTCGACAAGGCTTGTGGATATAACCCTGCACGAAAGTCCCGCTTTGAGTCTCTCCCTTATTGTTTTTAGCGTCGAACGCCGATGCTCGGGGTACATCATGGTCGAAAGATGAAAAACACCCTCACCCTCCATCAGCGAAAAGAGCTTCTGTGCCTGCTTACGGCTGTTCACTATGCACAAAACCTGCCTCTCGTCGCAAAGGCGTCTTGCAAGCTCAGCATCGTCGAGCTTTTCCTCCCGCTTGTATGAAACCCGCTTAAAGATTGGGTTTTTCGAAAGTATTTTGGGGCACAGCTCTCGAATCTTCGTATCCGGCAGATACTTTTCAAAGATTTGAGACAGCGCTGGTTGCGTAGCCGTGCATAAAACGGCCGAGCAACCGTATAATTTGACAAGCTGTGAGATTGCGGCGATGCACGAAGTAAGATAAGGCACGGGTAGCATCTGTGCCTCGTCAAAGATTATCACGCTGTTGGCTATGTTGTGCAGTTTTCTGCATCGAGATGGTTTTGATGCATACAGCGACTCAAAAAACTGAACGGCTGTTGTCAATATTAACGGGGCGTCATAGTTCTCCGAAGCCAGATATGCCCTGTTCTTTATTTCATTCGGCGTGTCGTTGCCAAACTCCGCATTCGCATGATGAGCAACGGTGCTACCCTCACCGAATATCCTTTCAAAGACGTCGGCAGTTTGGTCGATAATGCTCGTGTAAGGTATGACGTATATGACCCTCCTGAGCTTGTTTGCCTCGGCGTGCTTTAATGCAAACGCCATGGAGCTTACGGTCTTTCCTCCGCCGGTAGGTACGGTCAGGGAGAATAGTCCCTTTTCACTATCGGCGCAGTCCAACAATGTACGTAGAATTTGACATCGCGTCCTGTTCAGCTCATTATCGGCGATCCACCACGGCTCGATATACTTTTCAAGTTTTAAGCTGTATGAAGATAGTTCTTCATAGTTACCCCGCACAACTGAACCATTTTGCATGAAGCTCTCGGTGTCTAAAAAGTCCGCGTCCACAAGGCAGGAATAGAGCATCTTTGTGAAAAAATATGCGTCCAAATTGCTTGCGCAAAATTCTTGCGGCACGGTTGCGTTGGGCATAGACTCAAAATCTCTTTTGAACGCGCCGTAATCCTCGACGCTCTTTTTGAGCCTGCCAAACAAGGTCGGATCGTCTGCCGTATCGGCCTTTTTATTTCCCAGGTCGGGCAAGCCGCCGTGATGACCCGCTACGCAAAACGCTATGGGAACATCCTTGCTATTGAATGCCTCCTGTGCGCCTGCCGTCGAATGGTCAACCTTATCATTGGCGCCCTTGATGCGCCGCTGAAAAGCTTCGGAGTATTTTCCGATATCGTGTAACAGACCGCAACGATAGCCCACCTTTTCGGCACCGAATTCCGAGGCAAAGCTTCCCGCCAGCTCGGCAGTTGCAAGCAGGTGCTCCTTGACCGTTTGCTCCCGTCCAGTTTCGGGGTCGATGTGCGCAATATACTTCATATAAACCTCACTATTCAAAAATAAGTCCCTTTTGCATTTGAAATTTTTCGACCGCGGATTCGGGGGCGGTGATTTTCATCTTGTTTCCGAATTGGAATATCCAGCCCCAAAAGGTTGGGCTTATCTGTATGTTCACGGTTGTATAGAGCGCGTCGCCGTCCCTATAGATGCTTATATCCTCACCGAACCTGTCGTACACCGAACCTATGAGCTGTGGGTCGAAGCGAAGGGTCACCCTTTCCTCGTCACCGCCGTACATACGGAAGGCCTCGGAGGTAAATTTGCCGACTATTTCCTGTCGTTGCCGCGTAGTCTTGCATATGGGTTCATCCTCGGTTTTTACAAGCTCCATTCGGTCAATGCGGTACACCACTACGTCCTTATGCTTAGGACTGTAGGTTAAAAGATAGTAGTTTTCCTCGCTGAAAATTAATGCTACGGGTTCGACTATATATCGCTCTCGGTTTTTCCGATAAACCCGCCTGCCATTTAAGTCCAGGTCAAAGTACAAAAAAGAGACCTTGCACTTCTTCTGCAACGCCTCCTCAAGATAGCCCACGTTATAATATATCGACTCGTTTCGGTGCTTGCGCGTGTTAAAACGGACAAGATTCCCTTTTAATATCTCGGCACGGTGACCACCTCCCAAGTCAGCAAGCTTATCGATAAGCTCCGCAGACTTTTTTTCCGTGATGAAGCTCGCCGCCTGCACGGCGTCAATCAGTATTTTAATTTCGGGAACGGAGAAACTGCGGTCCTCGACATAGTACGCCTTTTCCTTGCCACGCCTTGTAGTCAGCACCTCATAGCCCTGCTCGTTGAGTACAGCGACGTCCTTTGCCACGGTTCGGCGCTCGCTCGAAATGTTAAGTGCTTTAAGTCTGGAGACCAGCTCCTCCGTGGTTATCGGATTCTCCGCGTCGGAATCCTGCCTAAGTATTTCTATGATTTTTAACAGCTTAATCTTTTGACAATTTTTAGCCTGCATAACTCCCCCTAAGTGCAGTGAATATTCTTTTATATAAGAATAACATAAATGAATACTCTTGTAAAGCGTTTGTTGTCGCTTTTTGGAACGGTGTGCGGGCTTGTGGTATAGCTTTTGCCAATCCCGTCTTTAGTAACTAACGCCAGAAAGTTTAGGAGTAGGACATATAGATAGTG
>JAUNBM010000050.1 GCA_030527115.1 Clostridia bacterium
CCACACCGTCTACATTTTCTCGCTTTTGCTCCCGCTATCAACTGTAAAACTTCCGGCATTTTAGATTTTTCTGTTGACTTAAACGGCGAGCCTATACTATTATGTAGGGGAAATTATGAGGATAGCGGCGCTTGCTCAGCCGGGACTTCCCGTACCGGAAGGGCGTCAGCTTCTGCGCGGGAGAACGCTTCATGAGCCGAACCAAACTTGCACGATTCCTTTGGCTGACCGCCTTCGTGGGCTTTTGCGCCCTTATCGTCGTCTGCCGTCCGTTAGACGGCGCAGTTTCCGCCTCGCCGTCGCCAACCGTACCCGCTTTGGAAACCGCTTTTGCGCCCGCCTCCGAATCCGTTGCCGGTGACAGCGTTTCCATCGTTATTTCCGCCGAAGCGACCCTTGTGCCCACCGCCCGTCCGACCCCCACCCCGGAGCCGACCCCCACTCCCATCCCACAGCCCTTCTGCATCGCCTGGATAAGCGACACCCAGTACTATTCATACAGCAAGCCCGCCGTTTTTTTGTCCATGACCGAATGGCTCGTTGCAAACAAGGACGGTTACGATATCCGCTTCGTGGTGCATACCGGGGATATCGTTGACAATCACACCTATGACCGTCATTGGGAGAACGCCAAGGCGGCGATAGACGTTTTAGCCGGCGAGCTCCCGCTCTACTGCGTTGCGGGCAACCATGACGTCGGCACCGGAGCCGCCGACTACAGCCGCTACAGTCAATATGACTTTTGTGACCAGCGCGACGAAGCTATGCAGTACGAGGGCGGCGAATGCTGGTATCACACCTTTACGGAGGGCGGTACGGACTTTCTCCTGCTCGGAATAGGCTGGCAGGCGGACGATGACTGCATTCCCTGGTGCGAGGAGGTTATCTCCTCCCATCCCGACCATGTTGGAATCATTATCGTTCACAGCTTTTTGTCATCCGGCGGCAAGCTCAGCACCAACGGCGAACTCATAGAACAGCGCCTTATCGCCCCTTATCCCAGCGTCAGGCTCTTGCTCTGCGGGCATAACGACGGTTCGGTGCGTCTCCGGTTTGAATATGAGGAGGGGGCGCGCACCGTGAACGCCATGATGTATAACTTCCAGGACGACAAGCAGAACGGGCTGGGCTATCTGCGCCTGCTCGTCTTTGATCCTTTAACGCGCAACATCTCGGTTACGACCTATTCGCCCTATCTGGACGACTACGACTACTATCAGGACGAGAGCCGCGATACCTTTGTGCTGACGGACGCATTTTAGATTTTTTAGTTGACGGAATTCAAGTCATATATTATCATATAGGGTGAGATTATAGGAGTGAGGTATTTATCATGAACTATGCGGAACTTGCGAGCGCCGTCGGCCCAAGGGTTGGCGCTACGCAAGAATGGGTGTTTAACATTTTGCGCGAGGGCATCGTTTCGGGCAAGCTTCCCGGTGGGATGCAGTTGAAGCAGGACGAGATCTCAACCGCGCTGAACGTCAGCCACATCCCCGTCAGGGAGGCGCTTCGCCAGCTCGAGGCTCAGGGGCTGGTTCGCATTCATCCGAACCGCGGAGCATCGGTTACAAAGCTGTCGAGGGCGACTTTGGAGGATATGATGGACGTTCGCGCTTCCATCGCTTCCAGCGTTCTGACCTCCGCTATCCCCAAGATGACCGCCGCCGATTTTGAAAGGATGCGCGAAATAATTGAACTTCAAAAGCACGCCGCGGATCTCTTTACCTCGGAAAAACTCAACTATGAGTTTCACGATCTTTTGCTAAAGCCTGCGGAGAATTCCATCGCCACCCTGCTTATGGAGATAATCCACGCCAACATCGACCGCTACCTGCGCAAATCCTTCTATGGCGAGGATAGTTCGAGGAGCTTCTCGATTGCGGAGCATGAGCAGATTGTCGAAGCCTGCGAAAAAGGCGAGTCCGAGCTTGCCGCAAAGCTCCTCAGCCGCCATATTCTCGGAGCGAAGGCAAGAATTCCCGCCGAGCTGGCTTAGCTTTAAACTTCATAGCCAACCAGCAGTACCAAAGCTGCCGCCAGAACCGCCATCAGCATCATGACGGCTATTGCGGCGGTTTGTCTTTTATGTTTTATGCAGAACGCCGCGTAACCTATGCCATATGCGAACGCGGCGGCATTTGCCAGAATTATTAGCGCCATCATCCTACTCCATCGAATTGTTGTCGGGGCTGTGGTTGAGCTTCACCGTTACAAAAAACTCCGCCAAAAACCCATAAAACTGTTTTGGAAAGTCGTAGCTTTCCCAATCCGCCGTCCGTTCAAACCCCTTTATCGCGCTTTTCCCGAGCCCAAAAACATCCGCGCCCGCTTCTTGTGTTCGTTTGAACACCAGCGCCATGCGCTTGGCTATATCCTCGCTGATCAGCGTCTCCAACAGCTCCGGCTCGAAGTCTTGCAGTATCTTTGGCATCTCAACGTCCGCCTCCAGCGCGATTGTAAACCTTGCCACTCCCCCGCTGAGGCTGATTTCCGGTTCAGCGCCCTGATATAAGGAAACGCTCAGCTCCCTGCCGTCCGGCGTGTTCAGCCTGATTCTCCCTTGAACGAAGCCGCCCGCCGCCATCCGGACGAGCATCGTATTTTGCCCGTCAAGCACGCCGACCATCCTCCCCTTGGAAAACACCGCGCTGCCCATTATGGCGGTTTTCAGCTCGCCTTCGATCAAAAGCCCGCCGCCCAGATAGGAATATTCGTTGGAGCCCACCATATCGGTCTTTGGTTCGCCCTCGTTCAAAGCGCAAAAGCCCACAAGCGCATCGTGCGTGTCGCTGTCAAACGCCTCCTTAAGCTCGTTCCACTTGGTGTCCACCGTCGTCCCCAGCAGGCTTTCCATGTTCTCCAGATTGATTTTGAGACTGCCGGTAGTCGGGTCGGACTCGGACACCGCCCCTTCCAACGCCGCCTTCACTCCTCCCTCCATTATCATCACCCGCGCATTCTCCCTTATCCGCAACTTCGACAGCGCAATATCCATGATTTCGGGGATCTCCCCCGCCTCCGCCAGCTCCGCGGAAAAGGCGAGCAGGGTCGTCCGCGTGAAATTGAGCTGGTTGGGCAAGCCCGCCGACAGGGTTTCAATCGCCTCGAACAGGCTCCTGCCCTCCGCGCTCACAAGGCTCACCGAACCCTCCGAACCGCCCTCCGATGAACCCGCCGGACTGTTCAGCATCAGCGTTACCAGATACGGAAGCCGTTCCCCCTTCTCCACCCCTATATCCATGACGTAACTGCATCTGTCGATAGGCAGGGATTTAACGCAACCCACGCTCAAAAGAACAAGGCAGATAATCGCGCCCACAATCAGCCTTCTCATTGCGCCGCCCTCCTTCGCTTCACCGTTCCGGCTATGCACAGCGCAAAAACAGGAACGAGCAGAATAAGCCACGCATATCTTTGGGCAAAGCTCATCGTACTCTCCGCTCCGTCCGTATTTAAAGCGAGCAGGAGCAGGGCGGCTATGGCAAAACAGCTCATCAGCGCGGCTACCGGCCGGATATCGCCGGTTTTAAACGTTCTGACGAAGGTCAGCGATGCGCAGTAGACATAGTATGCCGCGCTCAATATCCCGGCAATCACCCATATGAAGAGTATCGCCTTGTCGAGCCTCAGCGACGACTGGGAATACCTTGCGTCCATAACGAGCCGGTAGAGCGGAGCGTCCATCTGCGCCAGCTCCGCATAGGAATAGCGAAGTCCGGTAAAAAGCTGGCAGACCAGGCTCAAAAGCCCGCCCGCCGCCAAAGCTATCAGCCCGGCTTTTTTTGTATAGCGCACCCCGTGCGCCCCCTTTGCCACCGTCAGCAACGCCAACAGCGGCGTTAGATAGCGAAACACCGACAGCGCCGTCTGCCGGATAAGCTCAGCGCCGCCCGCCCCCGGCATCGGATAAAGGCGATACGCCTCCAAGCTCGGCGCGGCGAACAGAAAGGCGAGCCCAAAAGCAATAACGACGAGCCAGATGAGCAACCGCGCCGATCGGGCGATAACCTCCATGCCCAGCATTGCCAATAGTGCACAGCAAATGAGGAAGTAGACGCTTATGCTGTTTTGGCTCGCATCTATAAATACGAAGTCGGTTATCAGGAACATGAATCTAAACAGCGGAGTTACAGCCGCGAATATCAACAGCAGTATGAGTATCAGATTGAGCAGTCCGCCGAAGAAACCGCCGAAGACCCTACCCGCAAGCTCCGGTAACGACTCGCAACCCTGCCGCTCCATCGCCTGAGCCAGGCATAGAAACAGAACCGCGCTGATTACGAGCGCAAACGCGGAGGCAAGCCACATTACGTTTCCGTCGGCATATATGTCGGGAGCGTCTATGCTGAACACGGAGCTGATTGCAAGCGCAATCGTCGCTACCGCCGCCGCCTCCTGAACTCCGAATCTTCCTTCGCGGTGGTTCATGGACGCGCCTCCTCGGTATTCATATAATCCGCCGCCCGCTTGTGCATCCGAACGTCCTCGCCCAATATCCCGCCCTTGCGCTCCGTTCGCGGCGCAAAGGGGGTAAAGAACGGCACCCCGAACGACTTTTGCGCACTAAGCAAAGCCAGCGTGACCAAAACCGCGCACCCCACCCCGAGCAAGCCGCCTATCCATGCCGAAAGGCAGAGCAGGATGCGGTAGTAAGCCAGCGCAAGCTGGGTGCTGTAATCGGGTACAGCGAAGTTGCCCAGCCCTGTCAGCGCCACAATTATCAGCGCCACCGTGGAAACTATATTCGCGGCTACCGCCGCCTGCCCCAGAATCAGGCCTCCAATAATTCCCACCGCCTGTCCCATCGCCCCCGGAACCCTTATCCCCGCCTCGCGCACCAGCTGAAAAACCAAAAGCAGGAATATCATTTCCAGCGGCAAGGGCAAAAAGACCATCGTTCGCGATGAAATTATCGTTGTAAGCACCTCCGTACTCAGCATCCCCTGATGGTGACAGGCGAGCGCGAGGAAATATGCCGGCATCAGCGTCGTCACGAGAATGCCAAATATCCTGACTAGCCGCACCAGCACTCCGATAGGCCGCCGCAGGTAGGCGTCCTCCGCCGACGACAGCAGGGTTCCCGCCGTAACCGGAAGCACCGTCACCTGTGGACTGCCCTCGACGATTATCACTATCTTGCCCTGCATTATCCCCGCCGCCGCCCTGTCCGGCCGCTCCGTTGCAAGCGTTTGCGGTATAGGCGAAAGCGGATGCTCCTCGATATAACGGTTTATCGTCCCGACCGACATTATCATATCGGCGTCGATCTTGGACAGCCGCCGCTTGACCTCGTTTAAAAGTCCCCTGTTCGCCACCCCCTCGCGATAAGCTATCGCCAGCCTGACGCAGTTTTTAGCCCCCGCGCTCCGAAGCTCGCAAACGAAGTCCGGCGTCTTGACTATCCGGCGCACTAAGGTTATATTCGTTCGTATATTCTCGGTAAACGCCTCGTGCGGGCCCAGCACGCTCGCCTCATTCTCCGCCTCCGGAACCGATCGCGACGCGAACCCCCGCGTGTCCATAATAACGGTCTCCGTCTCCCCCTCGAAGAACACGACGCTCCTGCCTTCGCTGACAGCCTGCTCGATTAATCTCCAATCCGAACTCCGCTCCGTCTCCTGCATACAGAACACGCTCTGTTCCGCAAACACCGCCAACGGCGTCGTCGTCTCAAAGGACTCCAGCCGGAGCGCAGGCCTTATGATGAAGTCGGAGACCTGATTCTCGTCCGCCATTCCGTTCATAAACGCGACGCAGGCCTTGATCTTCCCGCCAAACATCATCCGCCTCAGTATCAAGTCCGAATTGATATCCTGACGGTATTCCTTTTTCAGCAACGCCAGATTCTCCTCCAGCGACGCCGAAACGCTCCGCTCCTGCGGCCGTTTTGGAATACTTTCCTCCTGCCAATCGCTGAAAAACGGCGGGCTTCCGCTCTCCGTTTCGAGCAATTCATAGGCGCTATATGGCTTGTCAAAATCAAACAGCCGCGAAAACCGCTCTTTCCATTTCCTTTTCATGGAACATAGTTTAACCGCTGTGTCAAATTAAATGTGAAATTCTTTATTTGTATCTTTGCGCAAACGCGATTAAGCTTCCGCCCCCAGCCGGCCATCCGGATAGGCTGTAAGAAGCGAAAGCCCAAATCGTCCTTATCTTTGCCGGTTAGGGCGAATATTCAAGCAGGGGGATTTCGTTCCATTCCGTTTCCCCGTTCGGCGACCAAAGCTCAGCATAGTCCGCGGTATAGTATATGGTGAATTCGAATTCGAGTTCCTCTCCACTAAAACTAAAAGCCGAAAACACCAAACCGGCACTATCGACCGGCGGCGCTCCTTTAAAGATGCACTCACGCAGCTGCATACAGGCGTAAAACGCCGCATATTCGATAGATAGCAAACCTTCGGGGAAAACCACCGTCTCAAGCGCATCGCAACCGTAGAAGGTATATTCCGGTATGGTCGTTATCCCCTTTGGCAGTTCGATGCGCCGAAGCTTTTCGCAGGACTCAAATGTGGAATCGCCCAAATATACGATGTTGTCGGAAAGCTCAATTTCCTCCAGCGATTGACAAAGATAGAACGCTCCCTCGTCCACCCTTTCCACGCTGTCGGGCATCGTTATCGAAACGAGCTTCGCGCATTCGTGGAAGGCAAAGGGGGCTATCGTTTCCACGCCTTCGGGGACGGAATAGCTCGAACCGTCTTTGGCGCTCGGATAGCGCATGAGGACTTTTTTATCCTTGCTCATCAGCACCCCGTCGACGTCCATGAAGGACCCGTTGCCCTCCGCCACCGAAAACTCGGTCAAATGCTCAGCCGTAAAGAAGGCGTTATCGCCTATGGACTTCACGGAGGCGGGAATTTTTATCTTCGTCAAGCCGGTATCGTAGAACGCAATGCTTCCGATGCTTTCAACCCCGTCCGGAATCGCATATTCGGTTTCCGTTCTACTCGCAGGATAGAACAGCAGGGTTTTATTGTCCTCGCCGAACAGCACCCCGTCGACGTCATAATAGCGCCTGTTGTCCGCATCGACCTCAACCCTCTCGAGCGCGTTGCAGAGCCAGACAGCGGAATCGGATATCGTCTTAACGGAAGCGGGGATCTCCAAGGAGGTAAGCTTATTGCAGGAGGTGAAAGCATAATCGGCGATGAGTCTCGTTCCCTCGGCAACGGCGACAACTCCGGCGGGCTTTTCGCCCTTGTAGCCAAGCAAGCAATCGTCCAGATACAAAAGCCCGTTCGGTTGTCTGACGTACCAGCCGGTATCTTCAAACGCCCGTTCCCCTATTTCGATAACGCTGTCGGGAATTTTTACATCGATCAAGTTGTGACAATCCTCGAATGCGTTTGAGCCTATCTGACTTACGCTGTCCGGAAGCTCGGCCTCGGTCAAGGAGGTGCAACCGAAAAACGCCATGGAGCCTATCCGCTCGACGCTGTTGGGAATATCAATGCTCCCAAGCTCGGAACAGCGGGAAAACGCGCCGTCTCCAATCCGCTTTATGCTGTCGGGAAGCGCAATCTCCCTCAACGAGCGGCAGCTGCCGAACGCATAATCGGCTATGCTGTCTATATCGCCCCGGAAAGTGACCGAAGCGAGCTGTTTGCACGAATCAAATGCGCCGCTTCCAATAGACGTCACGGAGTCCGGAATTATCACTTCGCTCATGTCGCATTGGTAAAACGCATAAGCGGCGATCAGCCTGGTGCCTTCGGCTATGGAAAAGGAATCCCTCGGCCCGGTTCCTATATATCCCAGCAAGCAGTCGTCATGGTACAACAGCCCTATCGGCCGGCGATAATACCAATCGGTCGCCACAAAGGCATATTCGCCTATCGAGGTTACGCTATTTGGAATATTAAACGACTTCAAATTTTCACAGGCAAAGAATGCCGCGGCATCGATCGTTTTAACGCTGTCCGGGATTTTGACGCGCTCCAGGGTATAGCACTCATAGAAGGCGCTGGAGCCTATCGTCGTGACCGGACAGCCCTCAATCCGGCTGGGAATCCTGACGGTGGAGGAGACGCCGGTATATTCGACGATTATCGCTTCTCCATCGCGGATCTCGTAAATAAAATCCTCAACGGGGCTGGGGCGCAACGCTACAATTGCTATTACCGCCGCAACGGCGACAAGTATTGCCCCCGTGGCGGCCAGGATACGAATCCGCTTTTTCTTTTTCCGCGAAAGCGTGCTTTTCAGCAATTCAAGTTCTTGGATATTGCTCGTCTCCATGCTTGCTTCCCTCCTGTAAAATCCTGATTTAATCATATCATATTAAATTGTATAAAACAATGCTGTTATAAGATTTTATAAGTGGATAAAATTGTCAGGTTCTCATCTTTAAGGCTAAGGCCCGAAAATTTCCCGACTTCGAGGATTTTGGGTCGTTTCCCTTTTAAAAAGTTGATAGACTAACGGCGCCCCGAAAGGCGCCGCATGATCGCTTAATTCTGTTTCGCTTTATTCCGCCGCATAGACGCTGACGGTTTTCTTTCCGAGATGACGGGTTTCAAAGCGAACCACACCGTCGACCTTAGCGAACAGGGTATCATCCCTGCCAATTCCGACGTTGTTGCCCGGATGGAAATGCGTTCCGCGCTGGCGAACCAAAATATTGCCTGCCAGAACGAACTGTCCGTCCGCACGCTTCGGGCCAAGCCGCTTGCTTTCGCTGTCCCTGCCATTGCGGGTTGAACCGCCGCCCTTCTTGTGAGCGAACAATTGCAGATTCATCATGAACATTGCTTACACCTCCCTGATGTCAAATTTGAGGGTACCCGGATACGCCAGTTCGATGGATTCCAAGCCCTTCCGCATCGTCCTTATCAACAACGCGGTCGCTTCCGCCTCCTTTGGGGACGCATCCTTAGATATAACGCAGCTCGTGTCGTTCTCCTCCACGGAGAACCCTGCGTTTACTTTCACTACCTCGGTGATTCCGAGTATCGCGGTCTGCACTATGGCGGATATCGCGGCGCAAACCAAATCCTGCCCGTACTCACCCTGTTCGGCGTGCCCGCTCAGCTCGAAGCCAACCGGCTCGCCATTCTGCCTTAGTTCACAGAGCCTGACCATGACTGTCAGCCGATTGCCGTGATTTCGACTCTCGTATACGGCTGACGATGACCGCGCTTTTTGCGAACGTTCTTCTTGGGCTTATAGCGGAAAACAATAACCTTCTTGCCCTTGCCGTGCTCTAAGACCTTGCCTGTCGCCTTTACTCCGTCAACAACGGGCGTACCAACGGTTATATTCTCACCGTCCGCCACGAGCAAAACGTCGAAAACGACTTCGGCTTCCACTTCGGCATCGAGCTTTTCGACGAGAACTTCGTCGCCAACCGCTACCTTATACTGCTTACCACCGGTCTGAATGATTGCGTACATAGCTTCCTCCTTCTACCAGACTCGCTCGGACTCGGGGATGCGAAAGCATACTTAAATCCCGCTCCGAAGCGGCTCACCCGCGCATTATATCACAAGCATTTTGGCCTGTCAACGCATGATTTTGCAAACTTTTCGATATTCCGCGACTTTTTTATCGGGCAACGGACGAACTATGAATTTCTCCCCGACTTTTGCAAGCAAAACCCTGACAATGAGATGAAGAATCCCTAAATATGGG
>JAUNBM010000011.1 GCA_030527115.1 Clostridia bacterium
GACGCGGATGAGTTTGCCGCCGCAATTTTGTAAAAAAACTCTTGACAATCCTTTATCAATGTATATAATGGACAAGGTGTAAAGTAAAAACGCTTTACACCTTGGAGTTTTTATGGATCGTTTTGTCGAATTGGGAAGCTATATGGACTGCTATGGCGCGCTGCTTACGGAGCGTCAAGCGTCGATAATGAGCCAATACGCCTATGAGAATTGTTCGCTCGCGGAGATTGCCGAGCGGGAGAGCATTTCGCGCCAGGGCGTTCGTGATATTTTGGTTCGAGCCGAGCAACAGCTCAGGCAATACGAGGAAAAGCTCCATATGTCCGAAAAGCTTTTGAAAACGAGAACCGCCGCCGAGGAATGCAAGCGGACAGTTACAAAGCTGGAGCTTTGCGGGAACGACCGCGAACGGGTTTTAAGGAGTCTCGAAAGAATCGAGCGTATTTGGGAGGACGACGATGGCGTTTGAAGGAATAAGCGGCAAATTACAGGCTGTTTTTAAAAAGCTGACAGGAAAGGGCAGGCTCAGCGAGAAGGAAGTTCGCGACGCTATGCGCGAGATTAAGCTGGCGCTTCTTGAAGCCGACGTCAATTTCCTTGTCGTTAAGGATTTCATCGCCAAAGTTACCGCCAGGGCGGTCGGAAGCGATGTTCTCGAAAGCCTCACTCCGGGCCAGCAAATTATAAAAGTTGTCAACGAGGAGCTTACCGCGCTGATGGGTAGCGGCAACGCAAAGCTCGAATTCGGCTCGACGAAGCCGGCGGTTATCCTCATGGCAGGGCTTCAGGGCGCAGGCAAAACCACGATGTGCGGCAAGCTCGCCTTATATTTAAAAAAGCATTACGGCAAGGCTCCGCTCCTTGCGGCGTGCGATATCTACCGTCCGGCGGCGATTGAACAGCTAAAGATCGTCGGCGGCAAGGCTGAAACCCCCGTTTTTGAACGCGGAACCGAGAATCCGGTTGAAACCGCAAAGGCGGCGGTGGAGTTTGCAAAAAAGCAGTTTTTGGATGTGGTAATCGTAGACACCGCAGGACGGCTGCATATCGACGATCAGATGATGGATGAGCTGAAGCGCATTCAGGAGGCCGTTCGCCCGGCGGAAATATTGCTCGTGGTCGACGCAATGACGGGGCAGGATGCGGTCAACGTCGCTAAGACGTTTAACGAGATCGTTCCCCTCACCGGGGTTATCCTAACCAAGCTCGACGGCGATACCCGCGGCGGAGCGGCGCTATCGGTTCGTGCGGTCACAAACAAGCCGATAAAGTTCTCCGGCATAGGCGAGAAGCTGACCGATATCGAGCCCTTCCATCCCGACAGGATGGCGTCGCGTATACTCGGAATGGGCGATATGCTGACGCTTATCGAAAAGGCACAGCAGAGCTTCGATGAGAAGAAGGCGATGGAGCTTGAAAGGAAGATGAGGAACGATTCCTTCGACCTCAACGACTTTTTGGAGCAGATGGAACAGATGCAGAACATGGGTTCCATGGATGAACTGCTTGCGATGATTCCGGGCGCGTCGAAGATGGGCAACGTTAAGGTCGACGAAAAGCAGATGGCGCGAACCAAGGCTATAGTCCAGTCGATGACCAAAGAGGAGCGTAGCAACCCCGATATTTTAAACGCGGGCCGCAGGCGCAGAATCGCCAAGGGAAGCGGAACAACCATTCAGGACGTAAACCGCCTTATGAACCAATTTGAAAGCTCAAAGAAGCTGATGAAGCAGTTTGCAGGCGGAAAGTTCAAAAAGAAGGGAAAGCGCGGAGGGTTTCCTTTCGGATTTTAGGCGATAAACGAGCAATCGTTTTCGATACAACAATAAATTGGAGGAAGTATTCATGTTGAAGATCAGACTGCGCCGTATGGGCGCAAAGAAAGCGCCGTTTTACCGTATAGTCGTGGCGGATTCAAGAGCGCCCCGCAACGGTGCGTTCGTGGAGGAGCTGGGCTATTACAACCCGCTCACGGAACCCGCTGAGTTGAAGGTCGATAACGAGCGCGCAATTGAATGGATCAAAAACGGAGCGCAACCGACCGATACGGTTCGGGGACTGCTCAAGCGATCCGGCGCGATTGACTGACTTTGGTGACTGTCATGGACGAACTGGTAAGGTATATTGTCAAGAGCATAGTAAGCCAGCCGGAGCAGGTTAAGGTCGAGATGCGCGACGACGGCGACGAGGTTACTATTGAAGTATCCGTCGCTCCCGAGGACGCGGGAAAGGTTATCGGCAAGCAGGGGCGCATAGCCAAGTCAATAAGAACGGTTGTACGCGCCGCATCGGTCAAATCCGACAAAAAGTATCTGGTTGAGATTCTATGAGCGCAGCTTATTTGCGCATCGGGCAGATAGTCAGGACGCATGGCGTGAACGGCGCTGTAAAGTGCAATCCGCTTACGGATAACCCAAAGCGTTTTTTGGGGCTGGACAGGGCGTTTTTAGAGCTGCGCGGGGAGCTTGTTCCCGTGCGGCTCAAAGTTCAGTCCGCAACTGAGGGCGCGGTTATTCTGTTCATCGACGGGTATGCAAGCCCGGAGCAGGCGGCTGAATTAAAAAACGTCTATATCTGCGTTGAGCGCAAGGATGCGATAAAACTGCCGGAATACACCTATTTTGTGGCGGATCTCATCGGTTGCAGGGTCTACGACACCGAGGGAAAAGATTATGGAGTTTTGACCGACGTGCTTGAAACCGGAGCCAACGACGTATATGTTATCGAGAACGGCAGGCTCATGGTGCCCGCGCTCAAGAAGGTCTTGCACGAGGTAAACGTGGAGGAGGGGCGCATAGTTTTTAAATCCGAGGTGTTGAGGGAGGTCGGCCTGTTTGAAGATTGACGTGCTTTCAATATTTCCGGAGATGTTCGACAGCGTGCTGTCAAGCAGTATACTGGCTCGCGCTCAATCGAACGGGCTTATCCGGGTGGAAACGCATAATATTCGCGACTACGCTTCCAATAAGCATAGAAAGACCGACGACTACCCTTTCGGGGGCGGGGCGGGAATGGTTATGATGCCACAGCCGATATTCGACTGCATGGAGAGCGTTTTGGGCGAGGATAGCGCGGTGCGGATTCTTCTCAGTCCCAGGGGAACGCCGCTTACCACCGATATCGCTCGCCGCTTGTCGAAGGAAAGCCGCCTGGTTTTGCTGTGCGGTCACTATGAGGGCGTGGACGAGCGCGTGATGGAAATAATCGACGAGGAGATTTCGATAGGCGATTATGTCCTGACCGGCGGGGAATTGCCCGCAATGGTTCTTATCGACAGCATCTGCCGCTTTGTTCCCGGAGTGTTGGGAAGCGCCGAGAGCGCCGAGGACGAGTCGTTTGCAACCGGGCTGTTGGAATACCCTCAGTATACTCGTCCGGCGAATTTTCGGGGCATGGAGGTTCCTGAGGTGCTTTTAAACGGCAACCACAGCCATATCGAGCGCTGGCGGCGGGAGCAAGCTCAAAAAAAGACTCAGAAGATGCGGCCGGAACTGCTGAAAAATATGGATTTTGAGGAAAAATAATACTTGCATTGCAAAAATGCCTGTGCTATAATCCGCTTTGTGACAATGGGTGGTCCTCTGTTTTTAATGGCATGAACATCCGTAATCGAATAATCGAGAGGAGAAAAATTAAATGTCAGACATCATCAGAGAGTTGGAAAAGGAACAGTTGAGAACCGATCTTCCCGAACTGGAAGTCGGCGATATGGTTCGCGTATTCGTTAAGGTTATTGAAGGCAACCGCGAGAGACTTCAGAACTTTGAGGGTATCGTAATCAAGATTCAGGGCGGCGGAGTACGCAAGTCCTTCACGGTTCGCCGTATGTCCTACGGCATCGGCGTGGAGCGCACCTTCCCCTATCACAGCCCGCGTATCGGCAGGATTGAGGTCGTGCGTCACGGCGTTGTCCGCAGAGCGAAGCTGTTCTATCTGCGCGACAGGGTTGGAAAAGCCGCTAAGATTCGCGAGCGTATCGACGAGAAAAAATAAGCTCAAACGCCCCGACGCAATGTTGGGGCTGTTTTTTAGAGGAATTGATGCAAATAAACTGGTATCCGGGGCATATGGCGAAAGCGCGCCGAATGCTCATAGAAAATTTAAAGCTTATCGACGTAGTGGTTGAAATAGCGGACGCGCGGGTTCCGCGGGCTTCGCGCAACCCGGATTTTGACGAACTCTTCGCTCAAAAGAAGCGGGTTGTATTGCTTAACAAGAGCGACCTTGCCGATCCGAAGCTCACGAAGCGCTGGATTAATTGGCTTGCCTCCGAGGGGATAGCGGCGGCGGAGATTTCCGCCGTATCTCAACAGGGGAGGCAAAAAGCTCTGTCGCTGATAGAGGGGGCGGCAAAGGAGCAGGTCGAGCGGCTCAAACAAAAAGGCGTTAATAAAACCGTTCGGGTTTTGGTGGTTGGCATACCGAACGTTGGAAAATCGACCTTTATCAACCAAATCGCCGGTTCAAAGCGCGCAAATACCGGAGATAAGCCCGGCGTAACCAAGGGCAAGCAATGGGTAAAGATTACCCCGCATCTTGAGCTTATGGACTCTCCGGGGCTGTTGTGGCCGAAGCTGGAGGATGAGAAGCTTGCGCTCAACCTTGCCTTCATCGGCTCGATTAACGATGAGATTTTAGATGTTGAGGATTTAGCGCACAAGCTGTTGTGCGTGATTAGACAGCGCGACTCCGCCGCGTTGTATTCGAGATATTCCGCGATATCGAAAGACACACCCGAAAGCGAACTGCTTGAAGCGGTTTGCAAGAGTCGGGGCTTTCTTTTGAGCGGCGGGGTTTACGATTCGGAAAGAGCGGCGAGAATAGTTTTGGACGAGTTCAGGGGCGGAAAGATTGCAAAGCTGACGCTCGATCTTCCCGGGCAGGAGCGAATATGACGCGAGTGAGCGAAAGGGAACGGCTGTATCAGCTGTCAAGCACGGACAGGGAGCTGTGGAGCAGGGAGGGAGTTTTGCTGGCTGGCATGGACGAGGTGGGGCGCGGCCCGCTCGCCGGGCCGGTTACCGCCGCCTGCGTGGTGATGCCGCCCGAACCGCTTTTGGAATATATAAACGATTCCAAAAAAGTCAGCGAAAAGCGGCGCGAAGCCCTGCACGCCAGAATAATCGAAACGGCTCTGGCATATTCGATTGCCTGGGTCGAACCATCGGTTATAGACGAAATCAACATCTTGGAAGCGACCCGGCTCGCCTTTACCCGCGCATTTTTGAACGTTCAAGCGCCAGTCACCGACGTTTTTATAGACGCGCTGACCGGGCTTGAGTTGCCGGCAAGGCAACACATCCTGATTCACGGCGACGCGCTGTCCTATTCCATCGCCGCCGCGTCGATTCTTGCTAAGGTTGAGCGCGACCGCTATATGTGCGAGCAGGACGAGCTGTATCCCGAATACGGGTTCAAAAAGAACAAGGGATACGGTACTGCGGAACATATCGCGGCGTTGAAAAAATACGGCCCCTGCCCCATACACCGGCTTTCCTTCATCAAGAAATTCGTATGAAGACAGTTGACGTTGGAAAAAAGGGAGAGAGGCTGGCTGAAAGGTATCTTAGACGAAAAGGATACCGAATATTGGAGCGCAACTATCGGGCGGGTAGACACGAAATTGATATCATCGCCTTCGACAAAAAGGGCAACTGCATCGCGTTCGTCGAGGTGAAGGCACGGTCTGACAGCGGGTTTGGGCTTCCCTGCGAAGCGGTCGGCGCGCAAAAACAGCGTTTTCTGCGCCTTGCCGCCGAAACCTACCTGAAGCGGAATGCCGATGGAGATACCGCGGCGAGGTTTGATATCGTTGAGGTCTACCTAAAAGACAATAGCATCCGGCACATATCCAACGCCTTTTGAGTTGCATTCTAAACTCCGAGTATGTTATAGTAAGCGGAGAACAATGATTGGAAGGTGCGAACTGTGCGTAAAAAATGGTTTTGCCTCATCTTGTGCATACTGATTATTTTGAGCGCCGCCGCCTGCAAAAAGACGGTGTCGCCGGTTTTGACGAATCCTGATCTGACCGAGTTGAGAAACGACGGAACGCCGATAGGCTGGAGCGTCGAATCCTACGAGAGCCTTTACGAGGTCAGCACGGCGGACGGCGTTGTTACGCTGTATTCGCCCGGCGAAAATGATTTGCGGATTTATCAGGATATCGAGGTTTCGGGCGGGACGGGCTATATTATCAGCGCCGATATCCGAACCGAAGGCGTCACTTCCGGACGCGGCGCGAGCCTGTCCATAGATAACTATTCCATCGACGGCTGTTGCATCTATTCCTATACCTCGCTCCTTGGGGACAACGACTGGCAAAGGGTTGAGCTTGCTTTTGTGACTAACGCCGATCAAACGCAGGTGCGCGTTGCGCTGAGGCTCGGCGGTTACAGCGAGGCGAGCAGCGGAACTGCCGAATTTAGAAACATATCCATGGTTCAGTCCAGCGACACGGCAGGTTTTCAAGGGATGGTCTCATGGATATCCGATTCCTCCGACTCAACTTCGGGAAAGACCGCCGACGAATATATCGCTTTCTTCTCGGTTATTCAGCTTGCGACCTTCTTCGCCGCCCTGTTTCTAATCTTTGGAATATTCAGAAACCGCCACAGAATATCCGCCATTCCCATGGGGAATTCTCCCGTATGGGTTGGCATTGCCGCCGGCGCTATTGTAATTATCGGTTTAATTATCCGGGTCTTGCTCTGCGCCAGATATCGCGGCCACCCCACGGACATAAACTGCTGGATCAGCTGGGGAGCGAGCGTAGCCGAAAGCGGAGTTGGCAACCTCTATGCAACCTCCTGGTGCGACTATCCTCCCGCCTATCTGTGGATATGCGCCCTCCTTTCCAAATTCTGCTCGGCTTTCGGGCTTTCGACGCAAACGACAGCCGGCTTGTTCGTGTATATGATTCCCGCCTTCCTTGCGGATATCGGCGTCGCCTTTTTAGCCGTTAAGCAATGCGAGAAGATGGAGCGTTCCGCCGGGTTTAAGCTCATGATAACGGCGCTGATAATATTGAACCCCGCGCTGGGCTTTCTTTCGGGAGCGTGGTCGCAGATAGATTCGATTCTAACGCTTTTCCTCCTGCTCTCGTTCATCTCGCTGATGGACGAACGGCGAATATTGGCAGGCTTGTTCTATGGGATAGCGATTCTTTTCAAGTGGCAGGCGCTGATCTTCGGCCCCGCGCTCGCCTGCGTCTATCTGTTCTCGCTGAGAACGCGCAAGGACGTTTTAAAAACCTTTGCCGCCGTCGGCGTTGCGCTTGCAACCGTGTTTTTGGGCTTTCTGCTCGCAAAGCCGAGTTCGGAAGGAGTTTTCTATTTCATTGAGCGCTTCATGTCCTCCGCTTCAGGCTACTCTTATGCCTCCGTTGAAGCCTACAACTTTATGAGCTTTATCGGCGGGAATTGGACGGATGTTTCGTCTCAGATTTACGGCACCTTCTTCACCTATGAGATGGTGGGCGTATTCTCCATAATTCTTACGATAGGCATTACGGTTGCGCTGTTTGTATACATGAGATTTAAGCGCAACGGGGGAACGAAGGAGCTTCTTAGCGAGCGCGGACGCATCATGATAATCACGGCGTTGATGATGTATGCGATTTACACCTTCGGCCATTATATGCACGAGCGCTATGTGATTCCGGTAATATTCTTTATCCTGTTCGCCTATGTGTATATCCGCGACTGGCGGCTTTTGCTCTGCGTTATCATACTAACGCTCACCACCTTCCTAAACGAGATGACAGCTATGTATGTGGTCGATCCTTTGGCAACCGGAGCTGTGCGCGGCGGCATGATTCACAATAACATCCTGAGATTCTGCTCATTTGCGGAGGTGGCTGGCTTTGTATACTTCGCTTTAACCGCGAAGAGACTGATCTTTACCAAGGAGGATATCGTCGAGCTGTGACGAGGCTGAAAGTATGAAAAAGAAAAACCCCTCATTCGAGATCCTGCCCTCATTGGAAAAGGAAAGAAACCCCAGGCTGACTAAGCTGGACTATATCGTCCTGTCCTGCCTTATTGTCGTCTACTCCCTGTTCGCTTTTATCAACCTCGGAACCATGAACTTCCCGACTTCGATGTACAAGAGCGAGGAGCAGACGAGCGCAACCCTTGATTTCGGCAATACCGTAGAGATTCAGGGGGCGTGGGTCAACGCGAGCATCTGTGACGGCAGTCTGACCTTTACTGCGGAGGACGGAAGCGAGTGCTATTACGACCTCGAGTATGGCAATATGTACCGCTGGAGGGACGCTGATGTTACGCTTACGACCCGGTATCTCATAGTAACGGCGTCGGACGTCGATATTTTAATCAACGAGCTGGCTTTCTTTGACGCGGACGGTAACGTGCTGTCGGTAACCGAAGTTGGAACGCAAACCGGACTTGTGGACGAGCAGGACACGATACCGGAATCGCGCTCGTATTTGAACGGGATGTATTTCGATGAGATCTATCATGCGCGTACCGCCTTTGAAAACCTCAACAATATGTACGTCTACGAGTGGACGCATCCTCCGCTCGGAAAGCTCATCATATCCGTAGGCATAGCGATATTCGGCATGACTCCGTTCGGCTGGCGCTTCATGGGCGCGCTGTTTGGAGTGCTGATGCTCCCGATTCTGTATGTATTTGCAAAGCGCATCTTTAAGCGCACCGATTTTTCGCTCATAATGACGGCGCTGTTCGCTTTCGACTGTATGCACTTTACTCAGACGCGGATAGCTACGATAGATACCTACGGGGTGTTTTTCATCCTGCTTATGTATTTGTTCATGTACGAATACATAACGATGGATCACGAGAAAACTCCGTTTTGGAAAACGCTCGTTCCGCTTGGGCTCTGCGGACTCTCGTTTGCCCTTGGAATCTCATCCAAATGGATAGGCTTCTATGCGGCGGCGGGGTTGGCGGTTCTGCTGTTCTCGTTCTGGGGCAGGCGGCTGTATGATATTATAGTCAATCGCAAGCGCGAGAAGCTCGCCCTGCACAGGGTTAACTGGGCGGCGTTTTTGCCGGTCGTATTCGTGCTTGTAATGCTTTTGCGCTCCATCGCGGACAAGAGAAACAATAATTGGTATGAGGGCATTTGGAATGCGGAGTTCCTCTTTGGCTTTATCACCTGCGTTTTTGTCGCGATTGCCGCCACCCTGTTCTATTCGGTGTGGAACAGATCGCTTTCGCCTTCCGCAAAGAAGCTCAACCGGCATTTTATGATACTGCCCATCTGCTGTGTGTTCTTCATCCTTATCCCTGCCGCCATCTATATCGCCTCGTTCATGCCCTATTACCGCTACGATGCGCTTTCCAACCCTGATTACGGCTTTAAGGACGCAATAGACACCATGTGGCGCAATCAAACGGCAATGTACAGGTATCACAGTACGCTTTCGGCGTCGCATTCAAGCGCGACTATGTGGTATCAATGGCCCTTTACGGCGAAGTCCACCTGGTTTTACAGTTCCGCGGGCAGTTGGATTTCCAACATATCGACAACCGGAAATATCTTTGTCTGGTGGGCGGGCTTTGTTGGCTTCTTCCTTTTGATGATGGATATTGCAACGTCTAAGTTAAAGCATGGAGACTGGTCTTTGCGCATAGGTTGCATCTTGGTCATCGTCGAATATATCGTGTTCCTTATCGCGTACAACCTCTCGCCGGCAGGACAGGTTCCGACCGTGCTTTTCATCATCATGATGTTCCTCACGGTTGGCGCGCTGGCATTGTCGAAGGAGGTAACCGTAAAGACGCTCTGCATAGCGTTTATTGCGAATTATCTGCCCTGGGCTTTGGTTTCGCGTTGCGTATTCATCTACCACTTCTTCGCAACCGTTCCGTTCATCCTGCTGGCGGCGGGCTTCTTCCTGATGCGGCTTGAGGAGCGGAATCCGCGATTGAAGCTCGTTAAATGGATATGGCTGGGGCTGGGACTGCTGTATTTCCTTTTGATGTTGCCCGCAATCTCCGGCATACCCATGCCGAGGCTCTATGCGCGCTTTATCGAGTATTTCTTGCCGGGAGGGGATATCTTCCATGGAACGGTCTAAAAGTAGCGAGAGCCTTGTCCAGTTCATAAAGTTTGCGCTTGTAGGCGCTTCCAATACGCTGGTTACCCTGATTGTAGGCTTTCTGCTCAAAAACCTCGTTGGGGTCTATGCCGCGCAAACGATCGGCTATATCTGCGGGCTAATCAACAGCTATGTTTGGAACACGGTATGGACGTTTAAAAAGGAGCGTAAGCGCAACGCCTCCGAGATGATAAAGTTCGTCGTTGTCAACGTGGCGGTATGGGCAATATCGCTGGGGCTTATTGCGCTCTTGCAAAATGTGTTTCATCTCGATTCGTGGTGGAGCGGACTTTTGGGCGAATCTTGGCTTATAAAGCTTGTTGACGGCGAGCGCTTCTGTATGTTTATATCCACGATGTTGTGCATCGCTTTAAATTTCCTGGGAAATAAGCTGTTTGTATTTAAAAACAAGGAATTTGGGAAGGGGACGGACAATGCTGGCTAAGGTGCTTAGCTACGGGCTGTTGGGGCTGATGGGCTATCCGCTGACGGTGGAAACGGATATCAGTTCGGGCTTGCCTGCCTATGAAACGGTCGGACTTCCCGACGCGGTGGTGAAAGAATCGAGGGAGAGGGTGCGCTCCGCGATTAAAAATTCGGGCTTTTCGTTTCCAAATTCGAGGATAACGGTCAATTTAGCGCCCGCAGACTATCGCAAGGAGGGCTCGCTCTACGATCTTCCTATCGCCGTATCCATATTGCAGGCGTCGGGTCAGCTCGGCAGAAAGCCCATAGAGCCGGTTATGTTAGGCGAACTGTCGTTGGACGGGCAGGTGCGGCCGGTAAACGGCGTATTGCCTATGGTTATTGACGCATACGCCAAGGGGTTCAAGCGCTTTGCAATCCCGAGGGACAATGCCGCCGAAGCCTCCTATATCGAAGGAGCAGAGATAATTCCGGTGTCCTCGCTGAAGGAGTTGGCGGAGCATTTGAACGGAAGCTTTCCCATTGCGCCCGAAGCTATGCGGCGCTTTGAAGCGGCTCATGCAAACTACGATACGGACTTTTCAGAAATAAAGGGACAGGATACCGCCAAAAGAGCGGCGCTTGTTGCGGTTGCGGGCGGACATAATATCCTGCTGTGCGGAACCCCGGGCTCCGGCAAGACGATGCTTGCGCGGGCAATTCCCTCGATTCTGCCCGATCTCTCCTTTGACGAAGCGCTGGAGATAACGAAGATACATTCCCTGACCGGAGCGACCCGCGGCCGCGAAAGCGGCTTGATAACCGAACGCCCGTTCCGCGCCCCGCATCACGGCGCGTCGTCGGTCTCGCTCGTGGGCGGCGGCTCAAAGGCGCTTCCGGGCGAGGTCAGCCTTGCGCACATGGGCGTTTTGTTCCTCGACGAGTTTGCGGAGTTTCGCAGGGATGTTTTGGAGGCGCTGAGACAGCCTTTGGAGGACGGACGCATCACGATATCGCGGTCGGCGGCAACATCAACCTATCCGGCGGCGTTCATGCTTGTGGCGGCGATGAATCCCTGCCCCTGCGGAAACCGCGGAGCAAGGCTAAAGCAATGCACCTGCACGCCGATGCAGATACGAAGGTATGCGCATAAGATATCCGGGCCGCTTCTCGACAGGATAGATATTCACATCGAGATGACCGAGGTGGGGTATTCGGAGATTACGGATAGGCGGGGAGCGGAGAGTTCCGCGAGCCTTAGAATGCGCGTCAATCGCGCCAGGGAGACGCAAAGAAAGCGCTTTTTGGGAACGGGGATAACCTGTAACGCCCAGATGAACGGCGAGATGGCGCGCAATTTTTGCGCCCCCGATGCGGAGTCGGAGCGGCTTTTAAAGGCGGCTTACCAGCAATTGAAGCTGTCCGCAAGGGCATATCTTCGGATTTTGCGAGTCGCAAGAACCATTGCCGATCTCGATGATTCCGTGAAGATCCTACCGAAACACTATGCCGAGGCGGTGCAATACAGGAGCGTCAATATCCTGACGGAGGTATAGAAATGACGGAGCAGGAAAGGCTTTGGCTCTGGCTGAATTATGGAACGGAACATAATGTTAAGCTGTTCAATTCGATATTGAACGGCTTTGACAGTATTGAGGAGGCGCACGAATGCGCCGTAAAGGGGGAGCGCGGCGCTTTTTTGGAGTTGTCCGACGGCGTTTGGAAGCGGCTTACCGACGCCGCAGACGAGCGGTTTATGGCTCGGTATACGGGCTGGCTCAGCCGGCATAAGATTGGGGTTGCCACCTTGTTATCCGAGAACTATCCGGCGCTTTTAAAGGAGATAAGCGACCCGCCGTCGCTCCTGTTCTATCGCGGAGACCTTAACCCGGACGTTGAGTTTCCAATCGCTATAATCGGCTCGCGGTCATGCACCTCCTATGGCAAGGACATAGCCCGCCAGTTCGGCCGCCAGCTCGTTGAAAAGGGGGCGACGGTCGTTACCGGTTTGGCCGCCGGAATTGACTCCTATGCCGCCTGCGGAGCCCTGGACGCAACCGATGCGCAAATGCCGGTTATAGGGGTGTTAGGCTGTGGGATAGATGTTATTTATCCCAATAACAACGCCTATCTCTATGACGGCGTTGCTGAACGCGGAGCGCTGATAACCGAGTTTCTCCCCAAAACGCAACCTTTGTCATACAACTTTCCGATACGCAACCGCCTGATAAGCGGACTGTCGCTCGGCGTGCTTGTGGTCGAAGCGGGCGAGCGGAGCGGCGCTTCGATTACCGCCGGTTACGCGCTCGAACAGGGGAGGGACGTGTTTGCCGTACCGGGAAGGATAACCGACGTTATGAGCGCGACTACGAACAGGATGATTCAACGGGGCGAGGCTAAGCCTGTCTTTGCGGTTTCGGATATCCTTTGCGAATACATGGAGGGAATTTTGGAGCTGCCCTACAATGCTACCGCGCAGAAGATACCCTTTTCCAGCCTGACCGAGATCGAAAAACAGATATATTCCGAGCTGATTAAGGGCGAGAAAAATTCCGACGAGCTTTACGATTCAATAAATTGTTCGATTGCGGATTTACATTCCGCCTTGACATCCATGGAGTTTTCGGGAATAATAAAGCAGTTGCCGGGCAAGGTCTTTGCCTGCGATACAATAAGAACGAAGGTCGTCGCTGACGACTAACGGAGGAAGAATGGCGGATACACTTGTTATAGTAGAGTCGCCCGCAAAGGCGAAAACGATAGGAAAGTTCTTGGGAAGCAAATACAAGGTTGTAGCTTCCAACGGTCACGTTCGCGACCTGCCCAAAAGTCAGCTCGGGGTAGACCCCGACAAGGATTTTGAGCCTAAGTATATCACGTTGCGCGGACGCGGCGACGTTTTGGAAACCATAAGGCGCGAAGCGAAGGAAGCCAACCGCATTTTTCTTGCTACCGACCCTGACAGGGAGGGCGAGGCGATTTCCTGGCATCTTTCCAAAATCCTTCACATTGACGAAGGCAGTAAATGCCGGATTGAGTTCAACGAGATTACGGCAAACGCTATTAAGAACTCGATAAAGAAGGTTCGGCAGATAGATATGCGTCTCGTAGACGCGCAGCAGACGCGGCGCATTCTCGACCGCCTGGTGGGCTATAAGATCAGCCCCGTGTTGTGGGCAAAGGTGAGAAAGGGGCTATCCGCGGGACGGGTTCAATCGGTCGCAACCCGCATCATCTGCGACCGCGAGGACGAGATCAACGCATTCATTCCGGAGGAGTATTGGACGATTAGCGCCCTGCTTCCGGCAGGCAGACGCAAGCCCTTCGAGGCGAAGTACTTCGGTGAGAACGGAAAGAAGCGGGAATTGCGCAGTAAGGAGGATGCCGACAGCGTCCTTTCGAGAATACGGGGCAGGGATTTCGTCGTCTCCGAAATTACCGAGGCGGAGAAGTCCAGGCATGCCGCGCCGCCGTTCACGACTTCGAGCCTGCAACAGGACGCATCGCGCAAGCTCGGATTCACCACCAAGCGCACGATGATGGTGGCGCAACAGCTATATGAGGGAATTTCGATAGGTAAGACGACCACCGGTTTGATAAGCTATATCCGTACCGACTCCGTTCGAGTGGCTTCCGAAGCTCAGGACGCCGCCAGAGACTACATTCTCTCCCGTTACGGGGCAGAATACGTCCCGGGCAAGCCCAACGTCTATAAGGGGCGCAGGGGGGCTCAGGACGCGCACGAAGCCATAAGGCCTACCAACATTGAGCTTGAGCCCAAGGATATACGCGAGCATCTTTCTCCCGACCAGTACAAGCTCTACAAGCTCGTATATGAGCGGTTTTTGGCAAGCCAGATGAGCGAGAGCAAGTATCTTGCAACCTCGGTCTCCTTCGATGTAAACGGCTGTACCTTCAGGGCGTACGGAAACAGGACGCTGTTCGACGGCTTCTCCCGAATCTATACCGAGGGGAAGGACGAGGAGGACGAAAACGGTGTGCAGTTGCCTACGCTGAGCAAGGACGAACGCTTAGCGCCAATAAAGATCGACTCCCAGCAGAGGTTTACCCAGCCGCCGCCGAGATACACCGAGGCTATGCTCGTAAAGACTTTGGAGGAAAAGGGCATAGGCCGCCCGTCCACCTATTCCCCGACCATCTCCACCATCGTTGACAGGGGCTATGTGAGCCGCGAGAAGAAGACGCTTGCGCCTACCGACCTGGGATTCATCGTAACGAGGTTGATGAAGGAAAACTTTGGAAACATCGTCGATGTGGGCTTTACCGCCGATATGGAGGAGAGGCTCGATAAAATCGAGGACGGCAATATGAACTGGCGCGAATTGCTCCGCGAGTTCTATCCTCCGTTCATGGAATCGGTGACAAAAGCTTCCGACGCAATAGAGAAGGTTAAGATCCCCGACGAGGTATCCGACATTCCCTGCGAAAAATGCGGAGCGCTTATGGTATATAAGACGGGCAGGTTTGGACGCTTCCTCGCCTGTCCCAACTTCCCGGAATGCAGGAATACCAAGCCCATAACCGAGAAAATCGACGTGAAGTGCCCAAAGTGCGGGGCGGCTATCATTAAGCGAAAGAGCAAGCGCGGTAAGGCTTTCTACGGTTGCGAACGCTATCCGGACTGCGATTTTGTGAGCTGGGACCGGCCTGTGGGAATAATCTGCCCCAAATGCGGTTCCATGATGGTTCAAAAGATGAGTTCCGGCGGCGGCTTTATCCGTTGCTCCAACGAAAACTGCAAGCACGTTTACCGCGAAGCGAAGAAGTCCAAGAGCGATGAGTGAAATCTCGGTTATCGGAGCGGGGCTTGCGGGCTGTGAAGCGGCATATCAGCTTGCAAAGCGCGGGCACAGGGTTAAGCTCTATGAGATGAAGCCCCAAAAGAAGTCCCCGGCGCATAAATCCGACGGCTTTGCGGAGCTTGTTTGCTCAAATTCCTTTCGCGCCGCGAGGGTCGAAAACGCGGTTGGGCTTTTAAAGGAGGAGATGCGCCGCCTGTCCTCGCTCATTATGAGTTGCGCGGACGCAGCGGCTATTCCGGCAGGCGGGGCGCTTGCGGTGGACAGAACAGCTTTTTCCAAGGCGGTAACCGAACGGATAGCCTCAAACCCTAATATAGCCATCGTCTCCTGCGAAGTATCAGAGCTTCCCAATTCGCCCTGCATCGTTGCCACGGGGCCGCTCACGAGCGAGCCGCTATGCGTTGCAATAGAAAAGGAGCTGGGCGCTTCGCTCCATTTCTTCGATGCGGCGGCTCCGATAATTGATGCGGCTTCCATCGACATGACTAAGGCTTTTTTTGCGTCAAGATACGATAAGGGCGGCGATGATTATTTAAATTGTCCCATGGATCGCGAACGCTATGAGCTGTTTTGGAACGAGCTTGTCAATGCAGAAACCGTGGAGCTTCATGAGTTTGAAACGCCGCGGGTTTTTGAGGGCTGTATGCCGGTCGAGGTCATGGCAAAGCGCGGGATAAAGACGCTTGCGTTCGGGCCGATGAAGCCGGTTGGGCTGGAATACGAGGGCAGGCGGCCCTATGCAGTCGTACAGCTCAGGAAGGAGGACGCGGTCGGAGGAAGCTTCAATATGGTTGGATTTCAAACCAACCTCAAGTTCGGTGAACAAAAGCGCGTGTTCAGCCTGATTCCGGGGCTTGAAAACGCGGAGTTTCTTCGATACGGCGTGATGCACAAAAACACTTTTATCGAGTCGCCAAAGCATTTGAACTGCTATTATCAGAGCAAAACCAATCCCAACTTGTTCTTTGCCGGTCAGCTCACCGGGGTCGAGGGCTATGTTGAATCGGCGGCAAGCGGGCTTGTGGCGGGAATAAACGCGGCGAGGATGCTGGAAGAAAAGCCCTTGATTGATTTTACCGATTGTACTGCAATCGGAGCGTTAGCTCATTATGTGTCCGGCTACAACGGAAAGGACTTCCAACCTATGAACGTTACGTTCGGGCTTTTTCAGCCGCTCAACGAGCGCATAAGAAACAAGCGGGAGCGTTTCGACGCTTTAGCGCGGCGCGCCCTTCAGCATATTCACGACTGCCTTCCGCGGCTTGACATATAAAACGTGAAAGAAATGGAAACTATTTATCAATCGGCGGATTTAACCGCTGATTTGTGCTAAAATGATAAAAAATTTCGGAGGAAAATTGATGGAACTATTGGGAACGACCATAGTCGCGATAAAGCGGAACGGAACGTGCGCGATAGCGGGGGACGGACAGGTTACGATGAACAACTCCGCCATAATGAAGTCGACGGCAAGGAAGGTTCGCCGTATCTACCACGGGAAGGTGGTAGTCGGATTCGCCGGAGGAGTCGCAGATGCTTTTACGCTCTGCGAGCGGTTTGAACAGAAGCTTGAACAGCATGGCGGAAGCCTAGCTCGCGCCGCTGTGGCGCTGGCGCAGGATTGGCGAAGCGATAAGGTGATGCGCAAATTGGAAGCCTTGTTGCTGGCGGCAAACTCAACCGAGCTTTTGATTATCTCGGGCACGGGCGAGGTTATCGAACCCGACGACGGAATCGCCGCAATAGGCTCAGGCGGGCTCTATGCTTTGGCGGCGGCAAAGGCAATGGCGCAAAATACCGGGCTTGAAGCTAAGGAGATTGCAAGGAAAGCCTTGGAGATTGCCGGGGAAATCTGCGTATTTACCAACGGAAATATTATTGTGGAGGAAGTATAGTATGCTCACGCCGAGACAAATTGTAGACGAGCTGAATAAATATATAATCGGTCAGGACGAAGCGAAGCGCGCGGTTGCGGTCGCGCTTAGAAACAGGTACCGGCGCAGTAAGCTCCCGGCGGAGATTCGGGACGAGATAACGCCGAAAAACATCATAATGCAGGGGCCGACGGGCGTTGGGAAAACCGAGATTGCACGGCGGCTTGCAAAGCTTGTCGACGCTCCGTTTGTAAAGGTGGAGGCAACGAAGTTCACCGAGGTAGGCTATGTCGGCCGCGACGTTGAATCCATGGTTCGCGACCTCGTCGAGGATGCGATTAGAATATGCAAGGCCAAGAGCTATGAGCAGGTGCGCATACTTGCCGAAGCGGCGGCGGAACAGCGACTCTGCGATATGCTGATGCCCAATGCAAAGGTCATTAAAAACCGTCCCCCGAACCCTCTTCAGTTTCTGCTGGGGACTCCCGAGCCTGCGGAGGAGCCGAAGGTGAGCGAGGAGGATCGTCAAAAAACTTTGGATGAGCGTGCCATGATACTCGATAAGCTACGCAGCGGCCAGCTTGAGAATGAGACGGTCGAGGTTGAGGTCGAGGAGAAGGGTTCCGGCGCGTTCTTCGGAATCGGAGTCGATATCAACGTTCAGGATATGCTGGGCGACATTATGCCGAAAAAACGGAAGCGCAGAAGGATTAGCGTCTCGGAGGCGCGGCGCATTCTGATTCAGCAGGAATCCGACCGTCGTATTGACATGGACGCGGTGACTCAGCAGGCGGTAAAATCCGCCGAGGAAGACGGAATTATCTTCATCGACGAGATAGACAAGATTGCCGGGAGCGACAGAACCAACGGCCCCGATATATCCCGCGAAGGCGTACAGCGCGATATTCTGCCGATAGTCGAGGGTTCAACGGTAAATACGAAGTACGGCCCGGTTAAAACGGACTTCATGCTGTTTATTGCGGCGGGAGCTTTTCACATCTCCAAGGTCAGCGACCTCATCCCCGAGCTTCAGGGGCGCTTTCCAATCCGCGTTAAGCTCCGCGATTTGAATGAGGAGGACTTCTACCGGATTTTAATTCAGCCGCAGAACGCTGTAACAAAGCAATACGCCTCCCTTTTGTCCGCCGATAACGTAAACCTTTCGTTTACCGACGATGCGATCAGGGAGATTGCCAAAGTTGCCTATCATGCCAATGAAAGCAGTGAGAATATAGGCGCACGCCGTCTGCATACTGTAATGGAGAATTTGCTGGACGATATCTCCTTTAACGCAAGCGGCGATCATCCGGTCATTGACATGAAGATTGACGGGGCTTATGTCGATAAGCACATGGAGAAGGAGATTTCGGACGACAATATTCACAAATACATTCTCTAACGGGATGGGACTTGCTCCCTCCCCGGGAAGGAGCAAGTGTGAAGCGTCTGTTTGTATTTCTTCTGGCCGTGTCCCTGCTTACAGGTTGCGCAAGCGCAAAGCAGGTGGTCTTAGAAAGGGTGGTCGTTCCGATCAGCGGGCCGGCGGCAACCTTAACGCCCAAGCCTCTGCCGGTTCCAACGCCGTCGCCCACGCCAACGCCCACTCCTTCGCCTTCTCCCACGCCGGAGCCTACCGTCCCGGTATACGTTTCTTATTTCAGTTGCACGGAGGAGGATTTGGTGCTTGCCGCCAAGGTTGCGTATCTGGAGGCGCGGGGCAAGGGCGAGGACGCTTACAGGGCGGTATTGAGCGTGATCTATAATCGTTGCATGGCGCCCAGGTTCGGGGGCGGGCAGACGGAGATTGAAACGGAGGTCTTTCGCAAGAATCAATTCTCCGTTATCAACCACCGAAACTTTGACAACCTCGAACCGCCCGAAGAAATAGTTGAATATGCGCGGGATATATTCTATAATGGCAATATAAACGTTCCTTACAACATACTGTTTTTCTGCGCTTCGCGGTTGGGAACGAGTTGGGGTGGACGGAAGTTTTACAAGAATATCGGCGGAAACCTGTTTTTCTATGGGAACGTCGAATAAGGATGGGAGTAATATGGCAAAGAAACTAAAGATAATTCCCTTGGGGGGAATTGGGGAAATAGGCAAAAACATGACCGTGATTGAATACGGCGGCGATATCGTCGTCATCGACTGCGGCATAGTATTTCCCGACGATGAAATGCCCGGTATAGACGTTGTTATTCCGGACATGACTTATTTGGAACAAAATGCGGACAAGCTGAGGGGCTTTTTGATAACGCACGGGCATGAAGATCATATCGGCGCGCTTCCCTATGCGCTCGCAAAGTTCGATGTTCCCGTTTTTGGAACAAAGTTTACAATCGCGCTGATTGAACACAAGCTTCACGAGGCGAGGGTAAAGAGTAGCAAGCTTACCTGTTTAAATCCCTCGGACACGATTCAGCTCGGCTGTTTTAAGGTCGAGTTCATAAAAACCGGACACTCGATTGCCGGCGCGGTCGCGCTTGCGATAACGACTCCGGTCGGAACAGTATTGCACACGGGCGACTTTAAGATGGATTTGACCCCTATCGACGGCGAACCGATAAACATCAACCGGTTTGCCTATTACGGCTCGCGTGGGGTTCTGGCGATGATGAGCGACAGCACCAATGTTGAACGCAACGGCTACACACAGTCGGAGCGGGAGATAGGCAAGACCTTTGAGCATTATTTTGATGTTGCCACAGGCAGGGTTATAGTTGCATCCTTCGCGTCCAATGTATACCGCCTCCAGCAGGTAGCCGATGTAGCCATCGCGCACGGCAGGGTTATATGCTTTCAGGGGCGCAGTATGGAGCAGGTGGTTGAGATTGCAAGGCGGCTCGGCTATCTAAAGATCCCGTCCGAGAGCATCGTTGCGGTAGATCAACTGAAAAAATACCCCGATAATCAGGTCTGCGTTATAACAACCGGCAGTCAGGGCGAGCCTATGAGCGGCTTGTTCCGCATGGCGAATTCATCCCACCGGCTGAATATTGGTAAGGGCGATATGGTAATCGTATCGGCTTCCGCGATTCCCGGAAACGAAAAAGGCGTATCGAGGGTTATCAATGCGCTGTTCGCCAAGGGCGCAATGGTAGTCTATGATCAGATGGCGGACGTTCACGTATCGGGTCATGCCTGCAAAGAGGAGTTGCGGTTGATGCTATATATTTGCAAGCCCAAGTTCTTCATCCCCGTTCACGGCGAGTACCGCCACCTGAGCGTTCATAAGCATCTCGCCGAGGAGATGGGAATCGACAGCGAGCGTATCTTTGTTGCGCATAACGGTTCGGTTATCGAGCTTTCGCCCAAGAGAGGCGTTATGCAGGAGACCGTGCCGGCGGGCATGGTGATGGTCGACGGTTCAACAAATATCGAAGACGCCGTCATCAGGGATCGCAAGCTGCTTTCCAGGGACGGACTGGTTGCCGTCGTGATAACGCTTGACAGCGAAAACGGGCGTCAGCTCGCGCCGACGGAGATAATCTCGAGGGGCTTTATCTATATGCGCGAATCGGAGGACTTCATAGCCGACTGCATCGAAAAACTCCAGCCCGAGATTAAAAAATTTGAAAATGCGGACAAGTCCGAGTACGCCGAGTTGAAGAACAATGTCAGGAGCAAGCTCAAGGCATACCTGAACGCCAAAACGAAGCGGACTCCGATAATAATACCGATTGTTGTACTGATATAGGAGGTTGAATTATGGTTTACGACAACGCCAGGGCATTGGCAAATGATTTGCAAAACAGCGAAGAATACACGCAGTATAAAGCTCTGCGCGAAGCCGCCTTTGCAAACGAAACGACTAAAAATCTGATCGGCGAGTATCACAAGCTTCAGATGAAGGCGCAGGCGGCTTATCTGGGCGGTCAGAAGGACGATGAGACCATGGAAAAGCTCCAAAAACTTGGCGAGTTGCTTCAGCTCGACAGGACGGCTTCGGAATACTTGATTGCGGAATACAGGCTCAATACGATGCTCGGAGACGTGTATAAGATCCTTGCCGATGCGATAGACGTAGACCTTTCCGCGCTGGAAGGCTGATGGCGGAGCGGAATCAGAAGGAAATATCCGCTAAGCGGATCAGATGGATGCAGACCTGGAAGATTCTGCGGCCGATTGCCACGGCGGTGATAAGCGTCGCCGCAGTTGTGCTAATCGTCTCCTTTGGAGCGCGCTATATCCTCTCGAATTTCGTCTATCCGGTCGATTCCGATGACGCAACCCCGATTGAGGTGGTGATCCCCGAAAGCTCATCCGCCGGAACTATCGCCCAGCTTCTTTATACCGCCTGCGGCGAGGGGAACGAGGGACTGATAGTCAACACCGCCTCCTTCAAGATATACGTTGACTTTGTGGGCAAGGCGGGCAGCCTTAAGGCGGGAACCTACATCCTATCCAAAAATATGTCGATTGCGGAGATTGTCGATATCCTCTGCGCGGGCAATCCGGCGCGCCAAACAACGCGCATTACCATACCGGAGGGCTATACCGTGGAGGACATAGCAAAATTGCTGGTTGATAGCGGTTTGATTGATGACGAGGCGGTATTTTTAAATCTCTGCAACGATAGCGCAATGTTCTCCAATTATTCGTTCATAGCCGCGCTGGACAACAGAACCGAGCGCAAATATCTGCTTGAGGGCTATCTTTTCCCCGATACCTATGAGGTGTATGTGGACGGAACCTGCGAGGAGATAATTCAGCGGATGCTGTCGCGTTTTGACGCGGTTTATACGGGTGAGTATGTTACAAGAGCGAATGAGCTGGGCATGACGATGAACCAGGTTATTACGCTTGCTTCCATAATCGAGCGCGAGGCGCGCGACGACGAGGACTTCGTCCGCGTTTCGGCGGTGTTTCATAACAGAATCGCTCAGGGAATGAACCTGGAATCCTGCGCAACCCTGTCCTATGCGCTCGGCGTGAACAAGTATACGTTTACCACCGAGGAGCTGGCTACCGTTTCGGCATACAATACCTATCGCAACTCAAATCTGCCGATAGGACCTATCAGCAATCCCGGCGAGAGGGCGATATTAGCGGCGCTTTATCCGGATGAAACCTTTATGGCGGAGGGCTATCTCTACTTCTGCAACATGGATATAAATACCACTACCGCCTTAGTCTTTTCTAAGACCTATGAGGAGCATTTGGAAAACGTGGAACTGTATTCGCAGTATTGGGATTGATAATTCGACAATTTTGAGCATACCCTTTTGTGAGGTGAAAGGGTATGTTTTCTTTTTTGTCGATGCTTTTGGACGTCTTTTTCTTTGTCGGCTATGTCGGTCAAACGCATTCGTTTCCAAACCCGCTTTCCAAGGAGGAGGAGCAAAGGTATATACTTCAGCTTCAAGCGGGGGATCAGGAGGCGCGGGAAAAGCTGATCGTCCACAATTTGAGGTTGGTTGCCCATATTGCAAAGAAGTACGCAAAGACGGGCAGGGATACCGATGATATAATCTCGATAGGCGCGATTGGATTGATAAAAGCGGTATCCACCTTCAGTCCCGAAAAGGGGACGCTCTCCGGATACGCTTCAAAATGTATTGAGAACGAGATATTGATGAGCCTTCGAACCGAAAGAAAGCAGGTTATGGAGGTGTCCTTGCATGAGCCAATAGGGACGGATCATGACGGGAACGAATTGTCGCTGGCAGACCTTATGGGTGCGGACGCCGAAACGGTTTTTGACCAGGTTCAGGCGCGGATTGACGCGGATATATTGAAAAAAGTCATGGAAAAAACGCTCACGCCGCGGGAAGCCACGATTTTAAACTATCGCTTCGGCCTGCTTGGCGGTTACTGTATGCCCCAGCGCGAGGTAGCGGAGCTTCTGGACATCTCGCGCTCCTATGTCTCGCGAATCGAGAAAAAAGCTATGCAAAAGATGCTCGCCGCCTTAAAACCGTATTACGGATAAAATGTGACAAAAGCCCGCCCCGAACCCCTTGACAGGGGAGAGCGGGGCGTAATAGAATCTGATAAGCAGAAGAAGGAGAGTCCAAATGGCGGAGGGACATCGGGAAAGGTTACGGGCGCAGTTTTCGGCAAACGGAGTTAAGGGGATGGCGGATCACAACATTCTGGAGCTGTTGCTCACCTATGCGATCCCAAGGCGCGAAACCAACACCCTGGCACATAGATTGATCGAGCGGTTCGGCACGCTGGAACGGGTTTTGAAAGCGGAGCGCGAAGAGCTGATGCAGGTTGAGGGGATAGGGGAACAGGCGGCGATACTCATTCGATTGACGTTTGAACTCACACAACGAATAGTTTTGAATACTTTTTCCAGCCTAAAAAACCGCACACGGATAGTGGGCGCTGTGGACGCCTGCAGATACGCGATGGCAACGTCGATGGGTGACAAATATGAGACCATAAGGCTGATTTCGCTGGATGTGAACGGATTTGTAGTCAACACAAACGTATTATCGACCGGAACGCTGGAGACCGCGCCTGTGGAGCTAAGGCACATCATAGAGAAAGCCCTGAACAACAAAGCGCATTCGATAATCCTAACGCATAATCACCCGTCGGGAATCCCTTTGCCGTCGGAGGAGGATATGCGCGTCTTTAGCAAGGTGCGCGAGCTATGCGAGAACATCGGGATAAGGGTATTCGACCAGCTGATAGTATGCGAGGGCGCGGTATACAGCGCGGAACGGGAGCGGGTATATGTGATTCCGAATCTAAGCGTGAGCCAGGCATTGACGATAGACGAGTATTACAGCGGCCGGATAATGGCTGAGGAGCGAATAATCGGAGAATAAGCGGGGTTTACAGAATATTTACAGAGGCGGGCTTTAGGGCTCTTGAAGAATAAAGGGCAGGATGCTATAATAAAAAAGCACATAAGCAACAAAAAATAAACAAGTTGGAGAAAACAGATGAAGAACTACAAGTGTTGTTGCAAATGCCCAAATATCGAGGAATGGGCGCTGCTTTACCGGCAAGCGGGAGGCGATACGATAGTCTGCCTAAGATGCCGGAGGATATGGAAAACGACGGCGGGATATGTAAGCGAACTGAAACCAATGAGCGCAAAGATCTCACCGCATCCATCTCAAAGCTGAAAGGCTAACGAAAACACTATCCAACAAAAAAACGCATTTGGCGTCCTTTTGCGTTACCTAAAAAACCTATTGCGCCGTTGTTTATAATAGGGTGCGGCTGGGGAGAGCGGCTCTTTTTTGCTAAATTTCCTGTGCTTTTTACCTTAAGCTTGAAAACCTTTGCGTGTTTGCGTATAATATAGCCATTGATTCATAAATTCAAAGATTGGAGGCTCCGTTTATGTTGTTTCGACAGATGAAATATTTTACAACCGTAGTGGAATGCAACAGCTTTACGGAGGCGGCGGAACGCTGTTTTATATCGCAATCCGCTATCTCTCAACAGATTCGCGCCCTTGAGAAGGATCTCGGAGTCGAGCTTATCCGGCGCGAAAACCGCAGATTCACCTTGACCCCCGCCGGAGAGTATTTTTATTCGCAGAGCCGTTTGATGCTTGAGGAGGCCGACGCCATCCGCCGCGAGACGATTCGCCTTGCCCAGTCGGACAATACAAAGCTTCGTCTGGGCTATCCCAAGAATTACAGCGGGCGCGAGTTCCACGAAGCAATCGCAGAATTTACCGGAGTGCATCCGGAGATTTCAATTGACATAGTGAACGGCACGCATGAGGAGCTGTACGATATGATACGCTTCGGGAGAGTCGATCTGGTTATAAACGATCAACGCAGGGTCTTTTCCGACGAATATGAAAATTATGTGCTGTCCGACGGCTGTTGTTTTATTGAGATTTCGTCCAACAACCCGCTGAGCGCGCAAAAGAAAATAACTTTTGCGGAGTTGAAGCGGCTGTCCTGTATCTTGATAGCGCCGCCAAAGCAACGCGAAGCGGAGCAAAGCTATTATCGCGACACTCTCGGTTTCAGCGGCAATTTCCTTTTTGCGGAAAATTTGGAGGAGGGCAGGCTGATGGTACTCGGCAACCGCGGCTTCTTGCCGCTTGAGTGCTTCGGGTCGCTCGCACCCGTCGTCTCGGCAATAAGAAGGATTCCGCTGTATCGGGGCGATCAGCCGATAAGAAGAAAGATATGCGCCTTCTGGCGAAAACAACAGCCCAACTGCCGCGCAAAGGATTTCACTTTAACCCTGCACGCCCTTATTCAACGCAGTTGTTGCAAATAATCAAAGTGTTGATTTTGGATAAGTTTTACTAATCGAGCCGGCTTGAAATAGGAATTGCTCATTTTATCCGTTGATTCTATAATATTAGTAAAAGCGTGAAAGGATGAGAAAATGACTTTAATCAAGAAAAACTTCGGTTTTGGGTTCATGAGACTGCCGATGAAGGACGGCGAGATAGACAATGCGGAAGTTTGCAGGATGGTCGACGTTTTTTTAGAAAACGGATTCAACTATTTTGATACTGCGCACGGCTATCACAACGGGAAAAGTGAAATTGCGATTAAGGAGTGCCTGACCTCCCGGCATCCCCGCGAGAGCTATGTTTTAACTAACAAGCTGTCGACTCAGCACTTCGAGTCAAATGCGGAGATTCGTCCGCTGTTTGAAAGCCAGCTCGTTGCCTGCGGGGTGGACTACTTCGATTATTATCTGATGCACGCACAGAGCGCGCAGACCTTTGCAAAATATAAGCGGTGTTCAGCCTACGAAACCGCCCTGGAATTTTTAAAGGAAGGCAAGATCAGACATTTGGGCATATCCTTCCATGATACTGCCGAGGTTTTGGAACAGATACTAACCGAGTATCCGCAGATTGAGGTCGTACAGATACAATTCAATTATGCCGATTACGACGACCCGGTGGTGCAGAGCCGTTTGTGTTATGAAGTTTGCCACAAATTCGGTAAACCCGTTATTGTGATGGAGCCTTGCAGGGGCGGAAACCTGGTTAATATGCCTGAGGAGATCTCAGCGGTGTTTCGCGACTTGGGCGGCGGTAGCAACGCGAGCTATGCAATCCGCTTTGCCGCCGGCTTCCCCGGCGTTATGATGGTGCTGTCGGGCATGGGAAATATGGATATGATGCTGGACAACATCAGCTATATGAAGGATTTTAAGCCCCTGTCCGAAAGGGAGCAGGCGGCTGTTGGACGGGTATGCGAATTGTTCCGCGCAAAGAACATGATTGCTTGCACAGCCTGCCGCTATTGCACCGAGGGTTGCCCGGCGAATATCATGATTCCCGATTTGTTCGCCTGTTTGAACTCCAAAAAGGTTTTCAACAGCTGGAACACCGATTTCTACTATCACAACGTCCACACGGTAAACCATGGCAAGGCGTCCGATTGCATTAAATGCGGAAACTGTGAGACTATATGCCCGCAACGCCTTCCTATTCGCCGCCTTCTTGAGGATGTGGCGGCGGAGTTTGAGAAGAAAAACACATAGCGCAGTTTCAAAAATTAACAGGAGGATTTTAAAAAATGAACGACAGCAAAAAACTTGTAGCTTACTTTTCAGCCAGCGGAGTAACCAAACGCGCCGCGCAGGCTCTGGCAAAGGCGACCGGAGCGGAGCTGTATGAAATAGCTCCGGAGATTCCCTACACCAATGCGGATTTGAACTGGTCGAATGCCAAAAGCCGCAGTTCGGTCGAGATGAAGAACCCCAATTCGCGTCCCGCAATCGCAACAAGCGTCGATGATATAAGCCGCTATGATACGGTTTATGTGGGTTTTCCGATTTGGTGGTATGTTGCGCCCACGATTATCAACACCTTCCTGGAGAGCTATGATTTTTTCGGCAAAACCATAGTATTGTTTGCAACCTCGGGCGGTAGCGGTTTCGGCAAGACGGTTAACGCCTTAGAAAACAGCGTTTCCCCGTCGGCTAAGATAGTGGAGGGCGCGGTGTTTCGCGGGCGCTGGTCGGACAATCAAATTGCAGAGCTTGCACAAAAAGGGTAACTGACGGTATAGGAGGATTATGATGGAGTACAGAAAATTGCCGCACGGCGAGGAAAGGATAAGCACGGTTGGCTTGGGAACGGGAAGCCTTATCGGCATTTCCGAAGATGAAATCGAAGCTTTAATTTTAAAGGCGCTTGATAATGGTATCAACTTTTTCGACCTTTGCGCCAGCGCAAAGCGGGTCTACGAACCGTTTGGCAGGGCGATAAAAACGCGCCGCGAATCGGTTTACTTTCAGCTTCATTTTGGAGCGGTATACAATTCCGAGGGCGAATATGCTTGGTCGCGGGATGTAAACGAGATTAAGAGCGTATTTGAATGGGAGATGAACGCGCTCCAAACCGATTACGCCGACTTCGGCTTTTTGCATTGCGTAGATGAGAATGAGGACTTCGACAAGATTCTTGATTCGGGCTTACTTGATTATCTCAAAGAGCTGAAAAAACAGGGTCGAATCAGGCATCTCGGTTTTTCATCCCACACGCCGTCGGTATCAAACCGCGTTTTGGATACCGGACTAATGGACATGCTGATGTTCAGCCTCAATCCGGCATACGATTTTGAGCGCGGCGACGAACTTGGCATAGGCACGGTGCATGAGCGGTTCAAGCTTTTTGGGCGGTGCGCGGCTGAGGGCGTAGGCATATCGGTGATGAAGCCGTTTCACGGTGGCAAACTGCTCACCGCCGAAACCTCCCCGTTCGGTGAAAAATTGACGCATTATCAATGTATTCAGTATGCGCTGGATCGCCCCGGCGTGCTGTGCGTTGTTCCGGGCGTCAGAAACATGGATGACCTGAACGTGCTTTTAGGCTTCTCCGGCTCGACGGCTGAGGAAAGGGATTATTCCGTAATCGGCGGGTTTACCGCAGGACAGCTGGCGCAAAACTGCGTTTACTGCAATCACTGTCAGCCCTGCCCGGCGGGAATTGATATCGGTCTGGTGAATAAGTATTACGATTTGGCGCGGGTTGGCGATAAGCTGGCTGTTGGCCATTATGAGAAGTTAAAAAAAGATGCGACCGCCTGTTTGCACTGCGGGCACTGCGATTCAAGGTGTCCGTTCGGTGTGAAACAAAGCGAGCGCATGGAAGAAATAGCGGCATACTTTACAGCCCAATAGGGCTTGTAAGGCGTGCCGCCTTATTTTGTAAGAAACAGCACGCCGATGGTGTCGGGCCCGCAATGGGAGCTTATGGTACAGCTCGAATGCGTTATATGAACCTCTTTAAAAGGTTGTAACGCGAGCGCGCGGGCCTTGACGGCGTCGATAATTCCGGGATCGGACATTCCCGAATGCGTGATGAACAGGCGGTCGAGAACGACGTCGCTTCTGCCCTCAAGTTGCTGTTCAACATATTTTATTACGCACTTATTGAACTTCCCGATAAATTTCTTACCGACCGACATTGCGCCGCATTTGTCGTTTAGTACGCGGATGGTGGGCTTGATGTTCATCAGATTTGCGCCGAGCTGGGTAAGGCTGGAACAGCGTCCGCCGGCATGCAAAAACTCCAGATCGTCAAGAATAAAGCTCGCGCTCGTCTTGAGAACCATCGGGCTGACTTCGCGAACGATCTGTTCAGCCGAAAGCCCCTTTGCGATGCGCTCTCCGACCTCGCAAACGATAAGACCGCAACCGGTTGAAAGGCTTTGAGAATCAATGATGTGAACATCCTCAAATTCGCTTGC
The DNA here is from genome assembly GCA_030527115.1 of Clostridia bacterium. Lineage (GTDB taxonomy): Bacteria > Bacillota > Clostridia > Christensenellales > CAG-138 > JAQUTY01. The sequence continues at coordinate 28,844 of JAUNBM010000011.1, forward strand.
CGCAAGAACTGCGTTCTGATGGGTGCAGGACAGAGCTGAACCCAATGAAATATGTATCACCGCAAACCCCTGCTTAACATAGGAGGAAAAGACGGACACATAGTCGGCAACCGTAACCGCCGAGGTCTTGGGGAGCGTTTTCGTTTCGTTCCACAACTGATATACCCTGTCGCTGTCGATGTCAACTCCGTCGAGAAAATCCTTCTCGCCGATGATAACATGCAAAGGAGTGAAGTGTACCGAATACTTCTCTTGAAGCTCGGGGCCGATGTCGCAGGAACTGTCAGCCGTAAGCACAACCTTTTTTGCCATAGTACCTCCTTTAAAAAAAGCAGCACGGGTGTGCTGCATATCTTTGGTGGAGCTAAGGGGATTCGAACCCCTGATCTCTACACTGCCAGTGTAGCGCGATAGCCAACTTCGCTATAGCCCCTTGACGTCACTTGAAGCATTATAGCGCATCGAAACGGTTTTGTAAAGAGATTTTTGAATCAGCGTGAACTTTTTTCTTTTTAAAGACAAGTCACCTAAAATGTGCTATAATGCATTCTGAGGTAGGATGCGATGCGCAAGAACGGGAATTCCGAAAAGAATAGCTCGTCAACCCAGGGTAAACTGCTTAACAAGAACAGGCAGTCGGAGCCCCTGCTTAAGCTTACCGTTCGCCGTGCGTCCCGTCCATTTGCGCTCGATATCATCTTCTCCACGCTGAAGCTTCTGCTCGTCGCCGTGGTTATCTGCGGTTTTTGCGGGGTCGGACTTGTGTTTGGAGTTGTAAAAGCATATGTGGACACCTCTCCGGTGTGGGATGTTTCCCAGCTTACAAAAAGTGACAGAACCTCCTATCTCTATGATATGTACGGCAACGAAATAACCAACCTCACCGCGATTGAATACCGGGATTGGGTGGATATCGAAGACATACCGGATATGCTCAAAAATGCCTTTATAGCCGTTGAGGACGTTCGGTTCTATAAGCATCAGGGCGTGGATTTCAAAAGGCTGTTTTCCGCCGCGCTTGAGATTTTGGGAAGCAGTAATTCGTCGGGCGGCAGTACCATAACCCAACAGCTAATAAAGAATAAGATCTTGACCTCCGAACGCACTTACAGGCGAAAGATTCAGGAGGCCTATCTTGCGCTTCAGCTTGAGTCCATCCTCGAAAAGGACGATATCCTGGAAGCGTACCTCAACGATATATACTTGGGCGAGTCCAACTATGGAGTCAGCGCGGCGGCGAAGGATTACTTCGGTAAAGAGCTCAACCAGCTCACCATCCGCGAATGCGCCATGCTTGCCGGACTGACGCAGAACCCTTACCGCTATAATCCGCGCAAGAATATGTACCAGAGAACCGAAACCTCGTTTGATCTTACAAACGAGCGAACCGACCTGGTGCTTGAAAGGATGTATGAGAACGGGCTGATTTCCCTCGAACAGTACACTTCGGCGCTGACGGAAACCGTGACAATAGTCCAGTACAGCGAAACCTCGCAGATGTATGATATGGCATACTTTGTTGAATACGCCGTTTACGATGTAATCACTCATTGGATGGAACAGGACGGGGTTGCGGATACGACGGCAAACCGGTCTATCTATGAGAACCGTCTTAGAACCGGAGGCTACAAGATATACACGACCGTTGACCCTGAGATTCAAAACACGGTGCAGGATTCCCTGTCCACCTGGGATGCTTATCCGGAGCTGGCGGATTCCAACGCCTCCGTGCTTACCGAAACCATATCGGACGGAGTGGTAATCGAAACGGTCGAGCCGCAATCCGCCGCGGTTGTTATCGACCATTCCACAGGTGAGCTTCGCGCCGTGATTGGAGGCAGAAACGAGCCTACGATAAGAAAGGGGCTGAACAGGGCATACCAAAGCTATACTGAGGTTGGTTCTTCCATCAAACCACTCGCCGTCTATGGGCCGGCTTTGGATCTTGGAGCCTCGCCTGCAACCGTCGTCGTCAATGCCGAGGGCGCGATAGACGGTTGGGGAGGGGAGAACGGCTATCCTTCCGGCGGACTGACCAGCAGAAATTATGGCGTATCGACTATTCGCGACGGTTTGATAAAGTCCTTAAACGTAGTTGCGGCTCGCACTTTGTTTGAATATGTTACGCCGAGCGTTTCGGTTGAATATCTCAACCGTCTCGGCCTTGCCGATGCGCAAATCAACGAGGACGGCCCCGGCCTTGCCCTCGGCACCTCCGGCATCACTCCTATACAGATGGCGGCGGCATATGCCGCAATAGCAAACAACGGCTATTATCTCGAACCGCTGTCCTTTATACGGGTGGAGGACTCCGAGGGGAACGTTATTTTGGACGCCGATATCATCCGCGGGTCGGCAAGAAGGGTGTTTACCCGCTCCTCTACCGCATACTTCCTCATTGATATTCTCACCGAGGCGGTTGAATCGGGCACCGGAACCAACGCTCAGATAGAGGGCTATCAGGTTGCGGGAAAGACGGGTACCAATTCGGACTATGCCAGCGTATACTTTGCCGGAATGACCTGCGAATACACCGCCGTCGTTTGGATAGGGCATGACCAGCCCTCCAATAAGCTCGTTACCGGAGCCTCCGGAGGGGATTACGCCGCACCGCTGTGGCAGGATTTTATGTCTAAGATTATGGAGGGCGTGGAGAGCGTGCCGATATCTTCGGAAACCCCAACAAGCCTTGGGCTTGTCGAGCGGGCGGTCTGTCCCGTATCGGGCATGCTTGCGACCGACGCTTGCGCCGCTTATCAGGCGCAGGGCTCAAAATTCAGCATTATAACCGATTGGTTCGATTATCAGTCCGTTCCGACGAGTTATTGCGATATGCATTGCACGCTGGATATCTGCCAGAATACCAACTGCATCGCCGGAGAACATTGCGCCCAGTCCAGCGTCGTTCAAACGACCTTCGTTCTTATCCGGCCCGATTCGCAGTTCTACAAACTGACCGACGATGTATTAACCAGGATATTCGGGGACACCTATCGCAGAACCGATAAGTCCATCGACGCCTTTATCGCCGAATTCCCGGTATGCACGGAAGCCTCCTCGCTTGAAGCCTTGCTTGTCCAGCGCGACGAGCTTATCCTGGAGGTGCGCGGATATATCGAAACTACCGCCGCGCTGACCGAAGCCGATATTCAGTCCCTGCAAACTGCCATTGCGGGCCTGGAAGCCTCAACGGTATATTCCGATATGCTCGTTCAGTATACCGCATTGCAGCAATTATATGATACAATAAAGGAAAGATACCCGCCTGCCGACAACGGGCAATTAGAATAGAGCAAAAAAGGAGGAACTTATGGAAACTAAGATCTTGATTGCCGACGATGATGCAATCGTACACGAGTCACTGAAGATATACCTTGAAGCCGAGGGCTACGGGGTTATTGATGTGTATGACGGGCTTTCCGCACTTCAAGCCCTGGATTCGACCGTATCCTTGTGCGTATTGGATATAATGATGCCCGGAAAATCCGGCACCGACGTATGCAGAGAGATACGCAAGGACTCCCAGATTCCCATTATCATGCTGACCGCCAAAGGCGAGGAGGTTGATCGCATAGTCGGCTTGGAGCTGGGCGCGGACGACTATATCGTAAAACCGTTCAGCCCCAGGGAAGTGGTAGCAAGAATCAAAGCCATCCTTCGCAGGGCGGAGGCGCAAAAGACCGAGCCTAATAAGAACCATATCCAGTATAACGGCCTGTCCATCGACCTGAACAGCTATACCGTTCTGCTCCGCGACCAGCCCATCATCTGCACGCCGAAGGAGATAGAGATTCTCTATATGCTCGCGTCCAATCCCGGACAGGTGTTTACAAGGGACACGCTCCTCTCCAAAGTCTGGGGCTATGATTTTGCCGGCGAGACGAGAACCGTTGACACCCATATAAAGAGGCTTCGCGCCAAGCTCGACTCAACCGGGCTGGGCTGGAACATTAAAACCATCTACGGGGTAGGATATAAGTTTGAATTAGAGCAATAGGGGAATGAAAAGCGTATATTTCCGAAAAATTCTGCTGGTATTCATAGCGGTGATGTTCCTCGCGAACGCTCTGCTCTTATCGGCTTACTTCTTTTTCGGAAAGCAAACGTATATCGACCTTGAGATCGAGGATATGACCTCAACCTTAAATACGGTTCAACGCTTTTATCTCAACCGCAGTTCCGTCTTTTTGAACGCGCAATCCTTCGTCTCCGTATTGTCGTTTATTGAGATGACTTCCGATGTGAATATCTACTACTATGCTTACGGGAGCAATCTCATCATCAACAACATTCCACAGAACGACTATATCATCGAAGTCGTGGAGCGAATCATATCGGGCGAGAGCGTTACGGTTGTCGATACCGATGTGGAGCTTACGGCGGGCTCAACCTCCATTTGCATAGCCGCTCCGCTCTACAACTCCTCCTATGGAATCGAAGGTTGCGTTCTGATTGTGCGCAATACTGAACATATTGATTCCGCCTTTGACAAGCTCAACTCCGTTCTTTGGGTTATGGCGGCATTCATGTTCCCGATCTGGATTATTGCCGGTTATTTCAGCGCTCAAAGGCTGTCCAAACCTATGCGCGATATGACCAATATCGCCATTCAGGTTACAAACGGCAACTATGACGTCCGCGCCAACGAGAATTTAAAGGGCGAGATGGGAATATTTGCCCGCGCCATGAATCGCATGAGCGAGGAAATTTCCAAAACTATTTTCCAGCTCAACAGCGAAAAACGCCAACTGAGCTACATACTATCCAGCTTTTCCGAAGGCGTGGCGGCAATCGACGAGTTTGGGCACTTAACCCACTATAATCCCGCGCTGATGCGAATGTTCGGCACGGTGGATGTAAAGGTTCCCCTCGATCTGGTTCCCGACCGGTCGATTTGGGACGCCTTCCATGCCGTAATAGACTCCAAGGAGCCTCGCTCGCTGAAATACGATCTTCCGGGAGATAGAATGCTGTGGATATCCATAGTACCGGTTATATCCGATGACGACGCCTGCATAGGCGCTGTCGGACTGTTTAAGGACATGAGCGAGATGGAGAAGCTGGAGCGGATGCGCCGCGATTACGTTGCAAATATCAGCCACGAGCTTCGCACCCCGCTTACCGCCGTTCGCGGCCTTTTAGAGCCGCTTGTGGACGGGATGATTAAGGACGATGCGACGAAGGAACGGTACTATTCGATTATGCTGAAGGAGGTCGAGCGGCTGTCGCGGCTTATTACCGATATGCTTCAGCTTTCGCGGCTCCAGTCCGGAACCGAATACATGGAGGTAAAGTCCTTCGATATCAATATTCTCCTCGACGATATTATGCAAAGCTATAAGAACGAAGCCGCTAACCGCGGGCTCAGCCTTGCCTTGATATCGCAACAAATGCCTCAGGTTATCAGCGATCCCGACCGGATTGAGCAGGTTATCGTCATTCTCCTCGATAATGCGATGCGCTACACGGCTCAGGGCGGCAATATCGAGATATCCACCCGCGAGGATCTCCATTTTGTCTATGTTTGCGTTTCCGACACGGGCTGTGGAATTTCGGAGGAGGATTTGCCTCATATCTTCGAGCGCTTTTATAAGGCGGATAAGTCCCGTAAGGAAGGCGGAACGGGATTGGGGCTGTCTATCGCCAAACATATAATGGATAAGCTTGGCGAAGAACTGACAGTAGAGAGCAAGGTAAACGAGGGAACCTGCTTCCAGATTTCCATTAAAAAATATGTCCCCAACGCCATTGCCCTCGGCCCGATTGAGGAAGCACCGCTTATCGAACCCGAGACCGTTTCCCAGCCCGCGCCTAAGATGGAGGACGGAGATGTGGCGCATTTTGAGGTAATCGAATCAACTAAACCGAAAAAGCGCAAGACTTAGTCTGCGCTTCTAAACCGGCTTCTTCAACGTATAATGTACAAGCAATTGATTGGAGGCTTGTACGTTGGATTACAGAAGCAGAAGTATAAGAAACAGCGAAGAACAAAAAGGCGGCGGCAGGGCGATAGCCTTCATCGTCGTATCAGTAGCCATGATTCTGTTCATCGTTTTTACAACGGTCGGCAAGTCCTGTGCAAGCGGGCTGTGGGGAGCGATATTCGGAAAGAGCAAGGATGAGGAAAATCAGGAGATAATTGATAATCTGTCCGAGCAGGAGGCAAACCTTTCCACCCCGGACTTATATTCGGGACAGGTTACAGTCCCTGCAAGAAACTTCTATCTGTTACAGATGGGCCAGTATTCCGATTCGGAAACCGCGGCTACGCAGGCGTATACCATACAAACGATGGGCGCGGGAGGCTATGTCTATTATGACGGTATGCTTTACCGCGTGATGGCGGCGGCTTATCCTGACGAGAATAGCCTAAGCAAGGTGCAAGATCAGGTTCGCAGCGCAGGATATTCCAATTCAGCCTATATTCTAAGCACCGACGCGCTGACCATAACCGTTGAGGGCGAGGAGGACAGGGTAGAGGAGGTGTCCGAGGTGATAGCGGTTGCGATGGAGCTTCCAAACAAGCTCTACGACTGCTATATCAGCTATGACAAGGGCGAACTCGACAATGCCTCCCTGCAGGACGAGGTAAGAACCCTGTACAGGGAGCTTACCGGAGCGTACGGCCAAATAATGACCGAAACTTCGGAAAGCGTGAAATATATCGCCCAATTTTTAAGCGATAACATGAGCTTGCTCTCGACTTTTTTGGAATTAGATGCTACAATTGATCAGACCGTCCTATCGTCCGAAATCAAGCGGCTACATTTGCAAACAATTGTTCGCTTTTCGGACTTTATAGATGGAATTGATACGGAAAGCGAATAGATGAAAGAAGTAATTATATATACAGACGGAGCGTGTTCGCAAAATCCCGGGCCGGGCGGCTGGGGCTGTGTTTTAATCTATGGCGAGCATGAAAAGGAGCTGTACGGCTTTGAGCCGGATACAACCAACAACCGCATGGAGCTTAGGGCGGCGATTGAAGCTTTGCGCGCGCTCAAAGAGCCATGCAAGGTTTTGCTGTATACCGACAGCGCATATCTGTGCAATGCGATTAACGAAAGATGGCTCGTAAGGTGGCGGGCAAACGGATGGAAAACTACGAATAAAAACGAGGTGTCAAATATTGATCTTTGGAAGGAACTCAACGCGGAAATGGACAAGCACAGCGTTGAAGTTTTGAAGGTAAAAGGTCATGCGGACAATCAATACAATATTCTTTGCGATAAGCTCGCCAAAAGGGGCGTTTCCGAGTGCAAAGCCTCCAATTCGTAAATAAAAAGTGAATATCTTTTCGCAAAACTTGCGTTTTGCGAAAAGATGTGTTATGCTGTTTCCAATAGAACTCAGCCAAGCACCTGGGCTTCCCCCGCATTTTCCAAGCCCGTGTATCGGTTGAGTCCAAGATTTTGGGAGGCTTCGCTTTATGAGTACCTATCAAGCTCAACGCAAAAAGGAATACACTGAGAAGTTACGCGCAATTTTAAAGGAGTTGCCAAGCTTTTGCGGCTTCTATTTTAGGAGCAAGGAAACTCAAACGAGCGTGCTAACGCGCTATGGTTATGCGCTCGATCTTAGGAATTTCTTTTCCTTTTTAGTTTCAGAGGTTGACGGCTTCAAGGGCAAAAAGCTCCCCTCCCTCACCCTGTCCGATTTGGATGCCGTTAGCGCTTTAGATATTGAAATGTATCTTGAAAGCATAACGCTTTATGTCAGCAACGAAGTCGAGCGTCAAAACGGCGAGCAGGCAAAAAAAAGAAAGCTTTCCGCTATTCGCTCCTTTTTCAAGTATTACTATCGCCAGGAAATGATAAAGAATAATCCCGCCTCGCTTGTGGATTCGCCGCGAATCCACGAAAAGGCGATAATTCGGCTTGACGCGAACGAGGTTGCAAACTTGCTCGACGCCGCCGAGGGCGGCCAGGGGCTTAGCGAGCGGCAAAAGAAGTCGCACCAGGCAACCAAGCTCAGGGATGTTGCGATCCTCACCCTGTTCTTAGGTACGGGCATAAGAATAAGCGAGCTTGTGGGCATAGATTTGGGCGATATAAACTTTGACAGCAATCAGTTTTCGATCATACGCAAGGGCGGCGATCAGGAGGTTCTCTCGTTCGGAGATGAGGTGCGTTCCGCTCTTCTGGACTATATCGAGCGTCGAAAGGATATAATTCCGTGCGAAGGCAGCGAAAACGCGCTGTTTCTTTCCATTCAACGCAAGCGAATCACCGTGAGAGCCGTCGAATACCTTGTTAAACGCTATGCCATGATAGCAACGCCCCAGAAGAAGATTACTCCGCACAAGCTTCGCAGTACCTATGGAACTATGCTTTACAACGAGAGCAACGATATCTATCTTGTAGCCGATGTTTTGGGGCATAAGGACGTTAACACCACAAAGCGCCATTACGCCGCCATGTCGGAGGAAAAGCGCAGAACCGCCGCAAAGATGGTTAAGCTCCGTGACGAGACGGATTAGCCTTCCCCCTCGTCATCGTCCAAGATTATCCGGTCTATCATGATGGAGGCGTAATCCCGCTCATCCTCAAGGCATTTGAAGCAGTTATCGCATTTCTTGCTCGGGTCAAGGTCGCAGAAATCGTCCGTTTCGGGCTCTTGCTCCCGCGGTGCTTTGGTTTCCTCATATTTTTTCATAATTCCTCCGAACAAATGTTTGCAATTTTGCAAGTATCATGATAGAATTGTTTTATCACAAAAGCAAGGAGAACGCAAGGTGAAAAAAGTTTCGGACGCGCCCATGGTCATCTATCGTTTCATATGCGCCTTTTCCAAGGAAAACGGCTACCCTCCGACCGTGCGTGAGATCTGCCGTCAAGTGGGGCTGAGTTCTCCTGCCACGGTTCACGCTCACCTGAAAAAGCTGATGGAGCAAGGTCTCATTGAAAAGGATCCGCACAAACAGCGCGCCTATGTGGTTACCAATCCGCAACACAGCCGCGCCGACGCGATTCCGCTTCTCGGCAAGGTAGCCGCCGGCTTGCCCATAAATGCGATTGAAAACTATGAGGACGCTTTTTTTGTACCGGAAATCCTCACGGCGGGCCTGCCCCCCGACGAAACCTTTATGCTCCGCGTGGAGGGTTACAGCATGATGGACGCCGGAATGCTCGACGGCGATATTATCGTCGTTGGAACCGCCCTGCACATTGAGGACGGCGACATAGTCGTTGCCCGCCTTAACCACGAGGAAGTTACGGTGAAGCGGCTCTATTCCACCCCGCATAGTATCATTTTAAAGCCTGAGAACCCGGCGTTTGAGCCGATTGAAGTACCCAAGGATCAAATTGAGGTTATTGGGAAGGTATTAGGGCTGATGCGTCAGCTTTAAAACAGCTTCAGCGGCGGCAATCCGCCCGTGTTCATAGGTCAGCCCGCCCTGCATATAGACGATATAAGGCGGCCTCATAGGCCCGTCGGCGCTCAGCTCGGTTGTTGCGCCTTGAATAAAGGCGCCTGCCGCCATTATTACGGGGTCGGCATAGCCGGGCATATAGGACGCTGTTGGAATTGCAAAGCTGTCGATGGGCGCAGACTGTTGGATAGCGAGGCAGAAACGCTCCATCGCCTCCGGGGAGCCCAGCTTTACCGCCTGAATTATATCTGAACGTTGATCTCCGCGTTTCGGCAAGGTTTCATATCCCAGCATCGTCAACACCTCGGAGAACAGCACGGCGGTTTTCAGGCATTGCCCCGTAACATGGGGCGCAAAGAAAAGCCCTTGATAGAACGGCTGATAGGACGCGGCATAGGAGCCTACCTCCCTCCCCATTCCGGGCACGGTCAGCCTGTTTGCAATCTCATCAATGCAAGCCGCTTTTCCCGCCAAATAGCCCCCCGTGGGCGCGAGCCCTCCTCCGGGATTCTTAATCAGCGAGCCGGCGATTACGTCCGCCCCAACGGCAGTTGGTTCACATAGCTCCGTGAACTCCCCGTAACAGTTGTCTACGATAATCCTTATGTCGGGCCGTATGCTGTGAACGAACTCTATGCACTCGTTGATCTGCTTAATCGTTAAAGCCAGCCGCCAGCTATACCCCCTGGAACGCTGAATATAGGCGATTTTAACCTTCGTGTCGGTAAGGCTTTTCTCTATGGTTTTATAGTCGAATCCGCCCTCCGCCGTCAGGGGAACGGGCAAAAAATCCACCCCCCATTGCTTAAGCGAGTGACGGGCGTCGCCTTCAAGCCCTATGGCGCTCCTCAATGTGTCATATGGCTCGCCGGTTAGCGCAAGAATCTTGAAACCGGGCTTAGAAAGTCCGCTCAACGCAAGAAAAATGGCATGGGAGCCGTTGACGATTTGCGGTCTGACAAGCGCGTCCTCGCTCTGCATCGCATCGGCGAAGGCCCCGTCGAGCGCGTCGCGGGCAATATCGTCGTAGCCATAGCCGTTGGAGGGTGAAAAATGTCTCACGGATATACCGCGATTTCTAAAAGCCCTTAAAACGCGCTCCTGATTGCCCGCCATCAGCTCATCTATACGTTCAAATTCAAGCCTGGCATTGCGCTCAGCCTCCTTAATTATCCTCATCGCACGTTCCATTGCAGTCCCCTCCCTCGCCTCTTATATAGTTGCAGATTGCCGCCTCAACCTCATCGAGGCTGTCAAAATCGTCAATTTTAAACCATTTCGTCGTTTTATCGCGCTTGAACCAAGTCAACTGACGCTTAGCAAAACGCCTCGTATCGCGTTTTAAAAGCTCCACGGCGCATTCTAAATCATATTCTCCGTCAAAATAGCGAAAGAGCTGTGCATAGCCGATAGCGCGCATGGCGGGCAGTTCCCTGTCAGATATGCTATCATAGAGCGAGCGCGCCTCGTCGAGCAGGCCTCTTTTAAGCATAGCCTCCACTCGATCGTCGATGCGCCGGTATAGCTCGGCGCGGTCCATTTCAAGCCCGACCCTGATACTGGGATAAAGCTTGACCGCCTGCTTGTTTTTAAATGAATCCGTGAGTTCCGACATGGTTTTGCCGCAACAATAGAACACCTCAAGCGCCCTGACAATCCTTTTTTTGTCGTTTGGGTTCAAACGCTCCGCCGTCTTTTTGTCGATTCTTTGCAAGGTCGCATATGCCGAATTGGGATTGGCCTCGTATTCAAGCTCCAGCTTGCGCCTGACAAGGGAATCGCTCGGAAAAGCGAAATCAAAATCGGAATAGATAGCATCGACGTACAGCCCGCTTCCCCCAACTATCAGCGGAGTCCGCTTTCTTGCGAAAACATCCCCGATCGCCTCCCGCGCCATTTTTTGAAACACCGCAACCGAAAACGAAGCGTCCGTGCAGTCGATGCAGTCGATCATGTGGTGCGGAACCGTTTCGCGTTCCTCCCTGCAGGGTTTTGCGCTCCCTATATCCAGCCCGCGATAGATGGCGACGGAATCTGCAGATACGATTTCACAGTTGAACGCGCGCGCAAGGCGGAGCGACAGCTCGGTTTTGTGGCAGGCGGTAGGCCCCACTATGCAAATTGTCATTCGATCAAGGTTCATTGAATCCTTTTAAAGAGCTTTTCCATATCGGCTCGCGTTATTCGCGCTATAACCGGCCTGCCATGCGGACAGGTTAAAGGGATACTGTCCTTTGAAAACTCGCTGAGCAGGGATAGAATTTCCTGCGGGCTTAGCGCATCGCCCGCCTTAACGGCGTGTTTGCAGGCGCTTTGAATAAGCTTGTCCTTGATAAGCTCCAAAGATACGTCCTCGGCGCTGTCGGCAAAGATGCACACGCAGTCGAACAGATACCTTTCGTCCAGCGTTTTCCCGTTTATCTGGGGAACGCTGAGAATCTCTATCGTGTTGTCGTCCATGGGCTTCCAGGTGTAGCCCAATTTTTCAACAAGCTCGCGCCGGTCGCAAAGCGCGCTCATATCCGTGGGCGCAAGCTTTAAAATCCGCGAAATGAGCAGGGGCTGGGAGGCGAAGGACGGCTCCCTTTCCTTGAGCTTTTCATAGAGCAGGCGTTCGTGCGCGGCATGCTGGTCGATTAGATAAACGCTTCCCTCGTATTCCGCTATCCAATAGGTAGCTAAAACACAGCCGACTATTTTGAGCCCATCGGCGGCATGGGAGAACGAAGTTGTAAATGATGGCGTATAATCGTTTGAAGCCGAACGCGGCTGATTGGGGGGAAACAGAATAGGTTGGGAAACCTTCTCCCGAAACTGTAAGGGCTTATCATCGCGAATAGCGGAAGAAAAGCTCGGAACTGCGGGCGGAACATAAGCGCCCGCAGGCGTTTCCTCCCGAACGGCAGGCGGCAGTATAACCGCGTTGGCTGAGGCGCCAAGCAACGCTTCCCTGCAAGCGGCATAGATGCAACTGCAAACCCTGTGTTCATCGGTAAAGCGAATCTCGGTCTTTGCGGGATGCACATTTACGTCGACTTCGTTGAACGATATCTTGATCTTTAGAACCGCCAAAGGAAAGCGCCCAACCGTCAGGGCGGTTTCATAGGCGCGGGACAGCGCCGACGAGATGGCGGTTGATTTTATGTATCGGTCGTTGACATAGATCGACTGATAGGTTCGATTAGGTTTAGACAGCTCGGCGTCTCCGATATAGCCCTCTATCAGAATGTACCCGTTATCATAGGAGACGGGCAGTATATGGTTCAGCGTCTCCGTCCCGTAAACGCACATGAGAGCGTGTTTTAAATCGCCGTCGCCCGCAGATTCATAGACGATGCGGCCGTTGGACGAGTAGGTAAAGGCAATCTCAGGATGTGCCATGATAGCCCTCGCAACATAGTCGCCAATATACCCAGCCTCAGTTCTGGCGGATTTTAAAAACTTCAGCCTTGCCGGTACCTTTAAAAAGAGGTTGTCCACTCTAAGGCTCGTTCCCGCATTGCAGGCGGCGTCCTCGGGCTTTCCGATGATGCCGTTATCAATCTGCAAACGGGTTCCTACCTCCGAATCTGCGGTCTTTGAAAGCAGGCTTACCTCTGCAACCGCCGCAATGGACGCAAGCGCCTCGCCGCGAAAGCCAAGGGTTCTGATCGCCTCCAGGTCATCGGCGGAGCTAATCTTGCTCGTTGCATGGCGCAAAAACGCGGTTGTGCAATCCTCGCGTGAAATCCCGCTTCCGTTGTCGGTAATCAAAATGGACTTCAAGCCCCCATCCTCGATTTGCACGCCGATGCGGTCAGCGCCTGCATCAATGGAGTTTTCAATAAGCTCCTTAACCACCGATGCGGGCCTTTCCACCACCTCTCCGGCGGCGATTCTGTTGGCTATATGTTGCGATAAAACAAGTATTTTAGGCATTTTTGCTCCTTAGTTCTTTAAGGCATCCGAGTAATCAAAGAGCTTCTTTAAAGCTTCCATCGGAGATATCGTATTGGGGTTTAGCAGGCGCAGGTCGGAGATAACGGCGCGCTCAGCTTTCGATTCGGGATGAACCGGCTCGGCTTCGCTCACGGAGCTGTTATGCTTATAGAGAATGTCCGCCTGCTCAAGCTCCACAAGTATCTCCTTCGATCTTTCGATTATTGCGGAGGGAAGCCCCGCCATCTTTGCCACCTGAATGCCAAAGCTCTTGTCGCCGCTTCCCCTGATTATCTTGCGCAGGAATAAAATATCGTCGCCTATCTCCTTGACGGAAATCCGGTAGTTCTTCACACCGTCCAGCTTCCCTTCCAATTCGCTCAACTCGTGATAATGGGTGGCAAATAGGGTTTTCGCGCCGCAGAGAATGGGGTTTGCGATATGTTCAAGCACCGACCACGCTATGCTCAGCCCGTCAAAGGTGCTTGTCCCCCGCCCTATTTCATCGAGGATCAGAAGGCTTCGATTCGTGGCGTTATTGATGATGTTAGCCATCTCGGACATTTCAACCATAAAGGTGCTTTGTCCGCCGGACAAATCGTCGCTCGCTCCGATTCGCGTAAAAATCCTGTCAACGATACATATTTGGGCCTTGGAAGCTGGCACAAAGGAGCCCAGATGCGCCATCAGCGTTATCAGCGCTATCTGCCGCATATAGGTGCTTTTGCCCGCCATGTTCGGCCCGGTGATGATTAAAAGGCGGTTGTCGTTTAAATCCAAATCGACATCGTTCGGAATGAAACTCCCGTTCATCGCGGTTTCAACGATTGGATGCCGTCCCTCGACTATGGTTATCTTCCCATCGTCCGTAATCTTAGGGCAAGTATATCTTCGCGAGACGGCAGTCTCGGCAAAGGCAAGATAGCAGTCGAGTTCCGCGATTAAGGCGGCGTTGAGTTGCAATCTTTCGGTAAAGGATAAAAGCCGCTGTTTTATATCCGAAAAAATCTGGTTCTCCAGCTCAATCAACCTGTCGTTGGCTGTTAAAAGCTTCTCGCCAAGCTCCTTCAATTCGGGCGTTATATAGCGTTCCGCGTTTGCAAGGGTCTGGCGGCGCTCGAAATAATATGGAACCTGCGCGGTGAACGAACGCGTCACTTCGATATAATAGCCAAATACCCTGTTAAAGCCGATTCGCAGGGTCTTTATGCCCGTGCTCTCCCTCTCGCGGTTCTCCATATCCCTCAGCCAGGTTTCGCTTTGCGATGAAATGGCGCGCAACTCGTCGATTCTTTCGTCGTAGCCCGAACGGATATAGCCTCCGCTCTTTTGCTGGGCGGGCGCATCCGGCGAAACCGCGCGCTCCAAAAGCTCAGCAAGGTCGGTGAGCGGATCAAGCAGGCGGCAAATGTTCGCAAGCGCCTCGGAAGTCTCGTCCATTAGCAACATTTGAACCGGTACTATGTGGCGTAGCGTTCGAGCCAGCGCAAGGCAATCGCGCGGGTTTATCGTTTGATAGGCTATGCGACTGCTAAGGCGCTCGATATCATACATCCTCTTTAGATTCTCATAGAGCCTGCCGCGCAACTGGAGGTTGTCAAACAGGTTTTGCACGGCTTCGAGACGGTAGTTAATGGAATCACAGCTCTGCAGGGGCGTTTCTATCCAAGCCCTCAACCGCCGGCTGCCCATAGCCGTTGAACAGCGGTTGAGCAGGGCAAACAGCGTGTTTTTGGTTGTTCCGCTGTCGTTCGACGGGCGTGTCAGCTCCAAACTCCTGCGTGTAGCGGGGTCAAGTTGCATATACTCGGAACGATTCAACGCCTTAATCAGGCTTATGTGAGAGAGCGCATTCTTTTGCGTCTCCTCAAGATATCTCAGGAGCGCGCCGCCTGCCGCAACGGCAAGCTTTGAGTCCTTAATTCCAAAGCCGTCAAGCGATGCCACCTTAAAATGCTTTTTGAGCCGTTCCTCGGAACTTGCAATCGCAAAATAGGCTTCAGCGACCTTTTCAACATAGCAGGCGGCTGAAACGCGATTTCTCAAAAACGGGTTGTTGAAACAGTCCTCAATCAGTATCAGTTCGGTTGGCGCAACGCGGACAAACTCATCATAGAATTGTTCGAGCGCTCTGTCCCCGCTCAGCTCGCAAACGCAAAACTCGCCGGTCGAAACGTCGGCATAGGCAAAGCCAAGCGTTTTGTCCTTGAAGCACAGGGACATTATATAGTTGTTCTTCGATTGATCGAGCATCTCCTCCTCGATTACGGTACCCGGGGTTATAACCCTCGTAACCGAACGTTCCACTATCCCTTTTGCGAGGGAAGGATCCTCAACCTGTTCGCAGATGGCGACCTTGTGTCCGTTTTGAATGAGCTTGCTAATATATCCGTCCACCGAATGATACGGAACTCCGCACATAGGAGCGCGCTTGTCCAGTCCACAGTCGCGGCCTGTTAAAGTAAGCCCCAATATGGCGGAGGCGAGCTGCGCATCGTCGAAGAAAAGCTCATAGAAGTCGCCAAGCCTGTAGAAAAGGAGACAGTCCGAATACCTTTCCTTGATCTCCATATATTGACGCATCATCGGGGACAGCGTGCCGCTCATTCTTCATCCCTCGCATCACAGCTTTTAGTGCAGGTAGAACAATCGTGGGAACAGGCGTAGCCCTGCAATTTTGCAAAGGCGTCCTTAACCCGTAAGTATATCGGATTGAGATTGATTTGCGCCCCTAAGTACTCGATATCGTTCGTCAGGAGGATGGCTTTTTGAGCGTCATAGTCGGCTTCCTCCAACAGCTCGGTGAGGGCCTTAACGCAGGCGT
The DNA here is from genome assembly GCA_030527115.1 of Clostridia bacterium. Taxonomy (GTDB): domain Bacteria; phylum Bacillota; class Clostridia; order Christensenellales; family CAG-138; genus JAQUTY01. Next base: position 44,959 of record JAUNBM010000011.1, read on the forward strand.
CATATTCCTGAAGCATCGCTTTCAGCGGGGCATCGTTCTCCATCTCCGCTCTTGCCGCCATATAATCATTAAAGTCCTTTACATAGGCGTCCTTAGATTCAGCCATTTTTTAGCTCTCCTATCAAAGAATTTTTCTTGCAACCGGTTACCGTCACGTCGGCATAACGGCCTATCATATCGGGTTCGCCGTCAAAATAGACCATCTTGAAGTTGGGATACTTGCCGTATACCACCCCGTCCCCCTTAGCGTCAAAGCCTTCGATGAGCACTTCGCCGCTGTAACCGAGATACTTTCGGTTGTTCAAAACCGTCATCTCCGCCTGTAAAGCGTTCAGCCGTTTGAGCCGCTCCTTCTTTGTCGCTTCGTCAATCTGATTGGGAAGTGAGACCGCTATGGTTCCCTGCCGCCTCGAATACTTAAAGGTGAATGCCGCCGCAAAGCCCACCTGCTTCACCAGGGATAGCGTGTCGGCAAAGTCCTCCTCCGTTTCCCCGGGAAAGCCGACGATTATATCGGTTGTCAGCTCAAAATCGGGTCTCAACGCTTTAAGCTTCTCGGCTGTTTTTAGATACTGTTCCCGATTGTATTTCCGGTTCATCAGCTTTAATATGCGATCGCTTCCCGACTGTACAGGCAGATGCACATGAGGGCAAACCTTTTCGTTGGCGGCTATGGCTTCAACCACATCGTCGGTGAGATCCTTGGGGTGCGAGGACATAAATCTAATCCTTTTCAGGCCGTCGACCATGTTCACGCGCCCTAAAAGCTCGGCAAACGAAATTGATTGATTGTCGTTGCCATAGGAATTGACATTCTGACCGAGCAGGGTTACTTCGCTGTATCCGGCTTCAACAAGGGCGCGCACCTCGTCCACGATAGCTTCGGGACTCCGCGAACGCTCCCGTCCTCTGACAAAGGGGACGATGCAATAGGAGCAAAAGTTGTTACAGCCGTACATGATATTGACAAAGGCCGATGCGGACGGTTCGCGATGGGACGGAATGCCCTCGATAACGCTTATATCGTCCTCATTAGTCAGGCTCACTCGGTTGCCGTTTAAGACATGCTCAAGCAGTTCGGGCAGGCGGTGTAGTACGTTGGTTCCAAAAACGAGATCAACGAAGGGAAAACGCTTCATAAGCTTGTTGGCAACGTTTGTCTGTTGCATCATGCAACCGCAAACGCCGATAATCAGCCCGGGTCGCTGTTCCTTTAACTCCTTCAAAGCTCCAATGTTGCCAAAAACCCGTTTTTCGGCATGATCGCGAACGCAACAGGTGTTAAAAAGTATGAGATCGGCTTCTTGCTTGGAGTTTGCCGGCGTAAAACCACAGTCCAACAGCATACCGCTGATAGACTCGCTGTCCCGGACGTTCATCTGGCAACCATAGGTTTCTATAAAATATGTGCGCCCTTCCGATCGCAAACGCGAGCGGATCGAATCGGAAATCTGACGCATATTTTCGACACGGAAATCCTGTTTGTAAGAGTTCATCCCAAATATCTCCATAAAAAATCAATTTATTATACACCTAAATCCGCCTCAGAACAACACTAAAAATATTCTGCAACCGCCTCACAACAAACGGCTCCCGAGAACCCATAAAACATCCTTGTGATTTGTGACTTTCTGAGCCGACAAGCTACGATGTGATCTCTGCTTGTGACGACCTCGCCTACTCAATCCGGGTGACTGAAACTGCTTTTCCTCCCGTCAATTCATCAGTAATTCGTTGGAACTCTTCATAGCTCTCGTATTCGGATTGTTCTATGTAATAGCACTTGTCGAAAAAACCTTCTTCGTTGCTGTAATCCGAACGTGCGCCCATCCTTATTACGGTTCCGTTCACTTTAATCGTAATATCCACAACATCTTCCTGCCCGATAATCTTTTGAGCATCCTCTACCGTCAATTCGCTAAGCGGGGTTTCGGCTATGCGCTTTTTCCCGTCCTTTTTGCTCGGAGCTTTCTTTGCGTTCACCGCTTCAAAGATGGATAAGGGAATAAAATACAGGCCCACAAGCCCGCCCACGGCTATACATATTAGGTTGGGGAGCTGAAGTTGCCCGTTAGAAGATCTCGGAGCTGTAAAAAGCAGAAGAACGTACACCCCGACATTGAGGACGCAAATTATCGTTCGCCACACGGCCTCCTTGCGGGTCTTGATTTTCGCGCACGGTAAAAACAGGCTCTCACGAATAACTATTTCCCGTTTCCTGTGTTTTATCGAATAATAAACCGGAATCGCCCATATGAGAAGCAAAACGACATGGGCAACGAAGCTATTTTGTGCGGAGATCGGGTGCGAGCTTATTTCGGCGTAGTTGGATATAGGCAAAATCTTCACCTCGACCTCCGTACCCGCTTCAATGTAATCGTTGTTTGCGCGTATACTGTATTCTTGGGAATCCTCCGTCACAATTGTATATCGCCGTCCGGCAGTCATCCAACTCGGTCTTCTGTTCGAACTTTGCAACTCTTCGGAGTAGATAACTGTCCCCGTCTTTTCAATGTAATTATCGGAAACAAAGGCGGGAAAGTCCGCAAACACGGGCAGAAACAGCGTTAGCGCAAGAACGCCGAGAAAGAAGAGCCCCTGCCTGACGAGCCTTTCGGTAGACTTCGCATTCCGTCTCTCTTTTTTGCTCGGACGATGCTTGGTGCGCACGATTTCAATAAGCGCAAAAACGGAGGCGGCAACCAATGTGAAATTCACAAGAAAAACATAATACAGCTTCATTGCCATCACCCGCTTTCACTTACTACATTTGTTGGTACAGTTCCGAAGTATGCTACAAAGAAAACCACGCTAAACGCCTTTTCACTCGATTGCTTATTTTCGTACATTTATTCTACAACGGTGGTTTTGCTGTTGTCAATGGGGTAGAAAAGCGAAAAAATAGGCTGATTTTTCGCCGTATTTATGAAATTTTCTTTTAAAAAATATTGACAATTCAACTTCTGTGTTGTATATTAGTCAAGTCGCGAAAAGAAAGCCGAGCACTTCGGGGTGTAGCGCAGTCCGGTAGCGCACGTGCTTTGGGAGCATGGGGCCGGAGGTTCAAATCCTCTCACCCCGACCATTGCAGTAACGTGGCCCCGTGGTCAAGCGGTCAAGACACCGCCCTTTCACGGCGGTAACAGGAGTTCGATTCTCCTCGGGGTCACCATAGCTTGGGCCTTTAGCTCAGTTGGTCAGAGCGGTCGGCTCATAACCGATTGGTCCGGGGTTCGAGTCCCTGAAGGCCCACCAAAGCTTCTTTATCGAGACAAACACGGCCCGGTAGTTCAGTTGGTTAGAATGCCAGCCTGTCACGCTGGAGGTCAG
>JAUNBM010000012.1 GCA_030527115.1 Clostridia bacterium
CATATTCACCGGATTATTAAGGCAGTACGCATAAGCATTGTGCCCCAACACTCCCTGCCCTGTTGAGAGGTAGACGTCGGCGGAGATGAACCTGCCTATCGTGGGGTCATAATAGCGGGATTGCAAATAATACCAGCCCGTTTCCTCGTCATAGACATAACCTCTATAACGAAATGGCTGGTATGTTCCTAATGTAGTTGTCAAGGTGCCCGTACATGAGAGCTGTTTGCCCCATGTATCATAGGTATATTCTACCACGGTTGCGCCGCTTACGTCAACGAGTTTTACGATATCCCCTTGACCGTTGCGGACATAGTAATACTCCGTCCCGTTATAGTTCACGGAAATGACGTTTCCACTGCTATCATATGAGAACTTTTGCGTTATCGTGCCCGTTGTCATCCCGATCAAGACCGAACCGTTGTAATAATAGTTGGTAACATTGTTGCCGACGGTCTTTCGCGTTCTCAACCCGTTTTCGTCATATGCGTAGGTTGTAGTCATTCCGTCAACCGTGGACGAAGCGAGCTGTTTTCCCTCCCAGGTAAGTGTTGCGCCGAGATAAGATGTTGGGTTACCCATAGCGTCATATGAGAGGGTTTTGGTATCGGTCAGCGTAAGCGTTACCGACGTTTCGTTGCTGACGGTATAGGTTTTGACTGCCGTCAGCTTATCGCCCCAGGAGGAATCGCCGTAGATGTACTCGATTATCTGCGTAGGCAGAGTGGCGGTTCCACCGCTCTTTCCCTCGTCCTCGCTCTTGGGCGCGGGCGTGGGCGTTGGGTCGTCCATTATATCGCTTGTGGGGCCGGGTACTACAGGCAATCCCGGGTTGGGAGGCGCAGGAGTAGCCACAGGCTTGTTCATTATTACCCAGATAGCGTACAGCGTTGTATCCTGCGTTAAGGTTATAGTATCGCCGCAGTCGTATCGTGTTCCCGTTCCGTCAGATTCCGTGTTCCAATAGAGGAAGCTGTTGTTTGGCGCGGTGATTGTTGGAGCAGAAATACTTATCGTTACAGTTGTTCCGGCGGCCACCGTCACCGAGTTTGGCATATTGGAGATTATTCCGATTGTTGTGTTCGAGTTACTGTCATACGTTAACGTGACCGTTGACGGTTCAGGGGTTGGCGTCGGATTGGACGATTCGCTCCATTGCGCATACAGCGTTACGTTCGCGTTCAGGGTCAGGATATCGCCAGCCTCATAGTCATTTCCGTTCCCGTTCGCCAACGTGTTCCAGCATACGAAATCATAGCCTGTGCAGGTCGGTTCTTGCGCGGTTATCGTTATCGCGCTTCCCGAAGTTGCCGTTACCGAGGCAGGAAGTCCGCTTACGCTCCCGCCCTCCGGCGCGTTACCCGCATATGTGAGCGTATAGGTTTGGGGTATCGGCGTTGGGTCGGGCGGGTTTACTCCGCTGTAATCCCATTGCGCATACAGCGTCATATCGGACTGCGCGGTTGCCGTCTGCCCTGCCGCATAGCTCGTTCCGCTTCCGTTCGCCTTGGTGTTCCAGCCCAAAAACTCCGCGCCCATATAGGTGCTTGGCATCGGGTTCCCGGTCGGTAGCACCGTGAACGTCAGGCCTTCGCCCGTTATCTGTACAGACGGGATATTGAACGCCGTGTCCCCCGTTTGAACGTTACCGGAATACGTTATATCCACCCTGCAAGCCCAGATAGCATACAGCGTCATATCCTCCGGTACGTCCGTCGTGTCGCCCGGATAATACCATGTGCCCTGCGCGCTTGAACTCGTGTTCCAGCCCACGAAATAGTCGTAGCTGTTCGAGCTTGTCGGCGCGTTGGGTATCGTTATCTCCGCTTCGAACGGCACGTTTATATCCGCCGGGACATTGCTTATCGTTCCCATGTGCCCTATGCCCTTATTGAAGCTCACCGTGGTACTCGCTTGCAAGATTACAATATCGCCCTCGGTATACGGGTAGATGAGCTTTTGAGTCAGATTGCCCCATGCGTCGTATTCGTACGCTATCGTCTTGTTGTTGGCGTTGCCCGCGCCGTAATGGATGTTCTCGCGCACGAGCTGGTTTGCCCCGTCGTACTCATATGAGTACTTTTCCGTTGCCGTGGCATAATCAGTTTCGCCCCGCCAAATTTGGGTTATGTTGCCGTTAGCGTCGTAGCTGTAATTGTGCTTTTCGTCGCTCCCGTTTTTGTACGTCTTTAAAAGCGCGGTCTTTGAGCCTTCGTTGCCATCGTGATACGTCAGCAGGGTTGCGTAACTGCTCGTCAGCCCTATATTCCGGCTCGTGAGCCGCCCCATTACGTCATATGTATTCGTCACGACCCTTCCATTGTGGAGCGTGGCGCTTTTCGGGCGGTTGTCGCCGTCGTAGGTGTAGACCGTTTCCCATTCGCTTGTGCCGATTCCGCTCGTGAGCTTCGTCAGGTTGTTATTGTTGTCATACTCGTACTCGTAGGCGGCGACTATCAAGGTGTAGCTTATCTTGCCGCCCGTAACCGTAAAGCTCTTTTCCTGGCTCGCCATGCACCTTCCGGCATGGTCGTATTCGAAGAAGCTCGACCTTTGCGTCTTGTAGTTCCTTAGCTCGTAGAGATTGCCCTCGTTGTCGTAGATGAACCGATAGGTCAGCACGGACGACGACGAGGAATTCGCTTTTTGATAGATCTTGCTCGTTCTGTCCAGCTCGTCATATTCGTATTCGACCTTGAATCCGTTGCCGTAGACTACCGAAGTGAGCCTGCCGTAGCTGTCGTAATTATTCGTGGCGAGCGTTACGCTCCCGACCTTCGTGGTCTTGTTCCGGCTCCATGCGTCGTAGGTGAACTTGTAATCCGTTCGCCCTCGCGAGATCTCCGTGAGCTTCCCATATGTGTCATATGTGTACTCGACCTTGCCGGTATCTGTGCTTGTAAGGCTTGCAAGCCGCAACATACTCGTGGCGTTGCCGTAGGAGTAGGTGCTGACGTTGTTGTTGGCGTCGGTTACGGTGGTTTGGAGTCTTGTGTTGTTGTCATAATTGTAACTTACTTTGTTACCCCGCGCATCGGTGACGGCCGTCACGAGGGCGGAGGCCTGGGCATACTCCGTTTGAGCCGCGATGTAGTGCGTTGAGTTGCCTACCGTTGTTTCAGTTACCTGGCCCTTTTCGTTGTAAGTATAGCTCGTTACCACGTCTTCCGGCGAGGTTGAGGTCAGCAGGTTATGCTTGTTGTCGTAGGTATAGGTTGTGGTGTTGTTTCTGCCGTCGGTGACCGAGGTCAGGTTGTCGTCATCGTCATAGTCGAATATGTTTTTTTGATTTATCAGCGAGGTGTATTTTTCGAGATTCCCGCTTGCGTCATAGGTGTAACCTTGGGAAAACTCCTCGCGGTACAGCTGGAGTCCGTCGAAATAGGCGGTATTGCGCCCGTTGTAGAAGTTAATGGATATGCGGATCATCGAATACGCGCCTTCTGCAACCGCCGGGGCGCACCTGTATTGCCACATCGGCAGATCGGCGGAAAAGTATATATACGCCGTGTTTATTGCCGGTTCGGAAGCGCTGGTAAGAAACTCCACCGTTATCCTCGCCCATTCGACGGCGTGCCCTGTTGTATCGGCGCTTCCTTTGCCCGCCGTTTTATCCGTCCACAGCCAGCCGCCAAAGGAATATACGTCGCCGTATTTTCCGCCCGGCGTATTTATAACCTGGCGTAAGCCCTTATCCGCACCGGCACCGCCCTTTAAAACATAGGCGTAATCGTCCAGATCGGTCGGGTGCGTGGCGTTTATCGTGCTGTATGCCGCGTCGCTCAGGTTCACGCGGGTATCGTTTGCCCCGTTGTTTATGAACTGATAGTAGGACAGAAATGCGTCCGAAAAATAATCCCAGCTGAAATCGCCGTTTTGAATCAAATTATACCTGCTGGGCGTTGCGCTCATCTCAAGTTGCATGGAGTCGGCGTACAGCTCGCCAACCGCGCCCGCATCCACGCCCACCTGAACGGTCAGATTTGAGGTGGTAGGCGTGAAAGTTAGCGTAAAACGCTCCCATTTCGTGCCGATTGCGCTCGACGTCGTTACAATGTCGGTATTTTCTGCAATCGTCGCGCCGTTGCCGTCCAAGACCCGCAAAAAGCCGGTGTTTATATTCCCTGTGAAATATCCCGAAAGCGTGTACGTCTTGTTCGCGGTCACCGTTACATCCTGCTTCACATACGCAGTCGCGGAGGAGCTTGTCGGCGCGAATCGCATACTCTTGCCTCCGCTTTGCCGATAGTTCGTGCTGTATGTCGCCGCCCCCGCGCCCAACTGCCAATGGAGAGCGGAGAACGCATCATAATTAAAGCCGCTGTTGCGAAGCAGATTGACGGTTGTCGACTGCATCTTCGATACCGCCGAAAGCTGGGTCGTCGTCTGCTCGGCGCTGTTATACGCCGCATATATCGCGTCGCCCTCGCTGTTTCTTACTCCCACGACCTGACCTGCGGTATCGAACTGATAGATGGTTTTACGAGCCAGGCTGTCGATAACCGTGGTGATGTTTCGTCCGTATGTAAAGCTTAGCGACTGCCCTGAAGTCTCGCCCGCTTTTTCTTGCACCATTGAAACTTGATAAGGCGTGCTACCGTAATATTGGTAGTTGAGACTGTAGTTGTCGATGTTGACAGCTCTCGTCAAAAGATTGTTGGCGTATTCATATTGGCAACTCTTCCTATCTGCGTAGGTCACTGCACATAAATTCCCGGGTTCCACATCATTATCGTTGTAACTGTAGCTCACATTCAGTCCGTTTGGAGCTTCAATACGTTTCAATCGTTCGTTGTTGTCGTACTCTAAAAGTATACTCTTAGCGCCTGTGGTGACGTCCTTCAATTGCTCGCTTATCAACGTTATGCGAAGGTCGGTTACCGCGCTGGTTGCGTAATCTATAACCGTCTTGTTCCCATTTGCGTCTTCTATCCGTTTCAGCTTGCCCTGGATAATTGCGGCGGTATCCGCGTCGTTGTCGTGGTCTATCTGCGCGCAATCGAAAACCAATTTGTTATCGCCCTTGTCCGTGATGGTTATACTTATGGGCGTAGTCGATTTATCAACAGTCAAGGTGCTGTTCTTGTCTAACTCGTTTATGTATTCTGTCGTGCTGTTCCCGTCCTGTTTGTAGTAATGACGGGTACCATCGCCGTCAATCAGCTCGTAGTAAGTCGCCGTCTCGCTCCTGTTAGTGAGCGTAACCTCCTTTATCGACTGCGAATAGTTCAACCGCCAGCCCTTGCCGTACCCGATATCTATATCCTTGTCGTTGCTGTTATAGCTGTGGGATACCGTTATGGGCAACACGCCGTTCACTATAGACGCATCCGTAAACGTCCAGTTTAGACCGCCTGTATAATCGTTTATTGAGCCGGTTCCCGCCCGCCCCGCGCTTTGGCTGTGATACGACCACCGCCCCTCCAAACCTGTAGCGCTTACGTATATGAGGCTCAAATAAGGATGGCCCGAATACGTCGAGTTGTATTCGCGGGAACGGAAATATGCGTATTCCGAATCGTTATGCGATTTCAACATCACACCGCAATTGGGTTCATCACCGGATATCCACTCCCGCGCAAGCATCGTTATGTCCCATGACGACCATGTATTAACCACTCCTCCACAGGCGAACCCCTCGATTCGCGCAGAATCATACGCATCATACATTGCACAGGTTATGGTATCCTCCTCCCACGGTGTGTTAACCCTATACAGATCTATCGGCACGTTCGTATCATATGTCGCGGGCTGAGGAGCATATAAATATCGGCTCAGGTTTAATGAGGCTTCCACCAATATGCTATCTGCCGGCAACATATCCGTCGTAATGTTAAATTTAATGAAGCTACGATATGCTGACGAAGAACCTACTGCAAGGCTGTCCCTGTTCCGTTCGACAACCCCCTCGCTCGGTTTGCTTATATATGCATCCTGCGCGCCGCCCACAAAAGGAATATGAATATCCGGGTCAATAACCACCGGATACGCGCAGTCGTCGCTCGTAAGCCAGTCCATGTCCGGCTCGATTATGTAGCTGTATGTGCCGCTGGGTTCACCGTCCTTATTTGTACTGCTCTTGGTTGAAAGCGAAACGTCAAAGTCCGCGCTGTGACGGCCGTTCGCATCGTCCATAACGGGACTGCCGAGCTTCAATACCTCTTCACCCTTGCCGTCCACAAAGGAGATGCTTCCATCCGTGTTCTGCACGGGCGCCATCCCTTCGCTCTTTAGCTCTAAAGTATATGCAACCTTCTTCGTTGGCTTTGAACTCAGCGTTATGTATTCCGACAGCGTATAGGAGGTCAGAACGTATCTTATACTTATTCCCTTGCTTGCGTCCTCATATAGAATCTCAGAGCTTAGTTCCTCGGGAAACCGTAGTTGCATATCCTTTTCTTCATCGCTGAGTGATACGCGCGAACCCGACGATGAATTGGAAACGATACTTGCAGCTACGTTTTCTATCCCCAGAAAGCTCCAGCTTAACGATTTTCCATCCAGTTCATATTTAACCAGCTCGCCCGAATTGAGCGCCGTTGCAAACTGCACCCCGACTCCGCTTGAATTGTTTCGGTATCCAACAACATTCCCCTTTTCGTCCGTCACGGGAACGAGACTGTTATCTATATCAACCCACTCGTTGTTCTTTTCGTAATGTACCGGATACGGATAAAGTACGGTTTCATATGCGCCGTCCGCCCGCCGAAACGTCTTGCTGTTCGCCGTCCGTTCTTTTTCCACCTCCCCTACCAGAGGACTGTATACTAACTCGGAGGTCTTGGAAAAGTCATTTATGTCGGTATACTCTTCAACGATTCTCTCCTGTTCCGCTTCCAACGCCATGACCTTTGCCGGAACCGCAAGATAGTACACGAATACCGTTACAATCGCCAGCAGTATGCTGAATCCCCTCGTCGCATTCTTCATATTCTCGTCCCCCTCTCTTACTTCTATTATTCCCTTTTAATCCGTCCCTTTACTATATAGACAATTTTCGAACGTGTTTGCAGACGAAAAATAATAATATATTTTTTGGGTTTTCTTTCGAACCCGTTTTTTGCCGCTTTGAGCGGAAGTTTTTTAGGTGATTTCCCGCTTACTGCAAGGCTCTTTTTATAAACTGTCCAATGGTATCACCCCTTTCAGCTTACTTGGTCGATTGTCAGAAGCCAACCCTTTTTGACTCCTGACGTCGACCTTTACTTATATGACACCCCAGCTATGAAAAAATTCCCACTAAAAAATAATATATTTTATTTTTTTCAAAAGAGAAGGGAAAAAAGTGCAGGTTGAGGTGTCTATATAATAGCGGGGCAACCTGTAAAGAAAAAATTGGGAGGTATTTGAAATGAAAAAGAAGTTTTTTTGTGTGGCGCTCACTCTAGTTATCTGCATGACGGTTTTTTCTCCGACATTTGCCGCAGAGACAAAGCAGGCATTAGGAAAGTGCTTTTTCTCGTCGTCAGGACGCAATGTGACATTTAGCGGTTACTCATCTTCAATAAAAATAGAGGATGTTATCAGTGTCAGAGTCACGTTATGGGAAAAAAGAGACTCAACATGGTACGCAATTGATGGAGCATATGAAAGATTGGAGAAGGCTAAATTTGTATCCGCAGGCGATTCAATGACTGTTGATGGCGGACATTACTATAAAGTAACCGCAACGCATTACTCCAAGCTAAACGGAGTTTCTTATTCGATAAAGACCGAAACTGCATCAAAATGGATTGGTTAATGCCCACGCCCCCAATGCGGTGCGCGAGATGGCGCACTGCATTGGGTTCAAATATAGACTATTCCGATTCCCGAAGTGACAATGCAACTTCTTGCAATTCTTCTAAAGAAAGCTCAACGCTGCTTATATTGATGATAATACCCCTTTCGTATGCTTCCATATAGACCGTTCCGTCCTTCATTTGACCTATATAGCCGTCGAGTCCGTTTGAAAGCGTTATCGAATTTAATTCTTCTTCGGTTGAGCTTATCGAGCTTGCCCATAGTGCATCGTTGTATAGAGTATAGGTGATAAAGTATAATCTTCCATTGTCAAAGGAGTATTCAGCCACAACGACAAGAGAGCTTTCATTCATCATGTAGGAAGCAATGCTTACAGGTTCACTGCCCTCGTCGGGAACGAGCAGGGTGCGGTTAGTAATCTCTGCAACCTCCTCCAACGAACTGAATTTTTCGGGCAGATTATCAAAGTCAATCGGCTGCAGCTCGCTTGCGGGCTCAACGTTATGGGCATGGAGGTTTCCTTCCAGCAGCTGCACGATGACCGAATATATTGCTTTCGCCCAAGTGTTACCTATCGGGGTAAACGCAAAGAACGCAGTAATGAGTATCAGCACGACAAAGGTAATGACAAGCCTTTTAAGCCCACGCGAAGGAACGAAATTGCTTCGGTTTCCTTTTTTGGCAACAGCAGAAGATGGCATTTGGGGCATATTCAGTTCGGCTCGAACCTTGTTTAATACATCCCTCCCATTAGGAATCACATGTCCCTGCAACAGCTTTTCGGCTTCGCGACAGGTCAAGCGATGCGCTTTGACATCGAAGTACGGATGATCCAACGCTATTTTTTTCATTCGGTGCCATTCAATTCTCTTTTTAATCATGTTCATATTATCCTCACCTTACAACAGCGAAAGAACATTGATGTGGCGGAGTGTGCTCGGCGATTGCTTTGCAAGAGTGTCCCTCATGCGCGCAAAAATTCGATACACAGCTTTTGGATGTATATCCAGCATCTTCGCAATGGCTGTAACAGGAACATCGTCCAAATAATGCGCTATAAAAGCTTTTCTCATTTCAACGGGATACTTCTGCAAATAATCTTCTATCAAAGCCACCCATTCCACATAGTCATATTCGGCTTCAACCTCCGAGTGCTCACACAGCTCTGACATCAATGCAGGATCCTGATATATCATGCGCGAGTGCTTTCGAATGTAGTTTAGCGCCGATCTGCGGATGCACTGTGCAAGATATGCGCCGCAATTGCGCACATCCGAAAGATCATCCTGCTTCTTCAGTATGACTACCGCAACATCGTGCAAAACATCCTGCGCCGCATCGAAATCCTTTAATGTCATCACTGCCAACTTCAAGAGTTCTTGATAGTTCCTTTCGTAGTATTCCACGATGGTTTCGCTCACTACAACCTCCAAATAATCGCTTTATAATCCCCGGCTGCCGTAAGTCAAAAATATCCTGTTACTATATAGACACCCCGGCAGCTAAAAATTTCTCTCTTTTTTTGAAAAATCTTCTATTTTTTCTCAGTATAAACAAGAGCAAGGATTTTGTCAAAATAAAACCATTAAAAATCCCTTGCCTTTTCCAATTAAAAATGGTAAAAGTTATTCGGTAAACGGAAGAAACGAAAAGACAAGGGATGTTTAATAATATGGCGACAGAAAAGAGTCGTTTGCTGTACGTGCTTAAATATTTGAGCGAGATCAAGTACATGGACTATATCTATGTCAACGAAATAGGCGAACTAATAAAGCCGGATTATCTCACACAACATTTCCCACATGTGCTTGAAAAGAACGGAATGCGCAGGATACGATTCCATGATCTTCGCCATAGTTGTGCAAGTTTACTTTTTGCTAATGGTGTGAGTCTAAAGGAAATTCAGGAATGGTTGGGGCACAGCGATATTTCCACAACCTCAAACATCTATACGCATCTCGATTTCAGCTCAAAAATCGCCTCTGCAAACGCAATCATCGGCGTGTATCCGAGCAACGAGGGCTCCGATTGACCCCCTAAACGGTGGAGGCCAATCGCCCTAAAAGGCAAAAATCTTTATTTTTCGGTGTCATTCGGAGGGCAAAGGAAAACCCGAAAACCACAGCTACAATAGGGGTTTTCGGGCTTGGTGCCGGTGGCCGGACTCGAACCGGCACGGTATCGCTACCGGTGGATTTTGAGTCCACTACGTCTGCCAATTCCATCACACCGGCAAGTATTTTTAACGGCTCTGCGATATCTTTCTGATTGGAGGCCAATCGCGGAGGCCAATAAAAATTCGGGGCTGATTCAGTTTTCAAAAAGTCCCACAAATAGGGGCTTTGCGAGATCGAGGCATAAACCTGCGCAACGGATTTTGAGTCCGTCACGTCTGCCAATTCCATCACTTCGGCATTTGCGGTTTCATTGCAAGCCGTATTTTAGCACAGCCCGCTCTAAAATGCAAGCACTTTTATGCTATTATCCCAGATTTGGCTTCGGCTGATCTACCTGTCCTCCGCTTGCGGGGCAGGCGCGGGCTCAGCGTCCGTCCAAACGCGGGGTTATGACGGGCAATATCTCGCCCTGCGGCGTTGGCTCGACAACAATAAAGGTGCCCAAGCCGTTTCTTTCTTCGTGTATATGCGCATCGCTCGGCTCCGGCTCGCCGCTCGTTGAGGGGAGCGATGTTCCCGCCGTTCCATAACCGGTTGCAAGGGGCTCGCCGGTCGCTCCGGGCTCAGGTTCGTTGCTTACGGTACAGCCGATACAAAGAGCAAACATTGCCGCAAAAAGCACCGCGGCTAATTGAAAGGCGAGCCTGCCGCGTCCGGCAACGGGTCGGTTTTTGGAATCAATGTCCCTTCGCATAGTCTTCACGCTAAGCTCCCTTCCGCACATACTACTTGTTGAAGGCGTGCCGTTGCCTTATTCATCCGCGGTGGCGTCAAAGGTTATCTTCTCGCGCTTTGTCTCCCTGTATTCCTCCGCCGTTTGCTCCCTATCCGCCAGCTCCCCGCTCTCAATCGCTTCACGATAGGCGCGTTCGCGCTTTCGCTCCGCCAGCTCGGCCTTCTTCAGCGCGTGCCTCATACAGCAGACGCTCACGGCTATTACAAGCGCAAGCTGTCCTAAAATCAGAATCAGGTTAAAATAGTAGGCAAACAGGGTTCCGCCGTCCTGTTTGACGATGAAATAGAATGCCAGCCGCACAAATCTAATTCCGAGCGCGGCGGCCGCCAAACAGCGTATTAAGGATCTCCTCGTGAAAAGGAGCGCGACTAAGGCGAACGCGATCAACAGCGCCATCGAAACGCACATTAAGGCGATTATCGCGTCCGTACCCGAAACCGTCTGGTACACCGCTTCAAAAACCGCATAAAACGCCGCCAGCGAAAAAAGCGTATAGCGCTTGGTTCTAAACGCGCAATATATGCTAAGCAAGATTATCCCGATGCTTATCAGCCAAATATAGCCAATATACGAATCAACAAACAGCGCCCTCATTCCTTTACCTCCGAAACCCTTTTGGATGAAACCACAAGCAGGAAGCTCCCCGCCAGGGAGACCCCCGTTCCCGCCGCAACCGTTGCAAAGACTCCCCATGAGTCTATCAATACGCCGCCGAGCAGGTAGCCCAAAGCCCCCGCTATGACTATCGCCGTCGTCAAAAGCGCCTGCCCCTTAACCTTGTCCGACTCGCATACCATGGCGTTGACATAGTAGCCCGTCGCCGGAATCATTATCGCATACCCCGCCAGTTGCAAGCTTTGTGAAACATAAACGCCCCACAGTCCGAACGGCAACAGAAGCAGAGCGGACTTTATCGTAAAAAATACCGCCGCCCATTTTATCAGCCCGTCCACCCTTATCCGGTTTTGAATCCGCGTGTACAGCAACATAATCGGGACTTCCAGTATGGCGGCGATAAAAACCGCCGTTCCAACGCTCCCCTCGTTGCCCCCGACTCGTTCCACTATGCTCAAAAGATAGGCGTTTATCAAATTGTGCTGAAGGAATATCAGTGCCATGCCGAGCAACATAAAGAAGAAATGCGGATGCTTCCTTAAAAGCGCATAGTTGCCGCCCACCGCCTCCTGCCTCGCCTCGATACTGCGCTTTGGCGCGAGCAAGAGATTTATTATGATAACCAGCGCGCTCAAAACGATATAGCCGATGAGCAGATAATCGACATTGATATTCGCCAGCTTTCCAAAAACCCAGCCGATGCACGCATAACAGGCGGAGCCTATGCCCCGCGATGCCGCATAGTTGAGCTTTTCGCCCCGGTCGATATAGGCGAACCCGATTGAATTTATCAGCGGCTGTGCAATTAGCGACAGGGTCATAAGCGTGATAAAGAGGATGTAAACCAGCGCGGTTCCGTTTGCAAAAAACAGGCCCGCTCCTGCCAATATCGCGATCGCGATGATCGCTGAAATCGAATTTTTAAAGTTTACGCGGGCATTCTTGTCTATCAGCGCGGCAATGCAGGGTTGCAACAGGAACGCCGCCAGCGACGACGCGCCCAAGATCAGCCCGACGTCGCGCACGCCTAAGCCCTTGTCTATTAAAAACACCTGCGCAAAGGAATAGAAAAAGCAAGCGCTCATCCAATAGGAGGATTGCAGGCAGGCGTATTTCGCTGTCAAAAATTTTTTCACAAGACGATTATATACTCTGGCATGAAAAAAATCAATTGTTTGTATGAAGCGTCAAAAACCCGTCAATACTACCTTCGAGGTGAAATGAAATGGAACAAAAACAACAAAAATTCAATATCAAGGACTTTTTTAAAAAACAGGGGCTATATATTGCCCTCGCCCTCTGCCTGTTGGTAGTTGGCGCCGCCGTTCTGATCCTTGCCCTCCCGCAGGATGAGGAACAGACGGCTCAAAACGACGACCCGATCGTTGTCGACGCTGATAACAGCAACGATCAACCCTTGAGCGAGGTTCAAAGCAAGGCCACGGTCGTTCCGCAAACCCAGCTTCCTACCTCTACCCCTATGGCCTCCGCTTCGATAATTCCGACTGCGGAGCCTACCCCCACCCCGAAAGCCAAGACGACAACCACCACGACCAAGGCGGACGCGCCGGTTTCGGGCGAAATCATCTGGGGATTTGCAACCGATAAGCTGATCTATTCCAAAACCCTGGATCAATGGATGACGCATGACGGCGTGGACATTGCCGCCGCCGAGGGCACCGAGGTGAAATGCGTTCTATCCGGTACGGTTAAAGAGGTATATGAGGACGACGCGCTGGGCTTCACGGTAATTGTCGAGCATTCCTCGAACCGAACCACGCTCTACGCGAACCTCTCCGAAAGCATCCCCGTGAAGGCCGGCGATAAGGTTAATGCGGGAACGGTCATAGGCACTGTCGGCTCCTCCGCGATTAGTGAATGTGCGCTCGAACCGCATCTCCACTTCGCCTTCTATGTGGATGGCGTAGCCAAAGATCCCGCCGACTATGTAAAGCTCGGCTGATCCCTTCCTCCCCCACAAAAATGCGCCGAAGCTTTTGCCCGGCGCGTTTTTTATCTTTTTGGAATATACTGCAAGGGATCGTAGGGAATGTTGTTTATCAAAAGCTCCAGATGTAAAATTGGCTTTTCGTTAGTTCCCGTCGAGGCGAGAACGCCTATCAGCTCTCCCCTCCTGACTCGCTGATACAGCTCAACCCGCACTTCATCGAGATTAGTCAGCCTCGTCACCAGCCCGCCCTCGTCGTGCATAATGTCAACGACAAAGCCGTAATCGCCGCGGGTTCCGCAATAGATAACCACCCCGCCCTCGGGCGCGACCACATTCGTCCCCGCATTCGCCTCAAAATCAATCCCGTTGTTCATTATCCCGCCGCTCATCCCAAAATAGGACACGAGCGTCCCCTCAATCGGGCAACGGAATCGCAAAGTCTCAACCTGCGGCCCGATCTGCCCCTCCCCCTCCTGCGACTCCTCGGCGTCGGAAAAATAGGTTCCGTTTTGGATTATACGGGGGACTTCCTCGCTCACCTTGAACCGGTTGGTTTCCGCATAGGAACACTCCACCCCGCTCTTGTAAACGCTCTCATAATACACTATATATCTTTCGCTCGCCCCGCTAACCGCAATGAACGTGTTGTTCAGGGGCAGTTGGGCGTTCTGCTGGGTTTGAATCCTTAGCTCGTCCTCCTCGGCTACACAGCTCGTAATTACCTGCGTGACCGACAGAAGCGCGGGATTGGATATCAGCCTGGACAGCGCTCCGCTGTAATTCAATATCTCAACCGAGCCCGATGCGGCAGTCAGCTCCACCTTCTGCTCGGTATAGGCGCGCACAAGCCTTTGATTCTCTCCGACTTCGGAAAACGTCGCCAGATAGTCGTTCAACGCCCGCTCTGCCTCCTCCGCGCTCTCGACCGCCATAACCACCGAACCGTTGACGAGAACATCCACAGCGTCCTCGGGGATCTCCACTACCGCCTGCACGGTTATCGGAGTTGCTGTCGGAACTATGTCCACCACCTCCCGCATCGGTTCCGGGGTAGGCGATGGCGTTGGGGTTATTCGCGGCTGTGCCGCTCCCAAAGCCGGCTTGTCGTTATTAAGCAGGAAGAACACCCCCGCTATCGCCAGCAGGGCGGCTATCACGCAAAATATGAGGTTTTTAGCAAGCTGTTTTGCGTCCATCTTCTATAAGAGCGAAGCATATACCGCTTCAACGTTGCCCCGGTGCATCGGACGGGGATTGTCCGCCATACAAGCGTCTTCCATCGCCTGTGCGGCAAGCACCGGAATGGTATTATCGTTGACCCCCAACTCGCCGAGCGTTTGGACAAGCCCGATGGAGCGCTTTAGCTCCTCAACCGCCCGGATTGCCGCAGTCGCACAAGCCTCAAGGCTCATCTCCGCCGTTTTATGCACCCCCATAGCCTTGGCTATCGAGCGCATCTTGTCCCCTACAAAGGGCGCGTTATATTCCATAATCTTCGGGAGCAGAATGGCGTTTGCAAGCCCGTGTGGAATGTGATGCACCGCCGAAAGCGGATGCGCCAGCGCATGACAAGCGCCCAGCCCGCAGTTGGAAAACGCCATGCCCGCCAGATACTGTCCCAGCGCCATGTTCTCCCGCGCAGAATGCAACCGGCACGAGTGCTTCAGGTTCTTTGCGATGCACTCTATGGCTTTTTGCGCCAGTATGTCGGTCAGCTCCCAGGCGCGTTTGGAGCAATAGGCCTCAACGGCGTGCGTAAGCGCGTCCATGCCCGTCATCGCGGCAAGCTTTTGCGGCATACCCGCCATCATCGAGGCGTCGATGAACGCCACCCTCGGGATGCAGTTGTCATCCGCGCAGAGAAACTTGCGTCCGTTCTCCTCGTCGGTTATTACATAGTCTATGGTGACCTCGGACGCGGTTCCCGCCGTCGTAGGTACGGCAAAAAGGGTTACTCCGCGGTTCTCGGTTTGTTTGACGTGCTCAAGGCTGCTCACATCGGAGTGTACGGGGTTTGCCGCCACAATCGAAATCCCCTTGGCGGTATCTATCGCAGACCCGCCTCCAACCGCTATCAAGAAGTCCGCCTCCGAATCGTGAAACGCCTTAACCCCCGCCTGCACCACCCTGATCGTCGGGTTGGGCTCCACCTCGTCAAACAGCGCATAGCTGAGCTTGCGCCCTTGCAGGGAGGCGAACACGGGCTTTAGGGTTCCAAACTTCACTAGATTCTTATCCGTCACTATCAACGCCCGCTTGAGACAGCGTTCCACCGCCTCGTCGCCGATTTTTTGTACGCAACCGTCCCCGAAATAGCTCTCGGTATTCAAAATCATGTGGTGCATACGCCGCTCTCCTCTCCCTACTTATAGAAGGTGTTGCCCCCTATAAACTCTCTTAGTATGCTCGTCGGCGGTATCTCGTCCTCGACGTTTGCATCCTCTATATAGTTCAAAAACTTGATTATCGTCCTTATCTCGTCGTAGCAGGGACTGTCCGGCGGTATCTGCCGGAGCAAGGGATAGATGTGTTTTTTCAGAACCGCAAGCTCATATACGAGCGTAGTATTGAAAATCGCATCCGCTCCCTCCTGATACGGGAAGATCCAGCGTTCCTCGCCCCGCCTTACGCTCTCCCACATTCCCAACGTCCGTTCCATGCTCGCGCCCCGCGTTTCATAGTCGCGAACCATGCGCCTCAGCAGGCGGACGTCCGTTGTGGGAATCCTGTTGTGATTGTCGATATTCAGGGTCGTCAGCGCCGAAACATACAGCCTGAATACCAAGCTATGATCTATCCTCGGATTCAACAGCACGGGATTCAGCGCATGAAGCCCTTCGATTATCAAGGGCGTATCCTCCCGCAGCGTGACAAAATGCCCGCGCATCTCGCGGCTTCCGGTTTTAAAGTTAAAAAACGGAATCTCAACCGTTTTGCCGTTGAGCAGAGCCTCCAAATCGGTGTTGAACTGCGCCACGTCGATAGTGTTGATATGCTCCAGGTCGATCTCGCCGTTTTCATCGGGCAAAACCAGCCTCCGGTCAATATAATAATCGTCCAGCGACAGCAGGATGGGAGATTTTCCAAGCACTCGAAGCTGGGTGGCAAGCCGGTTCGCGCTCGTCGTCTTTCCCGACGAGGACGGCCCGGCTATAAGCACGACCATGGCTCCCCGGTTCACTATCTCGGTGGCTATCTCGGAAAACCTGCGCTCATGCAAAGCCTCGTTTACGCGAATCAGTTGGCGCAAGCCCCCGGACGCGGTCAGCTCGTTCAAATCCGCCACGGTTTCGCAATGCATAAGCTCGCCCCAGCGGTCGCTCTCCTCGAAAACCGATGCGAACCTCGGCATATCCACCTCGGTGGCGGGTTTGTCGCAGTCCTCCTTATCCGGCCGGACAAGATACAGTCCCGGAGCATGATATTGCAGGTTCATGACGCTGACATAGCCCGTGGACGGCATCATCTCGCCATAGAAATAATCCACATAGTCGCCGTGGCGATACACGTCGAAATAGGTGAAGTTTCGCCATTCGAGCAACCTAACCTTATCCTGCTGGCCGTCCCGCTCAAAGAAATCTATCGCCTCGTTGATGTCCAGTCGTTTGCGCTCCAGCGGATAGTCGTTTTGAACAATCTGGGCGCATTTTTCGTTGAGCAGCTCCACCTCCGCTTCGGTCAGCGGCGAGTCCTTATCTATTACCACATATATCCCCGCCCCGATTGCAAACTTTACCTTGACCTTGGCTTCCTTAAACACCTCTCTCACAGCGAGGAAGAAAACGAACTGCATCGTGCGCTCATAAACGTTTCTGCCGCGCTCGTCGTTATAGCGGATGAGCTTCACCACGCCCTTGCTCTTTCGCATGGCGCGGCGCATCTGATAGGTAGTCGTCTCCGACTCGCGCTCCCTGACCGGAACATAGTTCAGCGTGAACACCTCGCCGTCTATATCCGCCGCCAGCGGTCTCGTCTTCAAGCTGTCGGTATCCAGTCCCAGCCGTTTTATAAGGTCGAGCAGGCTTTCTCCGCTCTGAGCTTCAATCTCATGTCCGTCAATTATCAGCTTCATCCTTGTCCTCCGAGTGTTATGTAAGCTCAGGTATTCAGCCTGTGCATCAGGGTTTCATAGGTCTTTTCCAGCTCCGCGCTTTCACGCCAGGCGCAGCCGAGCGGAACGCCGGGACGGTTTGCGCCGTGGAAATCGCTTCCGCAGGTCACCATCAGCTTATGCTGTGCCGCAAGCGAAAGATGCAACTCCGTTTGTCTCGGCGACGAGGACGGATAATAAGCCTCGATTCCCATGAGCCCCAGCCCCTTCAACTCCCTTATCAGCCCGTGAATGTTTTCCCGAATATGGCAGGGGTGAGCCAGAACCGGAATGCCGTCGGCGGTATGTATCAGATCTATCACCTGCTCAGGCGTAAAACGCGGCTCGGTATAATACCCAACCGTGCCCGCCCGAAGATACTTGGCAAAGGCGTCGCGCACATCGGTTGCATACCCCGCCTCGATCAGCGCGTGAGCAAGGTGCAACTTGGTGGTTACCGCCCTGTCGCGGTTCAAAAAAGGCTCAATCTCCACTCCCGCCGTTTTGAGCTTCTCCAGGATAATCCCGTTGCGCCGCGTGCGCCGCTCCTGCGCTATCTGCAGAGCGCGCAACAGCGTTGGATTATTCACGTCTATGTCCAGTCCGATTATATGCAGTTCATGGCGCCACTCGTTGTCCATCTCCACCGCCGGCAAAAATGGCAGTCCGAGCTTCCGCGCCTCCTCCATCGCCTCGCTGACCCCCAATATGCAGTCGTGGTCGGTCAGCGCCAGCATCGACAGCTTCGCCCGATTCGCGGTGCGCACAATCTCAGACGGGCTCACCGTCCCGTCCGAAAAATAGCTGTGGCAATGCAAATCGAAGCGATGCATCCTTTCCTCCGTTATTCCTGCTTTGCGGCTTCCTCCGCCGCGTCCTCCGCTTCCAATTCGGGCGCGGCTTTGTCCCCGCCCCTGTATATCGCCGCGAATTCTTCGCCGCTCATGCGCTCAACTTCGATGAGCTTCAACGAAACGCGATCCAGCGCCTCCATATCGGAGGACAAAATCCGCTCGGCGCGCTCATATTGCTCGTCCAAAATCCGCCTGATTTCCTCGTCTATCCTCGCGGCGAGCTTCTCGGAATAGTTCTTGCTGTGGCCCCAGTCCTTAGCTATGAACACCTCCTGATCCCCGCCCAGATACATCGGGCCGATGGCGTCGGACATTCCATATTCCTCAACCATCTTCCGCGCAATCTCCGTGGAATGTTTGAGGTCGGATATCGCGCCGGTGCAAACGTCGCCAAACTTAATCTTCTCAGCGACCCGTCCGCCCAAAAACATACAGATATTATCGGTCAGCCGCTGTTTGGACATATGCATCATATCGTCCTTGGGCAGCGTCATCGTATAACCTGCGGCGTTTCCGCGCTGGATTATCGAAATCTCATGCACGGGGTCGCACCTTTCCAAGTTCAAAGCGAGGATTGCGTGCCCCGCCTCGTGATAGGCGGTGTTGCGCTTATCCTCCTCGGTGACAACCCTGCTCTTCTTCTCCGGGCCCATTTGAACCCTGGTCGCCGCCTCCTCCAGCTCGGGCATGCCTATGCGCTTCTTGTTTGCGCGCGCCGACAGAATCGCCGCCTCGTTCAAAACGTTTTCGAGATCAGCGCCCGTAAAATAGGGAGTGCGCCTTGCTATGACCTTCAAATCGACGTCGTCCTCAAACTTCTTGTTCCGCGCATGAACCTTCAATATTTCCTCGCGGCCCTTAACGTCGGGGTAGCTCACGCGGATCTGGCGGTCGAATCTGCCCGGTCTCAACAACGCGGGATCCAAAATATCCGCACGGTTGGTTGCCGCAATCACGATTATGCCTTCGTTCGCGGCAAAACCGTCCATCTCCACCAAAAGCTGATTCAAGGTCTGCTCGCGCTCATCGTGCCCGCCGCCGAGTCCGGCACCGCGCTGGCGGCCAACCGCGTCGATCTCGTCTATAAACACGATAGCGGGGGTAGCGCGCTTCGCGGTCGTGAACAGGTCGCGCACTCTGGACGCGCCCACGCCCACGAACATTTCAACGAAGTCCGAACCGGAGATCGAGAAGAACGGAACCTTGGCCTCGCCGGCAACCGCCTTGGCGAGCAGGGTTTTTCCGGTTCCCGGAGGGCCTACGAGCAAAACTCCCTTGGGGATTCTCGCGCCCAGCTCGTTGAACCGCTGTGGATCGCGCAAGAATTGCACAACCTCCTGAAGCTCCTCCTTCTCCTCGTCGGCACCCGCGACGTCGGCAAAGGTGACGGTGTTTTTCTCGCCCGTCTCCAATCTTGCGCGGCTCTTGCCGAAATTCATAACCTGCTTTCCGCCGCCCTGCTGGCGCATTATGAAGTAGTAGAACACCGCCACCGCGCCGAAGATAAGGAGGTAGGGCAGTATCAAGACGAAGATCGACTGTCCCGCAGGCTGTATTTCATCATAGTCGAACAGCAACGAGTAGTTCGCCGTCGAAACCTGCTCGGCGGGAATCCCCAGCTTCTCCGCTATGATAACCGCTATATCGTGGGAGAAGCGCTCCTCGTCCATGTTGACATAGAACTCCGCCCTCTGCGGCAAATCCTTCATTTCATATTCGCTCTCGGCATAGAGTCCGGTATAGTAACCTGCGCCCAGGGTGCTTTGAACGGCCTTAATGTCGCCGTTTTCCACCTTCTCTAAAAACTGGGTTACGGTCAGCTCGTCGGGATCGGTCGATGAAAAGCCGCCGCTGACAAGATAGATTACGATTCCAAAGATTAAAACCCAGATAATTATTGATACATACTTTCTGTTCTTCAAGTCTCCTCCAAATGCGGAATTATCCGCGCTAAGTTATTTTTCTGCGTATATCTCTTCCTTGAGTACGCCCACATAGGGCAGGTTGCGATATTCGCCGCAATAGTCCAAACCATAGCCAACGACAAATTTATTGGGTATGATGAAGCCGCAGTAGTCGGGGGTTATGTCGCATTCGCGGCGTTCCGGCTTATCCAAGAGACAGCAGATCCGCATCGAGGCGGGATTTCTCGAGGAAAGCAATTTAGTCAGATGGGAAAGCGTCAGTCCGCTGTCCATTATATCCTCCGCGATGATAACGTGCTTGTCAGTGATGCTCGAATCAATATCCTTGCTTATCCTGACGATGCCGCTCGTTTTGCGCTCGTTCCCATAGCTGGAGATGCCCATGAAGTCCATCTGCATATGGATGGTCATAGCCCTCGCCAGGTCGGAAAAGAAGATGCAGGCGCCCTTCAAGATGCAGAGAAGGATCACTTCCTTGCCCTGGTAATCGCGAGAAATCTGCTCTCCCAGCTCCTCAACACGCTTCTTGATCTGTTCCTCGGTAATCAATACCTCCGAAAGGTTCTGAGCCATAAATTCCCTGCCCCACATACTAAGCCTCCTTAAAAATAAAATGCACTATTTCCTTTGTTCTCTCGTCCACACGCACACGATCCGCAATCGTATGCCCAGCAACATAAACTATGCCCGCCTCGTCGCAAACAAGCGGCATATCCCGAAGAAACCGCGACGTCTTGCGGTCGATCAGATAGTCCGAAAGCAATTTCGTCCCGCAACCGCCGAATGGAACGAAGCGGTCTCCGTCCCGCCTGCTCCTAACCATAAGCTCGCCGCAAAGCTTGCTCCGGTCTACAAAAGCCTCATCGCCCAAACAGGGGATATTCGCCCGCTCCGTCACCTCGGAGCTGAGACTGCCTCTCGGAGTTTGCGTCGTTTCGCCGATTCGATGCGAAAAGCGGTATTCCCCCGCCTTTGGCAACGCGCCAAGCCTCAGCGTTCCATTGTCGATCCACGCCGACACCCCGTTTCGAATCGTTGCTACGCCTGCGCTCCGTCCCTTCAGCAACTCGATGATCCGCTCAATATCGCCCCGCTCATAATCGCCGGTAAGCGCGGCAAGCCTGTTTTTCAACACCCTTGCCAGGATTGCCCGATCCAGAGCCGCAAGCTTATCAACGCTCATCCGGCAGTCAATATCCGCTTGTGCGGCAACCCTCTCCAAATAGAGTTCATCGGTTAAGAGAAGCTCCGTCGCGCCCGCTATCGCCTCCTCCGCCCGGGGATTGAGAAGGGTCAGCCGGGGCATAAGATCCAGCCGTATCCGGTTTCTCAGGGCGTCCCGCTCGTCGTTGGTCGAGTCATGGCAATAGTCTTGTCCCAGTTCCGCAAGATACCCGATTATCCGCTCACGGCTCACCCCAAGCAAGGGACGAACGAGGTCTTTGCGCCGGTACTGCATCCCGCAAAGCCCGCTCAAGCCCGAACCTCGAAGCAGGTGCATCAGCACGGTTTCCGCCTGATCGCCCCGATTGTGGGCGAGGGCGATAAGCTCCGCACCGGTTTCGGCCTTGATGCGGTACAAAAACTCATATCGCAACTCCCGCGCCGCCTGCTCCAGCGACAACCGCCTGTCCTCGCGGTATTTCGGGGCATCGACGCGCTCCGAAAAAAAAGGGACGTCCAAATCGCGGCACAACCGCTTGCAAAACTCAGCGTCAGCGTCCGCTTCCGCGCCGCGAATCCCATGATTCAGATGTGCGGCGAAAAGCCTGCCTATGCCTCCTTCAAGCTGCAAGTCCCTCAGCGAATGCAGCAGGGCAACCGAATCGGCGCCTCCCGACAGCGCGGCCAGCACCGAGCAACCGGGTCTCAGCGCGCACGCCTCCTGTGCCTCTTTGGAAATCAGCCGCATACTCCTCCGAAACCGTATAATTGCTTGTATTTTACCCTTTTTCAGATGATTTGACAAGGGCTTTATTGAAATGGCGGTGAAATTAATGCAAAAAGTAAATCAAAAGTAACTTGCCAAAGTAAAATCTAAACTTCGTTTTGCGATTGTTGCCCTGCGATTGCCGCCCGGTGAAAAAATCCCGAAAAAGAGATTGACAGAACCGGTATTGCCTGTTAAAATCAATATTCGGAACTTTCTTGCGTCTGTAGCTCAGCAGGATAGAGCAACGGCCTTCTAAGCCGTAGGTCCCGGGTTCGAATCCCTGCAGGCGCGCCAGTTGCGTCACGGCCGCACGGCGGAAGTGCGCGGTACGGATGCGAAACGAGCTTGATAAGAAGCGTGGTGGATATAGTTCAGTTGGATAGAATGCCAGATTGTGGCTCTGGAGGTCGTGGGTTCAAGCCCCACTATCCACCCCAGGATTCTTATCAGGCTCGCTTTGGGGTGTAGCCAAGCGGTAAGGCACGAGACTTTGACTCTCGCATTCGTAGGTTCAAATCCTGCCACCCCAGCCATTAGACCCGTTAGCTCAGTCGGTAGAGCACTTGACTTTTAATCAAGGTGTCCGGAGTTCGAATCTCCGACGGGTCACCACATAGCGCCGTAAGCTGTTTTGGCTTGCGGCTTTTGTTTTTCCTATCCGTTTTTTAGCCAAACCGGTCGCGTCCGTACAGCCCGCAAAAACAAAAGCCCCGCCTCAATGTTGTGGCGAGGCGGAGACTTCGTTTTGCGGTGGATATTCTAAAAAACGGGCTCAGCTACTGGCGCAGGGATTCTTGAATGCGCCCCTCCTTATATTGGTTCATATAGAGGTCATAGTAGTAGCCGCGAAGCTCTATCAGCTCCTCGTGCCTGCCCTGTTCAACGACCTTGCCGCCGCGGACTACGAGGATGCGGTCGGCGTTGCGAATCGTGGACAGGCGGTGCGCAACGATAAAGCTCGTTCGCCCTTTAAGCACGTTGACGATGGCGTTTTGGATCGCCTGTTCCGTTTCGGTATCTATGGAGCTGGTTGCCTCGTCCAACACGAAGATCCGCGGGTCGGCAAGTATGACGCGGGCGAAAGAGATGAGCTGTTTCTGCCCTATCGAGAGCCTGCCGCCGCCCTCGCCGACGTCGGTATCATAGCCGTGTTCCTGCGCTCTTATGAAGTCGTCGGCATGAACCATCTTAGCCGCGTGCTCGACCTGCTCAAAGGTTGCGTCGGGACGGCCGAAGCGGATATTATCCATTATGGAGCCGGAAAAGAGGTGCGGCGACTGCAAAACATAGCCCAGGTTGGATTGAAGCCAGAGCTGGGAGCGTTCGCGATAGTCCCTGCCGTCTATCAAAATCCTGCCCTGAGTAGGCTCATAGAAGCGGCAAATCAGGTTGACGATGGTACTCTTCCCCGCTCCGGTTTCCCCGACGAGGGCGATAGTCTCCCCCTGATTGACCTGCAGGTTAAAGTCGCTGAGAACCGGCTCGCCCTCGTTGTAGGCGAAGGACACATGCTCAAAGCTGACGTCGCCGTGCAGGGGTTCCCAGTTCTCCCGCTTGGGGTTCATCGTATCCCCGTATTTGGCAATGACCTCGGGGCTGTCGACGACTGCCGGCTCGGTATCTATCAAAGTCATGACCCGCTCTGCGGACGCCTGCGCACTCTGCAATTCGGCAAAGATGTGGGCAAGCTGCTGGATGGGATCAAAGAGGTTCGAGGCATACGATATAAAGGCTACGAGCGCGCCTGTCGTTATAAACCCGATGAAGGAATCGCCTGCCGAGATAACGCCGATACCGCCGAAGCTTAGCGCCATGCTGGTGCCTATTGCGCCGAGCGATATAACCAGCGGGAAGAATGCGGCGCTGAGCAGGGAAGCCTTGATGGTGGCGGTCTTCATACTGCCCGTAAGCTCCTTAAACTCCTCGGCGTTTTTGTCCTCCCGAACGAGCGTCTTTGTCGTCATAGCGCCCATGATGCCCTCGTTGAATGCCCCGGTTATCCGGCTGTTATGGCGGCGGGACTCGCGCTGATACTTCAGTATGCGCTTTTGCAGAAACAGGCTGACGAAGCAAAGCACCGGAATGACGCTGATAACGATGAGGGCGAGCGTCCAGTTTTTGATGAACATAACGACGACGCACCCGACCGCGAAGCAGAACGCCCACAGAACATCCACTATGCTCCAGGCAATCATCTCCGACAGCCTCGCAACGTCGCTGACCATTCGCGCCATAAGATAGCCCACGGCGGTTTTATCGTAGAAGGAGAACGACAGGGTTTGAAGCCGCATATAGGCGTCCTGACGGATATCATAGGAGATAGCCATCTCCATCTTTCCCGTCCGGCTGATAAAGAAGAAGGTGCCTCCGCCTTGGATAAAGACGAGCATAACATACAGCGCGCCGAACCACCATATCCCGTCGGTGGTGCGCGGGGTAACGAAATTGTCTATCGCATAGTTGGTTAAAAGCGGGTAGCATACGTCTATTCCGGCAACTACGACCAGCGCTATAACGGTCTTTATCAGCAAGCGCTTATTTTTAAGCGCATAGAGGAAGAGCCGCTTCCATATCGAGAAGTCAACTTTTTTATCGGTAAATTCCTGTTCGTTTTGATAAGCCATTTTACGCCTCCTTTCCCGCCATATCCTGAATGACGGCGATTCTGCGATACAGCCCTTCCTGCTTGATAAGCTCGTCGTGCGTACCCTGCTGAACCAGCTTTCCCTGCTCCAAAACCAGGATGTTATCCGCTTCGCAGAGGGTTGTTATCCTGTGCGAGATGATAAAGGTGATGCCGTCCTTCTTCATCGAGCAAAGAGCATCGCGGATTTGCGCGTCGGTTTCGGTATCTACGGCGCTCATGGAATCGTCAAAGATCAAAATCGGGGCGCTCTGCATGAGCGTGCGGGCGATTGCAACCCGCTGTTGCTGGCCTCCGGAGAGCGTCACGCCGCGCTCGCCAACGATGGTATCGTAGCCGTTCTCAAACTCCTGGATAACCTCGTGTACGGCGGCGGTTTTTGCCGCCTCAAAAACGCGGTCGTCCGGAGCGTCGGGATCGACGATTTTGATATTCTCCTTTATCGTGCGCGAGTACAAAAACGGCTCCTGCAATACGATGCCGATATTGCGGCGCAGATGGGCATGGTCGATGTCGTTGATATTCACCCCGTTTATCGTTATGCTCCCCGAGGTGCAAAGATAGAGCCTTTGCAGGAGCTGAACCAGACTGCTCTTGCCCGAACCTGTTGAGCCTAAGATGGCAACCGTCTGTCCCGGATGCGCGACAAAGGATATCTCCTTCAAAACATCGTTGTAGGCATGATAGCCGAAGCAAACCTTGTCGAATACGATATCGCCTATCATATCGGGCTTTTCAGCCCTTCCCGGCTCCTTTTCGGCCTCCGCCGAGAGAATCTCATTTAGCCTGCCGAGGGAAACGCTCGCCTTGCCCATGTCCGCAAGGATTCTGCCGAGCTGACGCACCGGCCAGGTCAGCATGCCGGTATAGGTTACAAAGAGCGTTACGTTTCCGAGCGAAAACGCCTCAGGATTGGCAACGTTGAAGCAGATGCCCGCAATCAGCGAAACCGCAATCTGGGTATAGCCGAAGGCGTCCGAAAAGCCCCAGTAGTAGCCCAAAAGCTGAATGAGCTTCTCGGTCTTGGCTCTGAAATCCTTATTCAGCGAGGTGAACTTGTCATATTCCGCACGTTGCTGGCCGAAAGCCCTAACCACGCGCACGCCGGTGAGATTCTCCTGAATCGCCGTGGAAAGCGCGCCCTCCGATTCGTCGGACAGGCGGAAGTATCTCCTCACATATCTAAAATAGATGAAGGAGGATACGGTAAGCAAGGGAAGCACCGCCATGGATATCAGCGCCATGCGGACATGGATTGAAAACATGACCACCAAAGCCACGGTGAACATCACCACGGTGCGCACAATTTCCATGCATTGCATGCTTACGAAGCGGCGGATGGTGTCCACATCCGAGGTGCAACGTTGCACTATATCGCCGGTGTTGACATGCTTATGATAGTCGTACGGAACGGCGTTCAGATGCACATAGAGGCTGTCGCGGAGCTGTTTTGCCATGCCCTCTGCGGCGAAAGCAACGTTTCTGCGGCGCAGGTAAGTGAAGCCGCCGTTCATCAGCGTGAAAAGCAGATACGCCGCTCCGCAAACGAACAGGTTGTTCAAAAAGAAGGTTCGCCCGCCAACCGCGTCGATCAGCCGCATCATAAACGCGGGGACTTTCGCATCCATGCCCTGAATCACATAATCCAGCGTGAAGCTCGTTACGAAGGGGGCGGCATAGGTGCAACAGGTGGCAAGGACTACAAAGACGGCCGCAAGCACAAGGTAGCGCTTAAAGCCGTAAAGGGACTTTAAAAACAGCGAGACCGCCGTATGTTCTTTTCGTTTTCGTTCAGTTCTCATCTTAAAACATATCCTGTGGATTTATTTCTATATTCGGGGGCAGGTCGCCGCATTTTTCCCCGCAAAGCTTGTAAATAATCGAGAGGGACGAGGCGACGTCCTTGGTGCGGAGCAGTTTTAACACTATCTGGTACCGGAAGCGGCCGAGTATCCTCGCGACCGGAGCGGGCGCGGCCGAGAGCAAAAGCAGTCTCGGAGCCGGAGCCCCCCTTTCGTCCTCCAAAAGCGCTTCTTCCAGCAACCGCGCAAACGACGAGCAGAATTCATTCATCCTTTGCTCGTCTTCTCCGGAGAACAGAAGCCTCACGAAGATTGAAAACGGAGGATAGAGGCACTTTCTGCGCTCCAGAATCTCATAGTTATAGAAGCCGGCATAGTCGTGCGCCCTCGCAAAGGATATCACGGGATGCGCCGGAGAGTAGGTTTGAATGACGACCTTGCCCTTGGCGCTGTCGCGCCCTGCCCGCCCGGCAACCTGGGTCAACAGCTGGAAGGTGCGCTCCCTGGAGCGAAAGTCGGGCAGGTTCAGCGTCGTGTCGGCGCAAACCACCCCAACCAGGGTGACCAGGGGAAAATCGTGCCCCTTAGCTATCATCTGAGTCCCGATAAGCACCTGCGCCTTGTTGTCGGTAAAGGCGGAAAGTATCCTGGCGAGTTCGCCCTTTCTTGCGGTGGTATCGGTATCCAAACGCAGGCAGTTAACGCCGGGGAAGGCGGCTTTGACGGCTTCTTCAACCTGTTCGGTTCCTATTCCAAACTGCTTCAAAAAGGGTTTGTGACAGTTCGGGCAGACCTTTGGAAGCTCGGCGCTGTAGCCGCAGTAGTGGCATTTCATCCTCTGCGCCGACTTGTGATAGGTCAGCGAGACGTCGCAGTTCGTGCATTTTTGCACATAGCCGCAGGCACGGCAGGAAACGAAGGTGGAATAGCCGCGGCGGTTGATAAAGAGCATCGCCTGCTGGCCCCGCTCAAGACAGCTTCTTAGCTCCTGCAACAGCGCAAAGGAGAGGATGCCCGTATTGCCGTTTAAAAACTCCTCGCGCATATCGACAATCTTTACGAGGGGCAGAGGGCGGTTTAAAACCCTGTCGGGCAGTTCCAACAGCCGGTAAGTCCCGCTCTTTGCGCGATAGTAGCTGAGCAGGGACGGGGTGGCGCTTCCAAGAAGAAGCGTACAGCCCTCCTCCTTCGATCTCCGTTGTGCGATCTCGACCGCATGATAGCGCGGGGCGCTCTCGCTCTGGTAGCTCGATTCATGCTCCTCATCAATGACGATGAGGCCGAGCTTATCGACCGGAGCGAATATCGCGCTTCGAGCCCCGATAACAATCTTTGCAAGCCCGAGCCTTATTCTGCGCCACTCGTCAAACCGCTCGCCGTTGGAAAGCCGGCTGTGCAAAACGGCTATATCGTCGCCGAAGCGCTGGCGGAACCTGCCGACGGTTTGCGGGGTAAGCGCTATCTCAGGCACGAGAACTATTGCACGCTTGCCCATGGAAAGGCAGTGGGCTATGCAGTCCAGATAGACCTCCGTCTTGCCGCTTCCGGTAACTCCGTGAAGCAGGAAAGTTGCAGGAGCGCCGTTTTGGCTCTCGCATACGGTATGGGTGACCGAAGCCTGCGCCGGCGTCGGAGTGTGCGGCGGGAGCTTTGCGGCGGCAAAATCGGGACGGCGAAACACCTCGTAGGAGTTGGTCGTTGCAAAGCCCTTTTTGATGATGGCGGAGATTGCGGCGGAAGCGTTGGGGAAGAAGGCGGCAAGATCCTTTACCGATATTTCCACCCCGGTTTCAAAGAGAAAGTTTAATATATCGCGTTGAACCGGAGAACGGGTTCTTTTAAGCGCGGCGTCAAGGTCGAGCCCCTCCTTAATCTTTATCACCCGCTCGCTCTTTTCCCTTGCCTTGCCTCCCCGAAGCACGGTCGGTATCATCAGCCGCAGGGCGTCCACGGCAAGACAGCGATAGGTCTTTTGCATCCAGCGGCAAAGCTCAATCTGGGAGGGCAACAGCACGGGATAGGGCTCGATAAGCCGGATAACGTCCTTGCACTTGCCAAAGTCGCAGTTCTCGCGAAGATTGAGGACGAAGCCCTCCTTGGGCGAGTCGCCGCGGCCAAACGGAAT
The DNA here is from genome assembly GCA_030527115.1 of Clostridia bacterium. Lineage (GTDB taxonomy): Bacteria > Bacillota > Clostridia > Christensenellales > CAG-138 > JAQUTY01. Next base: position 28,596 of record JAUNBM010000012.1, read on the forward strand.
TAAAACATGATGCCCGACTTCGACCGAAAGCGCTTCGGGAACATGATAGGTAAAAACCTTATCAATCGCGGAGTGCGCGATATCGACAATAATGTCGGCAAACATCGAGTCCCCTTCAATACTTAGCTGTTGGCGCAAGCGCAAACGTTTTGATTTGTCCGGTCTCTATTCGTACCAGGTGGAAAGGACGATATCGCCGTTATGAAGCTCCTCAACGGCGACCGGAACGGGCTTGCGATTGTTCAGCTTGTCGGGTTTCTCCTGCAACTGCCTTGCGCGGTTGGCTATGGCGCATACCAGGGTGTAGCGGCAACCCGCTTTCTCAACCAGCTCGTTGAGCGAGGGATAGTTCATCATAATTCGCTGTTTCCTCCTAAAAGTCTATTGATCAAAGCTTCGCTTCTGGCGACCTTGCATTTCTCCGCCTCGATAATGCATTCCATCCGGCGAACGGCGAGGTCAACCAGGTTGTTGACGATTAGATAATCATACTTATCCATGTACTGCATCTCCCCGAAGGCGACCTCGTAACGCTTTTCAATCGCTTCGATGGTCTCGGTGCCTCGTCCGATGAGCCGGGATTTAAGCTCGCTCATCGAGGGCGGGGCTATGAAAACCAAAACCGCGTCAGGATAGGACTCCCGAATCTTCATCGCGCCCATGACGTCGATCTCCAGGATAACGTCGTGTCCAAGCTCCAGCTCCTCCTCCACGAAGGCGCGGGGAGTGCCGTAATAATTGGTCGAGAAGACGTGCATATACTCCAAAAACTCGTCTCGCTCGATCATCTTGACGAACTCATCCTCGGACTTGAAGAAATAGTGAACCCCGTCTATCTCGCCCGGACGCGGCTTCCTCGTCGTTGCCGAAACGGACATCTTCATCGTTGGATTACGCTCAATCAGCGCGGTGTCTATGGTGCCTTTGCCTACTCCGGCGGGGCCGGAAACCACCAGCAACAGCCCCTTGCGATTCTGCTTCATCTTGCCTCCTCGATAATGCTATTCTATATTCTGAACCTGCTCGCGCAGTTTCTCAATCACGTTCTTGCCCTCCAGCATGAGTTGCGTCAGCTCGGCGTCGTTAGCCTTGGAACCTATCGTGTTGATTTCGCGATTCATCTCCTGAATAACAAAGTCCAGCCTGCGGCCCACGGGCTCGTCCACGTCCAGCAGAAGCTCGAACTGCTCCAGATGGCTGTTGAGCCTCGCAAGCTCCTCGTCGATGGCGGATCTGTCGGCAAAGAGGGCGATTTCGGTGGCGAGCCGCGCCCGGTCTATCTCATCGTCGCTTAAAAAGCTTTCGATCCGTTCGGTGAGCTTTTTGCGGTAATTCTGCGCAATCAGCGGAGCGCGAACGGTCAGCCTTGAAACGAGGTTCAACAGCGCGCTAAGATGCGCGAAAAGGTCGGCTTTGAGCTTTTCGCCCTCTATCCGGCGCATAGCTATGAGCGCCTCTGCCGCTTGAGCGGCGGCCTCTCCGGCGAGCGCGATAAGCGCTTCGGAATCCTCCTCGGAATTGACGATACGGGTCGCTTCGGGCAGGGCGAGCGCCTTTGTGAGCGTCAAATCATCGTGTAGTCCCAGCCCGGCGTTCGCCTCCCTCGCGGCCGTTACATAGGCCTGCAACAGGGCGGAATCCACCTCCACGCTCTTAGCGTCGCTTCGGGCGTTGGTATAGTTCACATAGACGTCAACGTGTCCGCGGGCGAGCTTGCCGCCGATAACGTTGCGAAGCTTGTCCTCTATGCAGTTTAGCTGGCGCGGCAACCGAATCCCAAGGTCGAGGAAGCGGTGATTGACGCTCTTTAGCTCAACCACAAGCTCCCTTCCATCCGCATTGGCAACTCCTCTGCCATAGCCGGTCATACTGAGCATTGCTAATACCCCCAAATTTCAACTGCTTATTATACCATGTCAAGCCGGTTTATTCAAGCTTAAAAATCCCGCAACTCCGCCGCCTGCCTGCCGCTCGCAAAGTGGTAAAGCTCGTCGGCTTCGGGGGGCTCTATGGGACTGCCGTCCTCATCCGTAAATCCGCCGGAGCTGAGCCTCCCGATTACGCACGCATTGAGACTCATCTTCTGAAGCTTTTGAATCAGGGGCAGGGGGCTGTCGGTGGCGATAAGCAGGCTCCCGCTTCCGATCAGCCTGAGCGGGTCGATGCCTGCGCAGGCACAGAGTTTTTTTGTAACCGGAAGCACGGGAATGGCGGCGGTTTTTATAACAGCGCCGAGCTTGAACCTTTCGGCAAGCTCCCATGCCGCGCCCAGAACGCCGCCCTCCGTAACGTCGTGCAGGGCGGAAGCCCCCTCTTTGAGCGCCGCCCCCGCCTCCTTAGCTATGGACAGCGAGTCAAAGCAACCTGCCGCCTCCTCCAGCTCCGCCGAAGTCAGGGCAGGAAAGCACAGGGGATAATCGGAAGCGAGGATGGCGGTTCCCTCCAGCCCCGCATACTTGGTCATAACGATATAGTCCCCCTCCCGCGCCCCACGCAGGACAAAGCTTCGCGGCTTCCTTGCAATCACTGTGGAGGAGGTTATGGCGCGGGTTACCGCATCGGTAATCTCCGTATGGCCGCCGAGGATATCCACCTCATATTCGCGGGCGCAACGGGCAAGGTCGAGCGCTACCCTTTCGATTTCGTCCTCCGTTATGCACGGCGGCGCAAGGAGCGTCACCAGCAAGCCTACCGGCTCCGCGCCGGAGCAGATGGCGTCGTTGCAGTTCACATAGACCGAGAGCCTGCCGAGATTCTCTATGTTGGAGGAGGTTATCGGATCAGTGCTGAGCGCAATCAAATCATCGCCCAGGTCGAGCATGGCGCAGTCCTCGCCTATGGCTGGCCCGGTCAGGGTTTCCTTGCGCGTTTTTGAAAACTTGCGGAGTATGAGCCGCTCCAGCTCCGAGTTATCCAGTTTACCTATTCTCATTTTATCAACTCCAATAGCTTTTGTTCGTCCAGAATCGGGATGTTGAGCGCGAGCGCCTTTTGCAGCTTGCTCCCCGCATTTTCGCCGGCGACGACATAGTCGGTATTCCGGCTCACGCTCCCCGCCGCCTTGCCTCCCGCCTGCTCAATGAGCGCTTCGGCTTCCTTCCTCCCGAGGGAGGGAAGCGTTCCCGTAACGACAAGCGTCTTCCCCAAAATCGGGGTCTGCCTCAGCTCATGGCTGTCTTCGACGGGGCTTACCCCATGCGAAAGCAGGCGGTCCACCTGCTCGCCTATGCGTTCGTCGGCAAAGAAATCGAGGATGCAGTCCGCCACGATGTCGCCCACATCGGGAATGGCAAGCAGTTCCTCCCTCGTTGCGGAGCGAATGGCGGCAAGGCTCCTAAAGCTCTTGGCGAGATCCTTGGCGGTTTTTATTCCGACGTTCGGAATGCCGAGCGCAAAGATGAAGTTTGCGAGCGGCCGCGACTTGCTCTTTTCGATGGCATTTAAGAGCTTGGTCGCCTTCTGCTCCTTAAAGCCTTCAAGTCCGAGCAGTTTTTCTAAGCTCAGCGTATACAGATCATCAATCGAGTCGATGTCAAGCTCCTCAATCAGCTGTTGAGCCGTCTTGCCCGCGAAGGACTCGATATCCATGGCGTCCCTTGAGGCGAAGTGCGCCAGCCTTTCGCGTATCTGGGGCTTGCAGGAGAGCGCGTTCGGGCAGTAAAGGTGCGCCCCGCGCTGTTCAAGATGCGCCCCGCATTGCGGGCAAAGGCTCGGCGGCTCTATCTCCTGGGCGGCGGCGTCGTTTGGAACCGCGCCCATGATTTCGGGGATAACATCGTTGCTCCTGCGGATGAATACGAGCGACCCCTTCTTAACGCGCTTGCGCTTTATATCGTCGTAATTGTTGAGCGTTGCGCGCTTAACCGTCACGCCGCCCAGCTCAATCGGCTCAAGATGCGCCAGCGGCGTGAGCTTGCCGGTTCGTCCGACCTCCCAGCTGACCTCCAGCACCCGCGTCGTCGCCTCCTCGGCGGCGAATTTATAGGCGAGTTGCCAGCGCGGAAACTTCTCGGTAGCGCCCAGCTCCTCGCGCATGGCGAAGTCGCAGACCTTTATCACCATGCCGTCGATTAAAAAATCCAGATTGTCGCGTCCGCTTTCGACTTCGCGGATGGCAAAAAACGCCTCTTTGGCGGTATGAAAATAGCGGATATAAGGCGAAAGGGGCAGTCCGTTTTCCTTTAAAAAGCCGAGCATTTCCGGCTGATCCTTCAGCGTGCGCCCCTCGATGAAGCCCACATTGTAACAAAAACAGCTCAGCCTTCGCTTGGCGGTCTCGTTGGGGTCGAGATTTCTTAAAGCTCCGGCGGCGGCGTTCCTTGCGTTCTTCAAGGGCTCGTCGCTCGTGCGGTTATACTCAGCGAGGGCGGAGAGCAACATGATGCATTCGCCCTGCACCTCCAGCCTTCCCTTAAAGGGTATGGTGAGCGGAACGGAGCGGACGGTCATAATCTGCGGGAGAATCGCCTCCCCAACCTCGCCGTTGCCCCGCGTCGCCGCCTGAACCAGCAAGCCGTTTTCGTAGGTCAGGTTCACCGTCAGCCCGTCGAACTTGTATTCGAGCGAATAGAGGGGGCTTTGCTTCACTCCGAGCAGGGTTTCGGCGCGGCGCATCCAGTCCTCAAGTCCCTCAAGGCTCTTAGTCTTGTCCATGCTCCACAGCCTTGCAATATGCCGGTGTTGCACGAAGGCTTCGAGCGGCTGGCCTCCCACCCGCCTCGTCGGGCTGTCGGGCTCAACCAGCCCGCTCGCCCTTTCAAGCTCCAGCAATTCGTCATAAAGCGCGTCATATTCCGCGTCCGATATGAGCGGCTCGTCGAAAACATAGTAAGCCTTGGCGTATTCGTTTAAAAGCTTGACGAGTTCAAGCCGTCTTTCCATCTCAGGCCTCCGTCTTTTCCAGCGGCGCGTATGCCGCCGCGAATTTCTTGGTTATATTATTGTCAAAACGTATCTCAACTATCTGCGACGCGCCCTGCCCGGTTTGATTTATTACCCTGCCCGAACCAAAAACCCTGTGCGAGACGCGATCTCCGATATCCAGCTCCACAGCCTTGCGCTCCGGCGGCTTATACGGCGTTTTTGCCGGCTGTTTAGGCCTGTCCCATTCGCTTCTTTCGAGCGGCGCGGCAGGAGTTTTTATTCCCGTGGACAGGTTTACCGAGTCGGAAAGCTCCGTTAAAAACCGGGACGGCACGGTGGCTTCGGTCTGCCCGTAGAGGGTGCGCTGGCGGGCGAAACTCAGATACAGCTTGTTCATGGCGCGGGTGATGCCTACATAGCAGAGCCTGCGCTCCTCCTCCAGCCGCGATGCATCATATATGGACTGCGAGGAGGGAAAGAGCCTGTCCTCCATGCCGCAGAGGAAAACTACCGGAAACTCCAGCCCCTTGGCGGAGTGGAGCGTCATCAGGTTGACGCAACCGTTCTTTTCATCAACCTGGTCCGCATTGGAAAACAGCGCGATATTATTTAAGAAAGCCTGAACGAGCGAACCGTCGTTTTCGTCATAGCCCGCCTCAAACTCTCGGATATAGCCCAAAAGCTCCATTATCGCCTCCCTGCGCGTCTCGTAGGTCTCGGGCTTGTCGTCGTAAAGGTAGCTGTTATAGTCGATTTTAGTCAAAAGCTCCTCGGTAAAATTGAGCAGGGAGAGCGAGGCGAATTTTTCAAACAGCTCCATCATCGGGCGCGTAAAGGCCTCCAGCTTGGCGGCGACCGACTTGGACAGCCCCTCCGGCTCAAGTGCGGCGGCAAGCAACGGAAGCCCGCGCTCGGAAGCGCGCCTGGACAGCTCCGCGATGGAGGCCGGGCCTATCCCGCGCCGGGGAACGTTGACTATGCGCAGGAAGGCTTCGTTATCGGCGGGGTTTTCAAACAGGCGCAGATAGCAGAGGACGTCCTTGATCTCCGCGCGCATGAAGAAGGAGATGCCGCCGTAAACCCGATAGGGGATGCTGTAACTTTGAAGCAACATTTCAATTATTCTGCTCTGCGCGTGCGTGCGATACAGGACGGCAAAATCATCGTACCTGCCGCCGTTTCTCACGCTTTGGAGGATGCGGTTGCAGATGAACACGGCCTCGTCGCGCTCGTCGAGCGCGCAGAATATGTCGATATTCTCCCCGTCCTTTCGGTCAGTCCAAAGCTTCTTGGGCTTCCTGCCGTGATTGTTGGCGATAACGCGGTTCGCCGCGTTCAATATTTGCTCGCTCGAACGGTAGTTCCGCTCCAGGCGGATAACCTTCGTTCCGGGAAAGTCCTTTTCAAACTCCAGTATGTTGCGGATATCCGCGCCCCGCCAGCCGTATATGCTCTGGTCATCGTCTCCGACGACGCAGAGATTGCGATGCTTTCGCGCCAGCATCTCGACGATATGATACTGGCAGAGGTTGGTGTCCTGGTATTCGTCGACAAGGATATAGGAGAAGCGCTCCTGATATCGCGTTAAAACTTCGGGCTGCGTTTCAAAAAGCTCGATAGTCTTTAAAAGGAGATCGTCGAAGTCGAGCGCGTTTGCTTGCTTCAGCCTTTGCTGATAAAGGCGGAAAGCCTGCCGCACCGGGAGCGGTTGATCCGATTCGGCAAGGTAGTCCCCGGGCTTGAGCGAGGAGTTTTTTGCCTCCGAGAATATCGAGGAGAGCAGGCGCTTCGGATACTTCTTGTCGTCCAGACTCAGCTCCTTGATAATATGCGAAATCAGCGTTTGCTGATCGTAGTCGTCATAGATGATGTAGGATCTGTCATAGCCGAGCTTGTCGATCTCCATCGAAAGCACCCGGGCGCAGAACCCGTGAAAGGTCGCCATCCAAACGCGCTCCGCCTCGCTCGAAACGAGGGAGCGGACGCGCTCGCGCATCTCCCTGGCGGCTTTGTTTGTAAAGGTGAGCGCCAAAATACTGCGGGGAGGGACGTTTTTCTCCTCGATCAGATAGGCTATTCTGTGCGTGAGCACGCGGGTTTTGCCGCTTCCCGCGCCGGCAAGCACAAGGAGCGGGCCCTCGGTATGAAGAACGGCCTCGAGCTGTTCGCCGTTGAGCATAGACAGATCCATTCTACCTCTCCTTCAGAAGGTGCGAATAGAGCGTGTCATAGATAAAACAGCTCTCCTCAGCCCAGTTCTTTCGCATTATCATTGCGGTTTCGCGCGAGGCGACCTGCATCTTTATTTCCAATATCGTCCTGTTTTGCTCCGAGGCGACGAGGCACACCATATATCCGCCCTCGTCAAGCGGCTCCATACTGCTTGAAAGCTGGGTTTCCTGTTGCATACGCACGGAATGCTCGGCAATATAGCGTCTTATGGATTCGCGCTCGGATTGAGGGATGCTCTCCTCAAAAAGCTCCAGAGCTTCCTTGCCGGAGAGGGTCAGCTTACAGCTTTGCCCGAAAGCGCGGGGAACTTCGGCGAGAAAGCCGTCCTCCTTTAGCTCGGCAATGGCGCCGCAGAAGGTGAAATAGTCGGTATAGTCGAGCGCGAACAAACAGGCGTATATCTGCTCGGCGGAAACGTCGATCTTTGCGCCGCGCACAAAATACAGTATCAAAAGCTTTGCTTTAACATCCCCGTGGGAAAAAATCGGCATCGTTACATCCTCCGTTACACCATTGTAACAGATTTAGTGAATTGTGACAAGATTTCCAACTCTTTTGTAAGGCTTTGACTTAGCCAAAAAGATGCTGTATAATACTGCCCATGGAGGTAGGCAATGAATTCCGTTATTGAAAGAACCAAGGACTTTTTCTCGAGGCTCTTTGCGAGCAAGAGGGCGAGTACGATATTCATAATAGCCATGCTGGCGATCATCCTCAGCTGCATCATAGCCATTATTTGCATCTTTATTCCGAGTTGCGAAGGGCAGAGCGTCATGGAGGATGCAGGCGACCGCTTCACACAGCCCGATTCAACGCATACCGTTAATGTTTCTTCCGACGGCGTCTACCGGGAATCCGTGGAAAGCGCCGAGTTCAATGCGTTTATAACGACCGACCAGCCCGAAGCGACCGATCCTGAGCAGACCGACCCCGACTCTACCGCCACGGCAACGGACGATAGCGGAAGCGACGGCGATAGCGATGGCGACAGCGACGACGATTCCGGCAGTCAAACCCTTGTCACCCCCGACCCCAATGCCGACGCCGATCCCAACGATTATGTGGTTCAAAGGATATCGGTCAATTTCAACGACCTTATCGCGATCAACAGCGACGCTGTGGCTTGGCTGTATCTGCAGGACTCCCCGATCAACTATCCGGTCATGATGGCGCCCGCCGACAATCCCGGCTTCTATCTCGACCATCTCTATGACAAGAGCGAGAATATAATCGGCTCGCTGTATGTCGATCCCCTGACCGACGTCACCTTCTCAGCGAAGAATACGATAATCCACGGTCACAGGATGAATAACGGCTCCATGTTCGGAACGCTGAACAGGTATAAAAAGCAGACCTACTATAACGGGAATCCGATAATGCAGCTCTATACCCCCGACGGGCAAACCGACTATTATATCTATATCTTCGCCGCCTACGAGACCGACCTCGGTTCCTACTATCGGACTTCGTTCTACAGCAGTGAGGACTTTGAGGAATATTTGCAGACCTGCATCGGCCAGTCGGTTATAGACACCTTGGTAACGCCGACCGCGGACGACACGATTATAACGCTGTCCACCTGCGTCCTTGGAAACGATTTGAAGCGCATGGTCGTGCAGGGAATCCTCGTACCGATGGATTAAGCTTTTGCTCCTCCTTACAACCCCTGCAAAGCTAATAAGTCAGAATCGCGCCGCCTTCTTCCGCTTTGGGGATGGGCGGCGCTTTGATTACAGGCACTAAGAACGAAAAGCGCCCCGGTATGCAGAAAAATCCGGCCGCACAGCAAAAAAATCTTGCAATATACGAAGAAATGGGTTAGAATACACGAAGCGGGGATGTAGCTCAGCAGGTTAGAGCGCTGTGTTCACATCGCAGAGGTCCACGGTTCGAGCCCGTGCATCCCCACCATGTTCCGCTCCCCGAGGGAGCTTTTTTTGTGTCTTTGGTTTTATAAACGCAGGCGCTGTCCTAAAGGGAATAAAAGGCGTATGCTTTGGGCACAGACAAATTTTGACAAAATTGTGACTTTTTCCTTGACGGGGACGCCTAACATAATTTAAAATAATCACAGTATTTAATACTAAGGAGGATACGTATGGAGAAGAAACGCAAACACACCTCGCCGTATGATCTGAACGGCACCTTGCCGCTTCGGATTGCGGTACCGTTGGGCTTACAGCATGTATTGGCAATGTTTGTAGGCAATCTCTCGCCGTTGCTCGTCATAATGGGCGTCTGCGGGATCACCGAAGCGGCGGGACTGGGCAACCTTCGAGTCTCGTTGCTTCAAAACGCGATGCTGATAGCGGGACTTATCACCATGATTCAGCTCTACCCCATCGGCCCGATCGGCGCAAGGCTTCCGATAGTTATGGGCACCAGCTCGGGCTTTATCGGGATAAACCGTGCGATTGCGGTGAGCATGATGGGCGGCGTAACTGCAGGAACGATTGCAACGAGCGCTGAGGCCGGTATCTACGCCTACGGAGCGTTGATGGGCGCCTGCCTTATCGGAGGAATCTTCGAGGGCGCATTGGGCTTTTGCATCAAGCCGCTTCGCAAGTTCTTCCCTCCGGTTGTAACCGGAACGGTGGTTATTGCGATAGGTCTGTCGCTCATATCCGTCGGCATCAACTTCTTTGGCGGCGGCAACAACAATTTCGACTTCGGTTCGCTTCCGAATCTGTTGCTGGGACTTTTCGTGCTGATCTCAATTATTGTGTTCAAGCACGCATTTAAGGGTTTCCCGTCGATAGCCTCAATTCTTATCGGAATAGTGCTTGGCTACATAGCGTCCACGATCATGGGCTTGATTATGCCTACGACTAACGCTGAAGGTCAGGTCTATTCTTGGGTCACGAACTGGAGTTCGGTCGGAAGCGCAAGCTGGTTTGCAGTTCCGCAGATCATGCCGGTCAAGATTCAGTTCAACATCGCCGCCATTCTGCCGATGCTGATTATGTTCATCGTAACCGCGGTCGAAACGATAGGCGACACTTCGGGCGTAACCGAGGGCGGTCTCGGCAGGGAAGCTACGGATAAGGAGCTTGCCGGAAGCGTTATCTGCGACGGCGTGGGCTCGAGCATAGCGGCGGTATTCGGCGTGCTTCCGAATACTTCGTTCAGCCAGAACGTCGGTCTGGTTGGAATGACGCGGATAGTAAACCGCTTCGCCATATTCATGGGAGCCATCTTCCTGGTACTTTGCGGCCTGTTCCCGAAGATTGGCGCGATCATCTCGATAATGCCGCAGTCGGTACTCGGCGGCGCCGCCGTTCTGATGTTCGCCTCGATCATCATCTCGGGCATTAACCTCATAACCAAGGAGAAGCTGAGCATTCGCAACACCACCATAGTCGCCGTGGCGCTGGGCCTGGGCTATGGCGTCGGTTCTCATGCAACCGTGCTTCAGGCGATGCCCACCTGGATGGGCTACATCTTCGGCGGAAGCGGAATCGTGCCCGCCGCATTGATTGCGATTGTGCTCAACATCGTATTGCCGAAGGAGAAGAAAGAGGATCAGAACAAGGTGGACATCCTCGACACCCCCGACATCTAACCGGTAAGAAATGAATCTGCGTCTCGGCTCAGGGCCGGTATCCGCATTTGCGATACAGGGCAAGAGCCGGGACGTTATTTTTAGCGGCAAACAGCGCCGCATTGCCGAAGCCGAGTTCAACGAGCCGGTTTTCAAGCGCGGCTAAGGAGGGGCTTCCATAGCCGCGGCCGCGGTGTTCCTCCCTAAGACCGACGGCGACGATGAGCGGAGGCTCGGCGAGATCGAGGACATAAACGCCGAGGGGTATGCCCGCGAGCATCAAAAACCCCGCCTCCTTGGATACGGAGCGGAGCAGGGCGGCGAGGGCGTTTTCATCCATCTCAAGCGCGCCCGAAACGGAGCGGAATATTTCGTTATACAAAGCGCAAAACAGAGCGCCCGTTCCCAAATTGAGGCGTTTCAGCCTTATCGGAGATGCGGCGGGGGTGAGAATCGGCTTTGAGAGCATTATCAATTCCACATTCATAAATGGATTTTAGCATAAGGTCCAGGTTCAGTCAATTTTCGCGATTTGTTTGATAAAGCCTTCGCAATGTGATAAACTAAATTAAGGAAAAAATCGAGTTCGGAGGAAGATATGCAACTTGTAGTTTTGGACGGATATCCGATAAATCCCGGCGACTTGAGTTGGGACGGGATAAGAAACTTTGGAACGCTCTCGGTCTATGACCGAACCGATCCGCTTATGGCGGCGCAGAGGATGCGCGGGGCGGACATCGTTTTGACGAATAAGTGCCGGGTCGGGCGCGAGGAGTTGCAGGCTTCGCGGAATCTGCGGCTCGTTGCCGTCTTGGCGACCGGCTACGACGTGGTTGACATCAAGGCGGCGAAAGAACTCGGAATAACGGTATGCAACGTGCCCAGCTACAGCACCGAAGCGGTGGCTCAGCTGACCTTTGCGCATATTTTGGAGCATTTTTCCCGGGTTGGACAGCATAGCGCGCTCGTGCATAAGGGAGCCTGGGCGGCGAGCCCGGATTTCACCTTCTGGCAAATCGCGCCGAGGGAGCTTAACGGGCTGACGCTGGGAATCCTGGGCTGTGGACAGATTGGCGGAAGGGTTGCCGAGATGGGCAGGGCTTTCGGCATGAAGATCATCGGGTTCAGTCCGAGCCGGAGGGCGGGCTTTGCCGGCGACTATGTGGACTTGGATGCGCTTTTGAAAAACAGCGATGTGCTAACCCTGCATTGCCCCGCAAAGGAGGACACGGTGGGCATAATCAACGCTGAAAACATAGCTAAGATGAAGGACGGCGCGCTTCTTATAAATACCGCTCGCGGAAGCCTGGTCGTCGAGCGCGATATCCGGGACGCGCTTGAGAGCGGCAAGCTGTCGGGCTATGGCACGGACGTGGCTTCCAAGGAGCCCATCAGCGTTCACAACCCTCTTATCGGAGCGAATAACTGTACCGTCACCCCGCATTACGGCTGGGCGCCGAAAAGCGCGCGCATTCGCCTGCTCGACGTTACAGCGCGAAACATTCAAGCTTTTTTAAACGGCCAGCCTCAAAACGTGGTGAATCCGTAAAGTTACGCTCCCAACAAAAGTTTAACACTCCGCCCGCCGGATACCCCGCCCCGCCTGCGCAACCGCCGCTCACGCGGGGCTTTGCTCACCGTGCGGGTTGCTTTGCCGCATGAAAGCCCTGATATTTGATTGCAAGCCCGCACTTTTTTAGGGCGAGGGACGCAATCTTAAATCCGTCAAGGAATCAAAAAAGCCCGCGTTTGGCGGGCTTGGGATTGTGAGCATATTATCTCTTGCTGAACTGCGGTGCGCGTCTGGCTGCATGCAGACCATACTTTTTGCGCTCCTTCATTCTGGGGTCGCGGGTCAGATAGCCCGCTTTCTTCAGCGCGGGTCGAAGCTCCGGTTCCGCTACGAGCAGGGCTCTGGAAATGCCGTGGCGAATAGCTCCCGCCTGTCCGGTCGTGCCTCCGCCGTAAACGTTGACGGATACGTCGTACTTCTGGAGATTGTTGGTTAGCACCAAAGGAGCGCGGACGATCATCTTCAGCGTCTCCATCCCGAAATACTCCTCAACATCGCGCTTGTTCACCGTAATCTTGCCGCTTCCGGGGAGTAAACGAACGCGAGCCACTGACTTCTTGCGTCTTCCCGTTGCCATGTAAGCTGTTTTTGCCATCTCGTTCCTCCTCCTTACTTTAAGCTCAGCGCTTCGGGCTTCTGTGCCGCGTGCTCATGCTCCGCTCCGGCATATACGCGCAGCTTTTTGAGCATCTGAGCGCCCAGCGGGCCCTTGGGCATCATGCGGCGAATCGACTCGTATACTGCAAATTCCGGCTTGGTTTTGAGCAGCGTGCGGTAAGATACCTCGCGGATTCCGCCCGGATATCCCGTGTGGTGAATATATTTTTTATCATCAAGTTTTTTACCCGTTAAGCGAACCTTGGCGGCGTTCACGATTATAACATGATCGCCCGTGTCCACGTGCGGGGTATAGATGGGCTTGTGCTTTCCGCGAAGGATAGCTGCTACCTGCGAAGACAGACGACCCAGAACCATGTCTGTCGCATCGACAACGTACCAGTTACGCTCAACGGTTTCGCCCTTTGCCATATAGGTATTCATGGCGATTCCTCCATATAAAGTAAATAATAAACTTGCTGCCACTGCGCTTTGCAGCCGGGGCTGTGGCGCACTCCACCCAATGGCACATCGGTTATAGTAACAAAACCAAACCCCCTTGTCAAGTAATTTTTTGCCTGAAATCCGTTTAAAAGTCAAAAAAAATGCCCATAATATCGGCATAAAGCTCAATTTGGAGGTTCATATGCCGCATCGGACTAAATTTTATGACATAGCGCACTTCGGAACCGGAGGGATGCAACTTCCCGCCGACCGGGAAATCTACTATAAGCCCACTCCCGAAAAGGAGCGCAAGGAATGAATCGCTTTGACGCTCAGGCATACAGGGAGGAAGTTAACGCTAACATCCCGCGCTCGAAAACGCTGAGAATGTGCATCCGCGCCTTTATCGTGGGCGGGCTTATCTGCTGTCTCGGCCAGGGCGTCTCCGACCTGGGCAAGCTTTGGTTCGACTTCGATCAAAAGCAGGCCGGAACCCTGACCGCTATCGTGCTTATCTTCCTTGCCGCGCTTTTGACCGCTATCGGAGTATTCGACAAGATAGCCGCCTTCGCCGGAGCGGGCACCGTGGTTCCCATAACCGGCTTCTCCAACTCCATCGCGGCTCCTGCGATTGAGTTTCGCGCTGAAGGACTCGTCATGGGCGTAGGCGCAAAGCTCTTTTCCATCGCCGGCCCCGTTCTCGTTTACGGCATCTCACTCTCGGTCATCGTGGGCTTGCTCTCGCTCCTGTTCTCCCTGTTTTAGCCTTATCCTACCGTCACAGTCCCAAGAAGAAGCCGCTTTAGACCTTTTTGGCTCAAAGCGGTTTCATCTTATATTTTAGGTTGGTTCCCTTAAAAGCGGTATTTTTGCTTTAAAATCGCAAAAGTCTTATAGTCCTCCGCCGAATGCGCATCGGAGGCGATGAAACGGTACGCCTTAGCGGAAAGCATCCGCTTTGCCGCCCGCCTGCGCGGATTTACCGCGGGCAACAGTAAACACTCGGCTGAGAGCTGAAGGGTACAGCCCATGAACAAAAACTCCTTAAAGTAGTCGCGCTCCTTTTGAAAATATACGTTGCGCTCCGGGTGCGCGATGATTATACTGATGTCGTGACGCTGAAGCGGATAGATCGCGTCCTGCGCCTCCTCCAAGGTGGTGTACTTGCCCAGCTCCAGCAGAAGGGCGTTGCTGTCCTCAAAACAAAGCTCGTTTTTGATAAACCCGATTCTGTCGCTTTCAAACTCGCGGATGGAAAACTCGCTTCCGAGAACGAGCGATATTCCCCTCTTTCCCGCCTCCGGCGCAAGCTCGGCAAAAACCCTGCGCGCTTCCTGCCTATCCTTCCACGCCCGTATGTAATGCGGAGTCGCGACGATGCGCTCAAGCCCACATTCCCGCGCCGCATCCAGCATCAAAAGGGATTCCTTTCGATTCTTTGCCCCGTCGTCAACCCCATACAGGATATGGCTGTGCACATCCGTTCTCATCCGATCTCACTTTCCTTTTCCTGCCGCGCCGTCTTCCTTAGCATGATCGCGCGAATTACCGCCTTTTTTCCTCTTTCCGCCTTTTCCGTAATAGTAGTAATAGCCCTCCGCCTTGACGTTGACTATGCTGTTGAACACGATTCCTAAAACATGGGCATTGGCCTTCTCCAGCTGATCGAGCGCGTCCTTGGCGGCGTTGACCTGCACCTTGCCCGGCTGCATTATTATGATCGTTCCGTCGGCGCGCGCCGCAAGCAGGGCGGCGTCGATAAAGGTTCCGAGCGGCGGCGTATCATATATGATAATATCGAACTCCTTCTTCGCCATTTCGGTGAAGCGGACGAACCGGCGCGAATTGATGAACTCAACGGGATTGGTTATCTTTCCGCCGCAGTCCAGGATATACAGCCCGACCTGCCTCGTTTCCTCCGCCGCCTCCGCTAAGCTCACCTCGTTGTACAACACCTGGAGCAGTCCAAACTGCGGGCGCTGTCTGAAATAGTTGGCAACCATCGTCCGGCGGCAGTCCGTATCGACCAGGAGCACCTTTTTGCCCGTTTCGGCAAAGGCGATTCCCAGGAAGCTCGCAATCGTCGTTTTGCCCATGCGCGCCGCGGGGCTTGCGACGACTAAGGTTTGGAGATCCTGCTCCTTGCTCGAAAAGGAGATATTGGTTCTAAGCGTCTTTATCGTTTCACGGACGCTGGACTTAGCCTGATAATATGTATCAACTATGTTTGCCATAGGCGGCCTCCCTGTTCTCGTACTTAGGAATCTTTGCAAGCACCGGAAGCCCAAAGAGCTTTTCAACATCCTCCGGCTCGCGGATAGTGGTATTCAGCATCTCGACCAGGAAGGCGAACCCCACGGCGGCCGCCAGTCCGAGCAAGCCCGCCAGCGCCGTATTTCTCAGGGACGCCGGACCCGATCTTGCCGCCTCGCTCGCCGGCTCTATAACCCGTATATTCTCGGTCTTTAAATAGTCAATCGCGTGAAGCGTAGCCGATTCCACGATAGCCTCGACGGCATTATATGCCAGACTCGCATTTTCCGAGGTCACCGACAGGGTTACTATCCGGTTCTCGCTGCCCTTGGAAACGCTGATTCGGCATTGTTTAAGCTGTGCAAGCGTAACCGTTCCAACCGTGCCGTCGCTCCGGTTTATCAGCATGGAGTCCGCCGCATCCTGAAGCACCGGCGTACTCGTGATGATAACGCAGAAATCGTTGATTATATTGGAGCTTGTCGTAAGGTCGGAGCCGCTGATTACGTCGGAATCCTGCTGATGGAACACGAGAATCTTGGCGGTGGACGTATAGACCGGCGTTGCGAGCTGGTAAAAATAGTAGCCCGCCACCATTACGCACAAAATGGGCAACAAGATAATCAGCAGAAGCCACTTTCTTATCATCTTTATAATGTTTTGTATTTCCATAAGACCCCCTGTTAATACTTTCTTCTGCGCACTCTCACGATGATTACGCCGCAGACCGCAAACGTAATCGCCGCTATTCCCGCCGCCAGTATGATTATTGTCTGGCTCTTTAGTTCCGGAGCGACCTGTTGCGGCTGTTCTTCAACGATATACTCGCTGGAGCCGCTCTGGGTTCGTGCCGTCGTCACATACAGGTCGACGGTAATGAATGGAATATCCTCGAACCAAATGGTAAATGAGGAGAAATACTCCCCCTCCGGGACAGGCTCCATGCTTATAACCGTCTCATCGTTTATTGCGGCGGTAAAAACGTCCATGACATTGTAGGTATATACCTCGGTCAACAGCGTAAACGTCGTTGAGTCGACCGAAATCGGCAGTCTGCCCTCCTCGGGATCGACCTCGATCGCCGGGTAGACGCAGTTAAGCGTATGGGTGCGGAGCGTTCCCGTGCAATGCGGACAATCGGTCTCCGCCAGCATAATCCCCACCATGTTATTGCAGTACAGAACCGCAAAATTCATCTCCGCAAAGGTCAGAAGATTCATAGTGTCGATTATGATATCCTCTTTCAGCGACGCTCCGACAACAAAGACGCTCCCGTCCGTGGAGCTTCCGGCGGTCTTCCATGTGGTACTCTTTGAAAACGCCAGGGAGGTAACGTCCCCGTTTTCATAATAGGCGTAGCCCGACAACTCCTGGCTGTAACGCGAGGCGTTTTCGTTGCGCGGATCGTCCTCATCCATGGAGCCTATTAGCCCGCTTCTTGCGATACAGCCCTCCAGATAGTTGACGTCCCCGACATAACGGTTGGCGGAGTGCAGATATAAAGCGTACATCAGCCTCGTAATATCCTCGGCGCTGGTGCGCTGATCGGATTCGGGCAAGCCGATGGCGTTGGTATATACCGTCTGCTTCATCGTCAGCCGCCGGGCTTCCTCATTCATCATCTCGACAGCCGCCGCAAGCTTCTGCTCCAGCTCGGCGTCCTCGCCTATGTTTCCGCTCTCCACCGCAATATGGGCGGCAAGCGCGGCGGCGGCGTCCTGCGCATTATACAGGAGCATCGCCGCAACCAGTTCTATCATGCGGTATCTCGTCCCGGTACGCATCCCGCAGGCATGGGTAATCTCCAGCTCGTCTATTCCGGCTTCCGGAGTTATATAGTCGTTTATGCCGCAGTATTGCAACGCAAGCAAGGTCGTCATAAGCATCGCCACGCTTCCGGCGGCAACGAAGCGGGAGTCCATGTTTTTTGAATATAGAATGTCTTCGGAATCGGGATTGAAAACCACAACCGCGTCAAACGCGCTCGTCAGCGCGGAATCGAAGCCAAAATCATTGAAGGTAACCGCTTCTGTCAGCGTAAACGGAAGCACGTCATAATCGGTTTCATCGGCGGCGGAATAGACGCTGAACGAAAACGCTAAGCAAAGAACTAACGTTAATGCAATTATTCTTCTTAGCATTATCAACCTCCATAGATCTCCACCGCTGAATATTATAGTCCACTCTTTCTCCCCTTGTCAACCACTATTTAGCTTTTGCACCTTGGCGGCGGCGTTTCGGACTGCTTTTATATGCGACGGCCGACCCTCCGGTTTACGAGCAAACAACGGTTTTTTAAGCCGCTTCACCCGCGCCGGAGTTTAAGCTTCAATCAGCCGAAGTATTCGCCAAGGGCGGCGAGAATCCCCTTCGCCACGTTTTGCGGCGTTTGCGCGGCGGAGATGATAGCGAGGTCCTCGGCGTTGTCATGATAGCCGATTTCCAGCAGAACGGCAGGCAGGTTGTTCTCCCTCGTCATGAAGTAATCGTTTATAACAACGTAGTCCCTCCGCTTTATCAAGCCGGTGGCCGCCGATACCTGTTCGTTGAGCAATTCGCCCAGGCGGATGCTGTTTTCGCTTTGATAGCCGTCATAATAGGTGGGATTATAGCTGTTGTCGGTGCAATACACCAGCAGTCCGCGATTCTGCCCCGCCTGCGACGAAGCGGACGCGTTGGTATGCAACGATATATACACCATATCGGAGAGCCGCGCATCCTTCTCGTATTCATAGATGCGCCTCGTGTCCGGATGGATAACCCGCCCGTGCGAGCTGTCATACGGAGTAAAATAGTAGATTTGGGCAAGCTCCCCATTATCCTCGGTGCGCCCCGGGGTATACTGCCCGATAATGGCGTCCATGATTGCGGACAGGTATTCATAATCGGAGAGCCGGCTTTCCAAACCCTCCCTCTCCGCATCGCTGTCGGTCGCGTTCAGCAGGGCTGAGTCCATTTCGTGCAGGCGGCTGAGCGCCAGCTTGTGCGTCATGGACACGCGAACATAGTTGCCCACCATGAACCTGTCGGAGCGCGTCAAAACGACGGTCGCCCCATGCTCCTCCAGCAGAGCCTTGGTTTCAAGCGCAAAGTCCAGCACCCGATCCGCCTCGGCATAGATTAAAGCGCCGTTCTCGTCGGTCATGCGCCCGCCGCGCAGGATTCCCGTTGCTAAATCATAGCCGTGCCCGGGGTCGAGGATGATAATTTTTCCGGATAAATCTATAGCTTCAGGCGGATTCACAACGCTTCCGGATGGCGGGAGCGTATCGAGGCGGACGATATACCGGAGGATGCAGGAGGCGTCAAAGGCGGTAACTTCCCCGTCCATGTTAACGTCCGCCAAAACAGCCCCCTGTCCGCTCAAGGTTGTTAGCCGGACGACATGGCGCAGAATCTCCGCCGCATCCATCGCGGTCACAGAGCCGCTTTGATCCGCATCGCCGAGCGGAAAATCGTCGCTTTCCGCGGCAAAGGCGAATTGCGCAAACAGCATCAGCAGGATTAAGGTCGTCACAACCGTGCATAGAAGTCGTTTTATCATGAGGGCATTATACCGCGTAACGGCAAAAAAACCAATGGGAATAACTTGAAATTTATGATTTCTTAACAGGAAAACGAAAAATTGCCCTTGCAATTTTCAAATAATGTGTTATAATACCACACGTCCAGGGGCATTAGCACAGTTGGTAGCGCGCAACGTTCGCAATGTTGAGGTCAGGAGTTCGAATCTCCTATGCTCCACCAGAAAAAAGCAGCCGCAGGGCTGCTTTTTTCAATGAAATTTGCCCTTTGGGCAAGTGAAATAGCTTACGCTATGAAATATTTGCAAAGCAAATATGAAATGTGCTGTGGCACATAAGGGCAAATTTTATTTCACATGTCGGCGACAGCCGGCATATTTCACAATGACCGAAAGGTCATTATCAGCCTGTCAAAAAAGCTCGATTTTATCGGGCTTTTTTGGTATAATAGAGGCAC
>JAUNBM010000051.1 GCA_030527115.1 Clostridia bacterium
CCGAGCGAAGGATAATCCCTTTCGGCGTTATGTTTGCGGGGAGTTCCTTGTAAAGTTCCTCCACGCGGGTTGCGCCACGCAAATTGGCTTGCGCCGACTCGATTGCAGTCTGCTGCTGCGGCCAAGGAACATAACTTATGCTCCCGTCCGCATTGCGTTTTTCCGCACCGCGAACCGCGCTTTCAAGCTGCAATTCATAATCCTCATAGCTAAGCGCCGTTCCGCGATACTTTACAGCGTCGGGAATTAGACTTTGGAAGATCCTCGCATAATCCTCGTCCGAGAATTTCTTTTCCTCCACCAAGTAGACGGGATAGGTAGTCTGCCCGCTTGTGATTATATCGGCGTCTATCCTTACCTTCACATATTCGTTGGAAAGATCGTCCGTCCAATGATCGGGAAAGGTCAATGCGCCCGTTGCGCCCTCGGAATAGGGCAAAAGCTCCTCATTGTCCCCGATTGTGGGCGAAGGTTCGTCCTCGTCCTCGCTTGTGGGCGCGGGAATCTCCGCTTCAATCGGCACAGGGCTTGCAAAGATGCGCTCCTCCAAGTTTCCCTCGGCGCGATTTACAACGATATCCTCCTCGGGCGTGGGCTGGCACGCCATGCTACAAAGCATTAAAGCCGACAATAATACCGTTAAAATCCGTTTCATGTTATGTCCTTTCCGCGGAACTTCGCTCGGATTGATTCAGACTGTCACGCCGTTCTGTTTTTACAGCTTCCCCATTGTCTTAAACTCAGCTTAACAGACGCTTGCAACATTCTTGCGACATAATTATAAAAATTTTTCTGCGAAATATGTGAAAAACTACGGGGACGGCTTTTAATCCCCTGTCCTCGGAAATATATCTTGCTTTTAATACCCGTCGCCGCGGTTAATTATGCTTCCGTCGACGGCGTTGATGGTCAAAAAGGAACGAAGCCCGTTTGTGTCAGTTTCACCCACGGAGGTATTTAGCGTACCCATAAAGTCCCACACGGGTATGATGATGCCGTCGGCCTTATCCTGCGCCCTCACGCTCATAAGCCCAAGCCGCACCGTTGTTATACGATACTCTTGCGGATACTTCATTTGGTCTGCAAGGTTATTCACGAGCAGAATCCGCTTTTCAAACGTGTTCCATATCTCATCGAAGGGGAGAAGCGCGCAAGCGTCGGCCTCAATTTGTCCGGTCTCATACGGGCCGATATAGGAGAACGAGAAGACGCCCTCATCGTCTATCAGGAACACAATTCGTTCCGCTTGCCACTGTATTGCATAGACGTCAGGGTTGAAAATGTATTCTTGGTTGGTGTAGGTAAGCGGCACTTCCCCGACGCTCCTTGTAAACATACATTGATAAAATCCCCATTTTTCAACATAATCCACGGGAAAAAAGTTGCCGTAGTATTGCACGACAGGATGAATGCCTGACGAGATAAAATCCTCATAACCCATCTCATGCAGGGCGTTTTGCGCAAGGGCAAGGGCTTCATCGGGACTTATGGTGAGCAGGTCGGAAACGTCGCCCACTTCCCTGCTCGAAGGGGAGATGGATCTTTGCATATCGCGGGTGTAGGTCATGGAGCATTCGCCAAAAGCCGGAACGTTGAAAACATCGAATGATGAGAGAGTCGCATCGTCGGGCATCGCATACAGGCTGATGTAGGTCGCATCGGGGTCGGCGCTGTTCTGCTTTAAAAGCTCAAAGGACGGCGCAATCTTTTCCTTGGTTTCCGGAGCTTGAGCCATCAGCCGATACAGCTCGCCCAGCTTCTCCTCGGCGTCATATGCGGACTCATAGTTGTCGAACAGAATATTGCCATATTCCTCCCAATGGGCGATAGCATCCTTTAGCCGCTCTGCCTCGTGCGCGTACATCGCCTTTGTATAACTCGCGTCCTCGACGAAACAGTTTTTATCCATTAGAACCTCGGCGCACCTTTGCGCATCGTCGGAACTGAAGGTCGTCGGGGTAAGCCGAACGATGGAGAGGGGCTGGCTCGGAAGCTCCACCACAGCGTCCACCTTTACGGTTAGAAAGCCCTTTTCACTCTGATAGGCTCCCTCTACTCGCTGTGGCGCGTTCAGTTGAGCCGGATCGCCCAGATAGGGTTCCCCGCTCTTTGCAAGCGCAATCATTGCCGCCTCATCCTTTTGTACAACGGCCTGTTCGTCAGGCGTCCTTTGACAGGCTGTCAGCAGTATCATTGCGGCAATCAGAAACAGTCCCCTTTTCATTGTACGCCCTCCGCGTCAGGAGTCATAAACGGCTGAATATAGCTCCCGTCTATCGCACTGAATGCGGAATTTTCCTCGGTTGTAAGCACCGAACCTGAGGCGGTATTTGTCGAGGAAAGACGGTATTCGACAAACCAAGCGGGAATGCAATAGCCCTCGTTTCCTGCTGCAAAGCTGACCAGCGCACAGCCGAGCCGAATGGAGTATATTTCTACCGTCCAGTCGGACGCCGGCTCGGTTACGCCATTTAGCCCGTGCTGTGCCTCCAGCTGGGAGGTAATTGCAGATAGAACCTTGTCGAAGGGGAGGAGTATGAAATCTTGAGCTACAAGCTCCGTTTGTTCGCCTAAGCGCATCCCCGAAACGCTCTGCAACCCCTCGCGGGTCACGGTCACATATAGATATTCCATTCCCCACGGACTTGTCATTTGGGGCGGGTCGCCATAGTCCCAAGCCGTATAGCCCTCGTAGAAGGGCTGTAACAGGCTATCGCATCTGCGCGTCATAACGAACTGCCAGCCGTCCGCCGCCGCCTCACCGTCGTCAAAGCCCACAACGCGGTCGGATATGCAGGCGTCATAGTCCTTCAACCCCAATAGCGCAAGGGCTTCCATCGCCGCCTCGTAAGCGGTTTCCACAGAAATTGTCGCCTCAGAATTAAAGGCGGACAGCTCCTCCTCGCTTTCGCAATGCCGCTCCGCCAGGAAATAGAGCGTGCCGAACCGGAATGAAAAGCTAAGATTGGGGACGTCCATGATGAATTGAGCTGTCCGTCCGTCCGGAGTTTCGGCAAACAGGCAAATCCGCTCATCAGGTAGCGGCGAAGCCCAGTCGTAGAGCTCTCCGCCCTCGGTTTTCCAGATGGCGTCAGGGCAAAGAGCAGTAGCAACGGCGCGGTAATCTTCGGCGTCGTACAATCGCCGCTCAACCTTTTGAACGGTGAACCCATCGGTTTGCGGCACGGTAACATCGGCATGAAAGAGCAGTTTTATCTTCTCGTTTTGATTCTCTGCGTCGATTCTGTTTGGCGCGTCATAGCTATAACCCTCATCGGCCGCCCGGGTTACAAACGGCAACTCCGAATTGCCCGGCGCCTGTCCGCAAGCGCTGAGCAGGGTTAAACATATCATTAGCAGTATTATTCTTCCCATATGCCTATTTACCGCCATCGGTCAACCTCCGTCCATCCTGTCGGCTAAATATGTAGCTTGCAAAAACAAGTCCTATACTACCTAAATATTCATTCGGCAATACATTCGACATATCTCCCGTTTTTCCTTTCTTGAGCTTACCAGATGCTTGCGGTAAAATGCTTATTTATTTGGCACGCAACGGCTGTTTCCTCCTTTACTCAGAACTCCGGCCAGAAGTTCAGCGGAACGCGGCTACCGTCTATCGCGCTAAAACCGTAGGCTTCCTGATGTGAAAAACGACCGCCTAATTCGGGTATGAAGTAAATATCTACGAGAAAAATCCACGTTGGAAGCAGATAGGCAATGTCCTGTCTGTCCTTTGCCTGCTGAAGCGTGACGGTGAGAATTATCTTCTCTATTTTTGCATAACTGCCCCTGCCAATGCCTTCTCCCTCGTATTCACGTTGATACCAAGCAAGCGCCGCCGAAAACAGGTTCATCGCACTCTTAGTTACCGCGTCAAAGTCCGCAAGCTTCACATTTTCGTTTACAACGCTCATCACCTCCACAGGCGCTTGCAAGTAAAACTCTGCCACTCCCTCGGCGTCTATATAAATCCTCATGTATTCCGGATACCACGGCGGGGAGTAGGGAATATCGGCGTCCCTCGGCTGTAAAAAACCTGCGCCTGCTTGGTCTTTTTCGCTTACGGATATAGGGTAGTATTCAAAGGTTCTCACCACCTCAAACCGCCAACCCATGCTTATTACTTCCGTCGACATAAAGCTCCTCAGCCGCGCCGGCTCCGCAAAGCAGGCTACATATCCCTCCAATCCTGTTCGTTCCAAAAAGTCCGCAAGGACGGTTTCAGCCTCCTGCTGCGTAAGCTCGGGACTTATCGGGACAGGAGTTCTGCCCTCCATTACATCAATATCACGAGCCGCTATCGCATTGCTTGACCCCGTTCCGGCTTGCCTCCAAATGGACAGCCCCGGACCGGATATTGAAAGATGTGCCGTTGTCCCGTCGCTTTTAAGGTAGGTCTGATCTCTCATGCTTTCTTCGTTGCAAAGTTCATTTACTTCCCTGTACTCAACATCTTCTACTATCTGCATTTCCTGAGAGAGCCAAGTCAGAACCTCATCGTTAGCCCAGATTGCAGCCTTTTCCAAAAGCAGGGGATAGTCGGATTTTACAAAGCCCGTTCCATCCCTAACGCCTACAATATCGGTGATTATTTCGCCCGCAATCGCAGTCACCTGCTCGGCGTCCCAGTCCTTGCGCTTTACCTCGTATACCGGGTAACTCGTAAGCCCGTTGGTAATAACCTCGGCGTCAATAATTAAGTAAGTCGAATCGTTTTCTATCTTATTTTCGTACCGTGTAGGAAAAACGGGGTTTTGCCCTTCGTCTACTTGAATCAGGGCAGGGTCATCACTTTGCGAAACCTCGCTTGTGGGCAGCGGACTTGCCGCAATTATCGCCTCCACGTCCGTATCGCCACGGTTAATTACAACGTCCTCCTCCGGCGTAGGCTGGCAACCCGTCAAAAGAAGGATTGTAACCAATATTATTATCCATGTTTTTTTCATCTTCGTTTCCTCCTTTACTCAGAACTCTCCGGCCAGAAGTTCAGCGGAACGCGACTTCCGTCGATTGCGCTGAAGCCGTAGGCCTCCTGATACGCAAAATGACCGCCTAATTCGGGTATGTAGTAAATATCTACGAGAAAAATCCATGTTGGAAGCAGATAGGCAATGTCCTGCCTGTCCTTTGCCTGCTGAAGCGTGACGGTAAGAATTATCTTCTCTATTTTTGCATTATAGGCCATGCCAATGCCTTCTCCCTCGTATTCACGCTGATACCAAGCGAGCGCCGCCGAAAACAGGTTCATCGCGCTTTTCGTTACCGTGTCAAAGTCCGCAAGCTTCACATTTTCGTTTACTACGCCCGTCACCTCCACGGGCGCTTGCCAGATAAAATACGCCACTCCCTCGGCGTCTATATACAGTCTCATATATTCCGGATACCACGGCGGGGCGTAGGGCTTTTCGCCATCTCGCGGCTGTAAAAAGCCGCCGTTTGCACCATCTTTTTCACTTACGGATATAGGGTAGTAGTCAAAGGTTCTCACAATCTCAAACTCCCAGCCCATGCTGAGTACCTCCCTCGTTAAAGAACTTCGCAACCTCGCGGGTTCCACAAAACAGACTACATACCCCTCCAACCCGGTTCGATCCAAAAAGTCTGCGAGGATGGTTTCAGCCTCCTGCTGCGTAAGTTCGGGAGTTATTGGGACAGGAGTTCTGCCCTCCATTACATCAATATCATGAGACGCTATCGCATTGCTTGCCCCCGTTCCGCCTTGTCGCCATATGAATAGAATCTCATCGTACAATGAAAGCTTTGCTGTTGTTCCGTCACCTTTGAGGTAGGTCTGTTCTCCTATGCCTTCTTCAATACACAGTTCATTTGCTTCCTTATATTCAACATCTTCAGCTTCCTGCATCCGTTGAGCCAGTCCGGTCAGCATAGTTTCATTTCCCCAAATTGCAGCCTTTTCCAAAAGGATGGGATAATCCGATTTTACATAGTTCGTTCCGTCCCTAACGCCTACAATATCGGTGATTATTTCGCCCGCAATCGCAGTCACCTGCTCGGCGTCCCAGTCCTTGCGCTTTACCTCGTATACCGGGTAACTCGTAAGCCCGTTGGTAATAACCTCGGCGTCAATAATTAAGTAAGTCGAATCGTTTTCTATCTTATTTTCGTACCGTGTAGGAAAAACGGGGTTTTGCCCTTCGTCTACTTGAATCAGGGCAGGGTCATCGCTTTGCGAAACCTCGCTTGTGGGCAGGGGACTTGCCGCGATTATCGCATCCACGTCCGTATCGCCGCGGTTGATAACTACATCCTCCTCGGGCGTGGGCTGGCAACCCGTCAAAAGAAGGATTGTAACCAATATTATCATCCATGCCTTTTTCATCTTGGAGCCCTCCTAAAAACAAATTTTATCCCCATTTATCCAGTGTAACTCTGCTACCGTCTATCGCGCTAAAACCGTAGGCTTCTTGATAAGTGTCATCAAAACCTAATTCGGGTTTAGAATGAATATCTACAAAGAAAACCCATGTTGGAAGCAGATAGGCGACATCTTGCCGATCCTTTGCCTGTTGCAATGTAAGGGTGAGAATTATCTTCTCAATTTTCGCATAGTATGCCATGCCAACTTTATCTTTCTCATACTCCCTCTGATACCATGCGAGAGTGGCAGAAAACAGGTTCATCGCGCTCTTTGTCACCGTGTCAAAATCTGTTAGCTGTACATTTTCATTGACTTTGCGCGTTACTTCCATCGGAGAAAAATGTCGAAAGTAAGCTACTCCCTCACCGTCTATGTACACTTCTACAAGTTCCGGAGCCCATGGCGCAAAATAGAGCTTTTCCTCATCCCTTGACTGCAAAAAACCTCCGTTTTCTCCATCCTTGCCTTCGCCGGATATAGGATAATATTCAAAGGTTTTTACAAGTTTAAAATACCAACCCATACTTAGTTCTTCACTTGTCGCATAACTTTGATAACGGGCGGGTTCTGTATGATAAGCTGTATATCCTTCCATGCCAACACGTTCTAAAAAACCCGTCAAAACAGTCTCCGCTTCCTCTCTCGTTATTTCGGGCGCTACGGGGATAGGCTCTCTCCCCTCTATAATGTCAATATCCTCAGCGAATTCCTCTTGGATAATGTCTCCCGAAAATATTCTTGATATTATTAAGCGTTCACTACTTATGGATATTTCCGATATATGTCCGTCACTGCGCAAATAGGCTTGATCTTTTGGGGAATTATCTATACGCAATTCCGCTGTTTCTTCGTATTTCACGTCCTCCGCTTCCTGCATCTGTTGAGAAAGTCCCTGCAATATCTCCTCGTTGCCCCATATTGCCGCCTTCTCCAAAAGCATCGGATAGTCGGATTTTACAAAGCCCGTTCCATCGCGATAACCTACTATGTCCGTGATTATTTCAGAGGCTACTGCGCGGACTTGCTCCGCGTCAAATGTGCCACGCTTTGCTTCATACACGGGATAACTCGTAAGTCCGTTGGTGATAACTTCGGCATCTATTATCAGGGAGGTAGAATCGTTTACTATCTCGTTCTCGTACCGTGTAGGAAACACAGGATTCTGCCCCTCGACACCTTGAATCAGCACCGGATCATCGCTTTGCGAAATATCATTTTCGGGCAAAGGGCTTGCGGCAACTATAGTGTCCACATCCGTATCGCCACGGTTAAAAACTATATCCTCCTCGGGCGTGGGCTGACACGCCAAAGGGAAAAGCATTAAAACTGCCAACAATACCGTTAAAATTCGTTTCATCTTCCTATCCTCCTTTGCTCAGAACTCCGGCCAGCAATCAAGCGGGACGCGACTGCCGTCTATCGCGCTGAACCCATACGCCTCGGTATACCCCAAACACTCGTTATCAAAGATATCATACATATCCGCCAGGAACACCCAAGTAGGCAACAGATAAGCAATGTCCTGCCTGTCCTTCGCTTGCTGAAGCGTTACGGTCAAAACAATCTTTTCTATCTTTGCGTATAATGCCCATGGTCTGTTATTTTCTTCAAAATCCCTTTGATACCAAGCAAGCGACGCCGAAAACAGGTTCATTGCGCTCTTCGTCACCGTCTCAAAATCCGCAAGCTGAACATTCTCGTTGACCACGCCCACTATCTCTAAGTGGGAAAACCACATAAATTCCGCCACGCCTTCGCTATCTATATACAGTCTTACATACTCAGCGTTCCATGGCGGAGAGTATAGCTTCTCCCCATCCCTCTGTAAAAAGCCTCCGTTTGCCCCATCCATATTTCCACCCACATATATCGGGTAATAGTCAAAGGTTCTTACAAGCTCAAACTGCCAGCCCATGCTTATAACTTCCCGGGTCATATTACTTCTTAGCCGTGCTTCCTCTGCGGAATAAGCAACATAGCCATCCATACCCGTTTGTTCCAAAAAGTCTGTCAATATCGTCTCCGCTTCCTCTTGCGTCAGCTCGGGTATTACAGTTGTCACCTCCCTGCCCTCCAAAAGATCTATATCTTCGGCTACCCACTTAATATCCGAAGCTGTTCCCTTTATCCGGCATATCATCAGATTGTTACCGTCCACATCGAAAGAAGAGGGGTTTCCGTCGCTTCTAAGGTAGACTTGTGGTTTTAGGGAATCTCCGATGCAAAGCTCCGAACTCTCCGCATATCCGGCATCGGATGCGCCTTGCATATTTTGGGACAGCCAGGTTAAAACCTCATCGTTCCCCCAGATCGCCGCCTTTTCCAAAAGGATGGGATAATCGGATTTGACATAGTCGCTCCCGTCCCGATAGCCTACAATATCGGTGATTATCTCGCCTGCAATCGCTCGCACCTGCTCGGCGTCAAAAGTTTTACGTTTTACTTCATATACCGGATAGCTTGTAAGTCCGTTGGTGATAACCTCAGCGTCAATTACTAAGGAAGTCGCATCGTTTTCAATCTTGTTCTCATACCTTGTCGGGAACACAGGATTCTGCCCCTCGGAAGCTTTAACAAGCGCCGGGTCATCGCTTTGGGAAACTTCGCTTGTGGGCAGTGGGCTTGCCGCAATTATCGCGTCCACGTCCGTATCGCCGCGGTTGATTACGACATCTTCCTCGGGCGTGGGCTGGCACGCCGTCAAAAGAAGTATTGTAGCTAAAATTATTATCCAAGCTTTTTTCATCCTCATCACCTTACTGCAAATCCTGCGCTTCGGTCCAGGTTCTTTCGACGAGGCTCCCGTCCACGGCGTTTATAACGAACAGCACGCCGCGTATCCGCTCGACCTCCCAAATATCCGTCTGCCCGTTCGCTCCGAGGTCTGAGGTGTCCACCACGCTCCCCGACACGACCCACACCGGCATAAAGGCGTAGCGCGTTTCGTTTATCAGCTGTACGCGCTTATAGCAGAGCCGGATCTCGTCTATTTTCACGTCCCTCGACAGCACGTTTTCCGCCCCCGACGAATACGTCCATGAAAAGAGATAGTCCGCCATTTGCATTATGCGCCCGCTTATCTCCGAAAAGGGCA
>JAUNBM010000069.1 GCA_030527115.1 Clostridia bacterium
TGTATGCGGTTTCGGACAGCCGTTCGATGATTTGATTCATAACGTCCGTGTCCACACTCGCCTGCACCACCTCGACCACGGGAATCTTTTCCACCTGCGGGAACGCCACCTCCGCGCTAATCTGCGCCGTGACCGCCTCGTTAGCCGTGTCCAGCGTCTGCTCGACGGTTAATGGCAAGGTTTCGATAAAGTCCGGATAGGAGAAGTCGTCCGACTGAATCTCCATCGACTCGTCTACAACACTCTCGCCCTTGTTTACCACTATGTCCGCTTCGGGCGTGGGCTGGCACGCTAAGGTGCAGAGTATTAAAACTGCTATCAAGAGCGTTAATAATCGTTTCATCTTCGTGCCTCCTCATCCGGCTAACTTAACATCGGGGTACTGTTTTATCAGACTTCCGTCTATTGCGTTTATTAAAAGGACGTTTTCATCGGATAACTGTTGCCCATCTCTATCCCCGACATAGAAGATAGCCCATGTGGGAACGAGGTAGGCGGTTTCATGTTGGTTTGCAACCTGTGATACGGAGGTGGTAAGCGCAACACGGGTGACATGGAAGGCGGATACTCCGTAATCCCCTTGCGCGTCGTCCAACCATGCAAGAGCATACTTGAAATAATTTTTTATACGGGTCTGTACCTCATCAAAGGGCATTATTTCAACATCGGGGTTGACTTCCTCTCCGGTTATGTAGATGTTGCTCCACGAGAACGATTCGATTCCGTTTTCGGTGATGTACAGCTCGATTTCCTCCGACTTCCACGGAAGAACATAGGCGGTTTCTTCCGTATTCAAGAGGGGGTGTGGACCGTAATTTCCAAAAGCTATTCCCTGCGTTCCGCCGAGCGCGGGAGCGTATTCCAACAGCCAACCCTCGCTCGAAACCTCTCCGCTTACAAGCAGCCGCGCCTTGAAAGCTCCGGACAGGGCAAAATCCTCCCTGCCGAGTTGCTCCAAAAAGGCTTCCGCCTTTGTCTCCGCTTCCTCTTGCGTAATGTTTACGTATTTGAACGGAACGTCAACCTCGCCGTCCTTGTTCGGCAAAGCATCGCCCTGAAGCACCCAGCTTTCCTTTTCTATGTTTACGTCCCGGCCCTTTATGCACCATAAAAGGCTTATCCCCTCGCTTTCGGAGCCGTTTACGGATATGCACATATCGCTGCCGTCCTCCAAACCCACGGTAAATTCTTTGCCGTTTTCAATTTTGAGATTGTCAGCCGTAAAATCGATATAGGTTGAGACCGTGGGCGTGCTTGCAAGCTGCGTCTGCAAGGCTGCAATTCTCTCCTCCTGCCCGTCATACGGCTCCCATATTATCTCCCCACTGGCGTCTATTCCGCCGTAATATCCCCTCTGAGCCATTTGCAACTCGGAAAGCAGCTCCTCGTAGCTCCATTCCTGCTCTCGAAGCCTGACGTTGCCGAATGCAGAACTTATTATGCCTACAATCGTTTCGGAATCAAAGCTCGTCCGTGAGATCTCGATAATAGGGTGGGCGACGTTGCTCTCCGCCTCGACCGAAGCCTCAAAAACAACCTTGATTTTATCGTTTATCTCCAGCTCCTCGTCCCAGCGGTCGGGGAAAACCCGCTTTTCGGGCGCGATCGTTGAAAATATCGCCTCCTGCGCCTGCGAATCGCCGCGGTTTACGATAGGCTC
>JAUNBM010000052.1 GCA_030527115.1 Clostridia bacterium
GCGACAGGCCGGAGGTTCGAATCCTCTCGGGAACGCCAAAGCCCCTGAAACAGTCACTTTTTTTGGGGCTTTTTTGTTGCTTGCGTTTCCTTTGAGTTTCATCCGCATCCCCGCCTTTAGTATTATCGTCTGCTCCGCTTCTAAGATGGGGAATATCTGCGCCACCCTATTTGGAGGAAGCTTTCTTATCACGGCTTTACTATCGAAAAAAGGACTTGGGATTTTTGGGGGAGATTGGCTTGTGCAAATCCGTTTGGTATGTTAAAATTAAATCACACTCCAATTTCAAGAAAGGAATTGTTATGGCACGAGTTTATGACAGCCGG
This sequence comes from Clostridia bacterium, assembly GCA_030527115.1. Lineage (GTDB taxonomy): Bacteria > Bacillota > Clostridia > Christensenellales > CAG-138 > JAQUTY01. Next base: position 327 of record JAUNBM010000052.1, read on the forward strand.
GGAGCCAAACGCCGAATGTTGCGGGCGGCGGTGGATCTCTTTCTCGAAAAGGGCTACCACCAGACGCAGACTAAGGAGATATACACGGCGGCAGGTGTTACCAATGGAACCTTTTTTAACTCCTTCGGCGCAAAGGACGGCGTTTTGTATGAGCTTGTCGTCTATATGTTCGACAGCCAATTCGACAAGGCGCGGACTTTAGTCGAGGAGGGCTCCCGCCCTTCTATGGTATACGCTGTGGAAACCTCCATCCAGCTTGCCATGACCGAAACTTCCGAGCATCTCCGCGACCTTTATGTGGAGGCCTACACCCTCCCGCGAACCGCCAACTACATCTACGAGAAAACCTCAAGCGAGCTGTATCGTATTTTTGGCGCATATAATCCGGACTTCACAGAGGCGGATTTCTATGAAATGGAGATAGCCAGCGGCGGGATTATGCGGAGCTATATGTCCGTTCCCTGCACTAAATATTTTACCTTTGAGCGCAAGCTCACCCGCTTCCTCACCGCCGCCTTCGACATATATCATGTGCCCGAAGCGGAGAAGCGGGAGGTTGTTGAAAAGATTTTGAGCGTAGATTTAAAGGGCATTGCCGCTCAAATCATCGAGAAGCTGTCCGCCGAACTGCGGGAGAATTTTGCTTGTCAGGCTTAAGCGGGCTTCGCTTGCGGCGGCTTGGACTTTGCATATACTTTAAAAAAAGGAAAGGGCTTTATGGACAATAGTTTGGAAAAGAGAGCGGAATATACGCAGGTTATATGGGAAATCACTAAGCAACTTCGGGAGGCGGACTCCTTAGAGGAGGCTCTGCAAGCCAGCCTGGGGCAGGTTGTGAAAACGATAGGCGCGCAAGCCGGCACGATCTGGTTCTATAATTCGGAGGATGACGGCAGGATATATCCGTCCTTTTGGATTGGCGGGGCGAGCCTGACGGGATTCAGCCTTGCCTTGGGCGAGGGCATTGCCGGAGCCGTTGTTGAAAGCGGAACCGCCACGGTGGTGAAGGATTGTCAAAACGATCCCCGCTGGGCGGGCCGCTTCGACGCTGAAACCGGCTTTGTGACGAGAAGCATGATCTGCGTGCCTTTGCGCAACAAATATGAGGTCATAGGCTGTATTCAGATTATCAACAAAACCGACGGTTCCCTCTATGACGACGCCGACGTTGAGCTGTGCGAGAATCTCGCCATGCTCACCGCCATAGCGATTGACGACCGGGGCTTGAACCTGGGCTTTGCAAAGGAAAAACCGGTCATTCTCTCGCTCCGCGACGCGACCAAAACCTATGTCAACGGAGATATACATACTCAGGTGCTAAAGGGCGTGAATTTGGACGTGCGGGAGGGCGAATTCCTGGTGATACTCGGGGAGAGCGGCTGTGGGAAGTCGACTTTGCTCAACATCATCGGCGGGATGGACTCCCTGACCACCGGAACGATGCTGTTTGAAGGGAAGGATTATTCCCATGCGGATGAGAAAACCATGACCCAGTACCGAAGAAACTGCATCGGGTTCATTTTTCAAGCCTACAACCTAATGCCTACCTTGACCGCCGAGGAGAATCTGGACTTTATCGGAGAGCTTTGCCCCGATTCGCTGTCTGCGGAGGAGGTTTTGTCCCGCGTCGATCTTTTAGATAGGCGAAACAATTATCCCGCCCAAATGTCCGGCGGCCAGCAACAGCGCGTCTCCATCGCAAGAGCCCTGATTAAAAAGCCGAAGGTGATCCTTGCGGACGAACCCACCGCCGCCTTGGACTACGAAACCAGCGTGGAGGTGCTGACGGTATTGGAGGAGGTTATCCGCCGCGGCGCTACCCTGCTGATGGTTACTCACAATGAGGAGATTGCCAAAATGGCGAACAGAATTATCCGCATGAAAGGCGGCGTTATAGCGGAGGTGACTATCAACCGCCATCCCGCCGCCGCAAAAGAGTTGGTTTGGTGATGAAAAGCTGGAGGAAAATTGCAACGGGGCTTCCGGCGCTTCTGATCGCCTTTTTGCTGTGTTATTCCAACCTGCTTTACGGGCTCGATAAGCTCGTGGCAGACCCCCTGTATCAAAGGGAGTCCGTTGTCAATAACAGCATCAAGATCATTGCAATCGACGAGCGAACCATCGAAGCCTACGGCGACCCCAAAACATGGACGCGGGAAATTCCCGCAAGGTTGACGGCGCTTCTGAGCGGGGACTATGCCCCTGCCGTGCTGGCCTTTGATATTATGTATGTCGGCTCCGTTGAGTCGGAATGGGACTCCGCCTTCGCAAATGCCGCCGCGGAAGCTGACAATGTGGTTACCGCCGTGAATGTTGTTCGCAATACGGCGTTGCGGCAACAGTCCGACGGCAGTTATATTGCCGAGGACAACCGCGTGGAGCTGGTTGAATATCCCTATGAAGCCCTGCGGGAGGTAAGCCGGTACGGGTTTGCCAACGCCATCTTCGACAGGGACGGCTATATCCGCCACGCGCAATGGGCGATAAGCTATGAGGCTGAGACGATTTTTAGCTTTCCCGCCGCCATCTATAACCTTTATTGCGAAAGAACCGGGAGGGAAGCGGTAGAGCCCAAGGTTTTTGACGACGGCGTATTTGCCTTTTCCTATTCCGGAAAGAGCGGCGCTTATGAGGTGGTCTCGCTCTGCGATGTTCTGGAGGGCAGGGTGGACTCCAAGGCCTTTGCCGGAGCTATTGTGCTGGTTGGCGCTTACGCGCCGGGGATGCAGGACAGCTACTCCGTCCCCATACAAAAGGACAGCCAAATGTATGGCGTTGAGATTCAAGCCAACATTTTGGAGGCTCTGCTGGAAGAAAAGACGGCGACGCATATGGATCTGCTGTGGTATTCCATCATCGTGGCGCTGGTTACCTTTGCTTGCTATCTGGTTATCAGCCGGGTCAAGTTGCCCGCCGCCATACTGCTGTGCGTTGCGGGAATTGCCCTCGCTCTCTTTGCCGGAAGGTTTCTCTATACGCGGGGTGTTATCATCCCGGTTATCGAACTTCCGCTAATGCTCCTGTTGCTCTTAAGCTGGCGGCTGATATACGGATATTTTTCGGAGCTGTTGAAGCGGCGCAGGGTTTTGCAGGCTTTCAAGCAATACGTCGCGCCGCAGGTGGTGGAGCAGATTTCCAAGAGGGAAGATTTTTCCATCGTGCTGGGCGGGGAAACCCGCGAGATTGCGGTCTTATTTGTGGATATCCGGGGCTTCACCCCGCTGTCCGAAAGTTTGGAGCCTGAGCAGGTCGTGGAGATCCTGAACGAATACCTGAGCCTTACCACCGATGCGATTTTTAAAAACGGCGGCACGCTGGATAAATTTATCGGGGATGCGACTATGGCTGTATTCAACGCTCCCTTCGATTTGGAGGATTATGTTTACCGGGCGGTTTGCACGGCTGTCGACATTGCCGCAGGCAGTAAGGAGCTGGAAGCAAGGTTGCAGGAGCGGTTTAACAGAAAGGTCAGCTTCGGTATCGGGGTCAACTGCGGCAAGGCGGTCGTGGGCAACATCGGCTGCGATTTTCGCATGGACTATACCGCCATCGGAGATACGGTGAATACGGCGGCGCGGCTTGAAAGCAACGCCGGCCCGGGCCAGATTTTAATCAGCGAGGCGGTTTACAAAGCGGTGCAGGAGCGCATCGTTGCGGAGGAGGTCGGGGAACTGCCCTTAAAGGGAAAACAGCGGGGCGTATTTGTATATTCCGTGAAAGGACTAAAAGCACCATGAAAAGAACCCAGAGAAAAGAATTGTTGCGCAGTATTTGGAAAAACCGGGTATCTTTTTTTGCCGTAGCCTTTATCGCCTCAACCAGCATCGCCATTTTCAGCGGTATGAAATTCAGCGCGGCGGCGATAAACCAGGGCGCGGACAGATATTTCAGAAGCCAGGAATACGCCCACTTTGAAATAAATTGCGGCAACGGCTTGACTACCGATGATGTAAACGCCCTGCTCGACTCCGGCATAGCGCAAAAGGCGGAGGGCGGCTATGCCGCTTCAGCCACCATGCTGGGCGAGGACGAGAATACTGTTATACAGGTTCGCTCCCTGTACAGCGAGTTAAATAAGCCCGTAGTCGTGGAGGGGAGGCTTCCTGAGGGGAGGAATGAAGTCAGCGTCGAGCAGATTCTTGCCGAGGAGAAGGGCATAGCGGTCGGGGATACGCTGAGGTTGCAACACGAGGGGATGTTGTACGAGGAAGAATTTGTGGTGAGCGGCATCGTCGACGATCCTGCCTACTGCTGTGTGACCATCCGCGACTCGCGGGGGCTGGCGGAGATTGGCACGGGCGCGGCTTTCTACCATGTCAACGTTGCGCCGGAGGCCTTCGACAGCGGCTATTACAACGAGACCTTTACGGTGATTTATGTGGTAACCGAGGAGCTAAGGGACTTGTTTTTCTTCAGCGACGCCTATAACGAGAAATCCGAGGAGCTTTTGCAAAAGCTGGAAGATTTCGGTAGTCAGCGCGCCGCCCTGCGCTACAACGATTTGAAAGCCGAAGCTGACGCCGCCCTTGCGGAGGCGGAGCTGGATATCTCAACCGTTGAGGACGAATTGGCTACCGTCGAGGCGGATATCGCCGCGGCAAAGCAGGCTGTTTTGGACGGGAGGGATGAGCTTGCGAGCCGTTGGGCCGAGCTGGAGAACGGCAGGCAGTATATGTCGGCTGAGCAAATTGCCGAGACGGAGGCTCAGCTGAACGCTATGGAGGCTCAGCTTCAAGAGATGAATGCGGCGGCAACGGAGGCGGAGGCCGGACTGGAGGATGCGCGAGCCGAGTTGGAAACGGGCAGGGCTGAGTTGGCTTTGGCGCTGGAGGAGGCTGAACAGCTCGAGGAAAAGGGCTGGGCGATTCGAGGGCGCATGGACACGGGCGACACCCGCTCCATCTCCATGATATCCTCCGGCGTTGATGGAATGAGCTATTCTCTTGCGGTGGTATTTTTGCTCGTGGCGGTGGTAATCTGTTACTCCTCAACCGCGAGGATGGTGGACGAAAGGCGGCTGTTAATCGGGGCTCAAAAGGCTCTGGGTTTCAGTCCAAAGGAGATTTTACGTTACTTTTTATCCTACAGCACCTTGGGCGCCGTGCTGGGAATTGGAATGGGCCTTTTGCTCGCGGTAGTCGTTGTCGAGGTGGTGGTTATTTTCGTTGCCTACGCCGGCTATTTCACCTTCAGCAATATGTTAGACCTGGCTTTCGTGTGGCAGGATGCGGCGCTCGCCTCAGCGCTTTGCCTGCTCATATTCGAGCTGGCGACCTATATCGTTTGCAACAAGCTGGTAAGGATGGACGCCATCGCCCTCCTTCGCGGGGAGGTTCCGGCGCAGAAAAAGCCCTATTTCTTTGAAGGGCACCGGTGGTATCGCAGGCTTTCGCTATATTCCAAAGCGGTTATCAAAAACCTGTTCAACGATAAGTCCCGCGCCGTGGTAACTATTATGGGCGTGGTGGGCAGTATAGCCCTTTTGGTGATCTGCTTCTCCCTGAAGATGGCTCTGGAGGGAGCGGCTCCGAGGCAGTACGAGCAATACTATTTGTTTGAAAACAAGGTGATTGTGGACAGCAATACCGGCAACGTCGGGGACTTTACCGCCGTCCTTGAGCGGGAGGGCGTCGACTATGTTAGAGCCCAGGAGAAGGTTAAGGCTTTTCTTGCGGCTAACGGCTCCTATAACAACGCCCATATAATCTGTTCCGGCGATGAGGAGGGCTTGATGGGGATAATCCGCCTGGAGGACATCGACTCCAAAGCCACGGTGGAGATTCCTTCGGAGGGCATTTTGGTGTCCCGCCGGTGCCGGGAGGCGCTGGGGATTGAGGTCGGTATGCAGGTGGAGATTGCGGACTCGCTGGGAGTCTTTCACAGCTTCGAGGTTGTAGGCATTGTGGAACACCATCTTGCCAATCACACCTTCTATGTCGATGCCGGGCATTACGAAGCCGTAATGGGCGAGCAGGCGGATGAGAGCGTCCTTTTTACAGCCGCCATCCCCGCGAGCGTCGCCGATGAGCTGAGAAGCCTGGACGGCTTTTTACAGCTGAGAAACAAGACCGACGACTATCAGTCCGGCGACTACCTGGATATAGTGATTTTCATCTGCCTGGCTATGTCGGTAATCATGGCCTTTTTGGTGATACTCAATCAAGGCGCAATGCAGATTAACCGCAAAGCGCGGGAGCTGGCGGTAATGCGCATCAACGGCTTCACCCTGAAGGAGACCCGCGCCTATATTTACAGGGACAATATCGTGCTGACGATTATCGGGCTGTTGTTGGGCTGTGGCTGTGGGCTTGGGCTTGGTTATGTGGTGATACGGTTTGTGGAGGTGGAGATGGAACACTTCTACCGCGCTCCAAACCTGCTGGCATGCCTGTATGCCTGCGCGATAGGGGCCGCGTTTGCCCTTGTGGTAAATTTCATTGCCCTGCGCCGGATCAACACCTTGAATCTGACCAACGTGAACGGTAATTAGGAGGCGGGACGCATATGGAAAAGCTGTACATAATTCCTTCAAGGGACAGGATAGAAGAAAGCTTGGAGTTGGCGGCGGAATATGGAGCGGCGTTTGAATATAACGACTTCTATCTCCCCGAGCTGATGGACGATCCGCTTTTGCTCGAAAGGGCAATAGCTTTCTATGAGGCCTTGGACAGGGACAGAAGCCGGGATATGCTTCACGGAGCTTTTTTGGACATAACGATTCACAGCGACGACCCCTGTATTTTCCGCGCTTCGGATATGCGCGTGCGTCAATCCATGGACATCGCCTCCCGTTTGGGCGTTTTTGGGGTGGTGTTCCATACCAACTTCATTGCGAACTTCCGAAGCCGGGACTACCGTAGCGGCTGGGTTCAAAAGAATGCAGAATTTTGGAGCCGTCTTATCGCGGAATATCCAGCTTTGAACGTATATATCGAAAATATGTTTGATTCGGAGCCGGAACTGCTGGCGCTGCTGGCGGAGGAATTGAAAAAGGAAGAACGGTTCGGCGTATGCTTTGATTATGCCCATGCCGCCGTCTCCCCAACTCCTTTATCCGAGTGGACGGCAACGCTTGCGCCCTATGTTAAACACCTCCACATCAACGACAACGACCTGCTTGCCGACCTGCATCAGGAGATCGGCACGGGAAGCATTGATTGGGAGGAGTTTGATCGCTTGATGAGGGGGAGTAAAATCCATGCCTCGGTGCTGATAGAGACCGCAGACCCAAATAAACAGCGAAGGTCGCTGGAATATATGCAAAAACATCGCCTGTTCCCCTTTGGCTCAGTATGATTGGGGAAAGGCGTGTTTAAATAAACGGAGGAGAAAGCGAGGCGTGCGTATGAATGCGTTGAAGAAAACTCTTAAAAAGGGCGGAGGCCGTTTGTTTCTCGGCAAGTATGTGATGCTCGGCGCTGTGCTGTTTTTACTGGCGCTGATGCTGGCGGCAGGTTGCGGAAGCGAGGAAGCCTACCGCCGGATTCAAGTTTATCAGGTGGACGGAAGCGCAACGGTGGAGCGGGAGCAGACGGGCGCGCTCGACGCTTATGCGAATATGCAGTTGCAATCCGGCGATATGCTCATGGTGGACGAGGACAGCTATGTGTATCTCGAATTGGACGAGGATAAGTTTGTTCTGCTGGAACCCGGCACGCACCTTCGCATCGAAGCCGAGGGGGACGAGACCGACAGCAAAACCCGACTCTACCTGGAGCAGGGCGCTATCGTCAACTGCATCGAAACCCCGCTGACGGATAACTCCTATTATGAAATCCAAACGCCCAACGCAACCATGGCGGTAAGGGGAACTATCTTCCGCATAGGGCTGGAGCTTGATGCGGAGGGAAATCCAACCACGGATGTTGCGGTTTTTGAAGGGGAGGTCGAATGCTTCGCCACAGAGGATGCCGGGGCAACGGCGATAGTCCTGCTCCCCTCGGGAAACAAGGTTCGTATAGGCGCTGACGGTCAACAGCAAGGCGAAGTTGAGTCCCTCCTTCCCGAGGACTATGACTCCCTGTTGCAAAACGTTTTGGAGTTTTTAACCGACAACGGCGTCGACCTGCCTGTTTCGTCCCAGCCGGACGAGGGTAGCGCGGATACGGGACAAGATGAAGCCGAACACGTTCATGATGAGAACTGCGGCTACTCGGAGGCTACGGCGTGCGGCCACATCCATAACGCCAACTGCGGCTATGCAATAGCAATCGCCGGCTCGGCGTGTACGCATACGCATGACGCCGACTGCGGCTATTCTCCGGCAACTCCCGGTTCGCCCTGCACGCATTTTGACCACGACGGGGCTTGCGGCGGCACCGAGGAACTGATAGCGATTCCCTGCGACCATACCGAACACAATGCCTACTGCGGTTATGTGGCAGGGGTTGCAGGAGTTCCCTGCGACCACTATGACCACGACGGCGACTGCGGTTTCTTCGGGGAGGACGGAGTCTGCAAACACGAGCAAGGCATTCACGACGGTACCTGCTCCTATGTTCAAGAGGTGCTTGCCGTTCCCTGTTCGCATGAAAACGGGGTACACGACTGGACCTGCTCCTATCAGGAGGCGGAACCGGCTTCGCCCTGCGGTCACACCCTGGGCATACACGATGAATACTGCGGGTATGTAGCTCCGTTTGCGGGAACGCTCTGCCTGCACAGCCACGACAATGCTTGCGGCTATGTTGCGGCGGTGGCGGCGCACGAATGCACCCATGTCTGCCCGGAGGATAACTGCGGCTATTCCCCCGGGTCTCCCTGCAGGTATTCGGAATAAGGACTGTCTGACGGCGGTCGTGCGCCATAGCTTAGACGGCCGGACGCACGAGGGCTTGAGTAGCCAAAGCAGGGTTTTAAAGGGATTATGGGCGGCTATGAAGGCGCGGACATAAGCGGATTTAAGCCTTTTTAAAAGTTTTTTCGCGAAATGCGGAAAAAATCATCTGCTTTTGTCCGCGAGAATTGTCTATATAGTAAGAGCGTAAGGCTCGAAATAAAAAAAGGAGTAAACTACTATGAAAAAGAAACTAAACTATACCCACAAAAATGGACACCGATAAAAGCGAATCTTTGTAGCCGTAC
>JAUNBM010000013.1 GCA_030527115.1 Clostridia bacterium
CGCTAAATGATGATTTATCTTCCTGTTTTCAGCAATTCGAGCATCAAAAGCGGAGAGCGTGTCGGCAATTTTCCGTTGCTCTATAATTGATGGAAGCGTTACTTCTATTTCATTTAGCACGGCTGTTGTGAGGCTTGGTACGGCAGTACCGACATTCATTCCAACCAAATCGATGGTTTTCAGAAAGTAAAAAAGGAATTCGGGCACTGTTTTTGTTTCGTCAATCTCCGTATAAAAAAGCGTATCGACTGTCCAAAACGGCTCATTTACAAAGAACAGGTTGTCAAGTGTTCCCTTACGAGGGATCAAAACGGATTTCTTGTTATAAAGAGCCGTGTCTGCATATCTCATTATGCCTCCTGAGCCGTAAACCGGGATATTTCCATCAGCGAGGCGTTTGTGGTCTTTGCCGTACTTAATCGTACAAACATCAGACAGTTTAGACCTCATATCCTATCGCCCCCAGTCTTTTGCGAATTTCGTCCTCCAGTTCATGGGAACGTTTGAACATCTCTGAAAGCTCGCCTGTCAGTCGAGTCATCTTCTCCTCAAAGGGTTCACCGTCATCCTCCTGCTCTTCAATGCCGACGTACCGTCCCGGTGTTAAAATAAAGTCCTGTTTTGCGATATCTTCAGTAGTAACGGCGGCACAAAAGCCTTTGATGTCTTCGAGTGTTCCTTCGTCAAAAGCCTCAAAGGTAGCGGCGATTTTTTCTATCTCCTCATCCGATAGTTCGCGGTGAACGCGGTCGATGAGAGTGCCCATTTTGCGAGCGTCAATAAAAAGCGTCTTGCCCTTTTGCTTCTTGTTTCGACTGACAAACCACAGTGTCGCAGGAATCGTCACGCCGTAAAACAGATTGGACGGCATAGCGACAATGCCTTCAACCAAATCATCCTCGACGATTTTACGGCGGATTTCTCCTTCGCCGCCACTCTGTGAGGATAAGGAGCCATTGGCAAGTACCATCCCTATTTTGCCGTTTGGCGCAAGGTGATATATCATGTGCTGCAACCATGCAAAGTTTGCATTTCCTGCGGGCGGCAAGCCATACTTCCAGCGTTTATCATCATTCAAAGAGCCGTCGTTCCAGTCAGAGAGGTTGAACGGCGGATTTGCGAGAATGTAATCTGCCTTAAGCTGCGGATGCAAGTCATTTGTGAAAGTGTCCGCATTAAATGGGCCGAGGTCAGCTTCAATACCACGAATGGCGAGGTTCATGATGGCGAGCTTGCGGGTTGTGGGGTTGGAGTCTTGCCCGTATATGGAAACCTCGCCTCTGTTGCTGCTGTGTTCTTTTACAAAACGCTCAGATTGAACGAACATTCCGCCGCTGCCGCAGCAAGGGTCGTATATGCGGTGTCCGGCTGTCGGTTTTAACACTGCAACCAGCGTTCGAACCATACAGGACGGCGTGTAATATTCTCCGCCGCGCTTGCCTTCCTTGCTGGCGAACTGAGCGAGGCAGTATTGGTAGGTGCTGCCGAGAATATCTTTGTTTTCGCCGTGGTCTGTCATTCGGATATTTGTAAAGAGGTCAACAACATTTCCCAGCCGTCGCTTATCAAGTTCAGTGCGCCCATAGGTCTTAGGCAGAATGTCCTTTAACCGTTTGTTCTCCTTTTCAATCGCTCGCATGGCGTCGTCAATGACAGTGCCGATTCCCTCGGTATGGGCGGCTGCCGCTATAACACTCCACCGGGCTTCGGATGGAACGAAGAAAACATTCACCTCTGCGTAGGCGTCTTTGTCCTCCACGTCATCGTCGTCGGCAAGCAATTCCTGATACCTCTCCTCAAACTTGTCAGAGATATATTTGAGGAATATAAGCCCCAGCACGACGTGCTTATACTCGCCGGCATCCATGTTTCCGCGCAGTATATCCGCCGCCGCCCAGATTTGTTCTTCAAAGCCTATTGTAGCTGTACTGTTTCCATTTGCCATACGGTCACCTCAGTTCAGGATGTTTTAAAGCCATGTCAGCTGTTTGTTCGGGTAATACCTCCATTATATCGCCAATATCCACATTAAGCGCATGGCATACCTTTACCAACACTTCTAAGCTGACATACTGATCTTTCGCCAATTTCGATATAGAGGATGGACTGAGCATGGCAGCTTGTTGAAGGTCTTTCTTTTTCATGTTTCGGTCAATTAGGAGTTTGAAGAGCTTTTTGTATGTTACAGTCAATTCTCTCGCCTCACTTTTCATTTTTTCTATTATAGCAAATTAACTCCACATTCGCAAGAAAATTAAGCAGTTTGCGAACTAAAAATATGATTATAAAGAAATTTTGCTTTGAAAGCCGATTTTTGTGTAATTCGTCAACTTTTTGCACCTTCAGCATTCAATCGTCTTGATAGTCTTTATATTGACTGGTAGCATTTAGCATAATCCATCGTCACCCTTCTCAAACTGCAAGACACTCTCCGCCGAGCAAAGACCATGCACCTCACTATGGCAGGTTTCCCGTTGCAGGACATGATTGGATACAGTTTAACATAACGGTAATTACCGTACAATGCTTGCGTATAATACATCTCACCTTAACGGTAAAATATCATTAAGAAAGGTGGTGATGCAATGGATACGCATAAGAGGCTCCGTCAGTTATTGAATGAACGCGGTTGGACAGAGTATCGACTGTCGAAAGAATGCGGTTTATCGGAATCGACGCTGGCCAACATTTTCAGAAGAAACACAATGCCCTCGATAGCTACGCTGGAGGCGATATGCTCTGGATTCGGCATCACCTTGTCGCAATTCTTCGCTGAGGGCGATATGGTTGAGATGTCGCCGGAACTGAAAGAACTGTTCGACAATTGGGTTACGCTAACGACCGAGCAGAAAAAAGCCGCCCTGCAGATGATACAGGCGCTGAATAGGAAATAAGCCTCCACCTCCCGAAAGAAGCCGTTGAGCTTCTTTTTTTACGCTTATACCTCCGTACATGGATGTAATTTACCGTTATTATTAACCATAAACTGATTTTTTCCGTTATAATCGAAAAGCACCGGCTCCATTACTGTCGCGTCGATGTGAGTTTCACTCGGCGTAATCCGACAGAGGGAGGAGGTGAAAGAATGAAAATAACAAAGAAACTGCCACTTAAGCCTCGTGGCCGAACTGAGGATAGAAAACATACGACAAGGGATGCAATTCGAGAAGCGTATACAAACGGGCCGAAATTGGAAGTGCAGATTATCCCCGCAAAGCGGGACGAGCAAAACGGCGTTGTTCCCTCTAAAAAGAGAGTGTGCGCCTATTGCCGCGTCAGCACTGATGAGGACTCTCAGGGGAGCAGCTATGAACTGCAAGTTCAAAACTACACGCAGATGATAAAAAGCAACCCCGATTGGGAGTTCGCGGGCATTTATGCAGATGAAGGCATTTCCGGCACATCGGTTTTGCACAGGGAGCATTTCCTCGAAATGATAGACGCCTGCAAAGAGGGCAAAATCGACCTCATCATCACAAAGCAGGTCAGTCGTTTTGCGCGTAATGTTCTCGACAGCCTGTCATATATCCGTCTGCTGCGGTCGCTTGACCCGCCTGTGGGCATTCTGTTTGAAGCGGAAGGTCTAAACACACTCGACTCTGCAAGCGAAATGACCATAACTGTATTGAGCCTTGTGGCGCAGAGTGAATCGGAGCAAAAATCCAAGAGCATCAAATGGGCGTATAAACGCAGATGGTCAAAGGGCGTAGGCATCCATCCGAACTGGGCGTTGCTGGGCTACGAGCTTGGCGAAGAGCAGGCTTGGGTGATCAACGAATATGAAGCGGAAGTGGTACGCGCAATATACAGCTTGTACTTGGACGGATACTCGTCTCCGCAGATAGCGGAAACCTTAACAAAAAACCAAATCCCTACGGTGAAAGGGTTGACCACATGGAGTCCCGGAAGCGTCCTGGGCATCCTTCGCAATGAGAAATATTGCGGTGATGTCCTGTGTCAAAAAACAGTCACGGTCGACTTCTTTACGCACAAGAGCGTGAAAAACAGCGGTCACGAACCGCAGTATTTCATTGAGGGCCACCACGAGCCTATCATCCCGAAGGATGACTGGCTTCGCGCCCAGCAAATTCGCAAGGAACGGCGCTACACCAAGCAGCGCGGCAACAGAAAGCGCAAACCCAAGATAGTGGTTAAAGGTTCGCTGGCAGGTTTCATGATTGCCGATACAAGCTGGGAACCCGAATTCGTGGACAGCATCATTGTGAAGCTGTTCGAAACAACTACCCCTCCAATGGATATCACGGAGGACGAAAACTTTATTATCGAAAAGGAGTAAATTGCAATGTTAGAAAAATTCACAGTCATAGACCTTATTAAAACCCGATCCGCATCGGTAGCGACGCTCAATGGAGGTGCGGTAAAATTCAACTCACAAACACCAGCGGAACTGCACTACCCTCCGTTCGTCCAGTTTCTTATCCAGCCAAAGGATAAGCAGTTCGCCATTCGCGCTTGTAATGCGGATGCACCAAATGCGGTCAAATTCTCCAAGCCGGAAGGTGAACAACGATATCCTATAAAGGTCAGCTTTCCTGTCGCCGTTGATATGATACGCAAGCTGATGGGCTGGGCGCAGGACGAAAACTGGAATGTGCCGGGGATATACTTCGCAGATGAACAGGCGTTAGTATACGACCTTTCTTCCGCATACCGCCCGACTGCAAGAGGCGGCTGGACGGTAAAACGCCAGCAGGAAGAAGCAGCAAAGGCAGCGGAACAGGCAATAGACGCTGACAACTAACAAAAGCGCCGGGCACCTCTGTTGGGAACGTCCGGCGTAATCATTTCCTTTATGTTATGAAGCCAATAAGCGAGTCTTTTGTCGTACACTTCAAATATCATGAAGCTTTCCGCTCTACGAACCATCGCCCTATGACATTGCCCGTTAGCTGCGGCGCTCTTTCAAAAAAGAGGTAGCTTTTATGACCGCGCACCTCAATGGTGTAACGGTCACCCTGCCCTCCGGCTTTTCGGGCGGCAGCCTGCCGAATGTCTGTCACTCGGTCAATGACATACTTTTCGCCATTCTCCCAAATTAACTCTCTTGGGATCATCGCGCCATCGGTATTGAAATCCGCATTTACCTGCACATATACTTTGGCGTCCATGTTTCACACCCCCTCATCAACAGGGATAATAGTTCTGTTCATCTGTTCGCAGGGCAAAAGCCACCCCTTGTTCATCAGGTTGTGTACATGGATGTGAACGGTTGATGCAGAATGCAAGCCAATGCCCTCTGCAATTTCACGCATACTGGGAGAGAAGCGTTTTGCCTTCCTATATTCCAGTATGTAGTTATAAACATCGTTTTCGCGTTTGGTCATCTTGATTTTTTCCATTTGATACGCTCCTTTCCAGTCAGCATTTGTCCTCAAGGTCATTACCTGCCTATGTCCCTTTAAGCGGGATCAGCGGGGAAAAACGACCTTTCCGTATATCTTCGATTCATTGTACTCCCTAATTGGTATGGGACTGTATTTCTCGTTGTGGGAAACAAGGAAGACGCCCTTCTCCGTGCAGCGATACTCCTTAACATACGCATTTCCATCGAGATAGAATATCCCAATTTCGCCATTCTCCAATGTTGGCTGCATCTGCACCCAAATCTCCTGTCCGTCCTCCAGCGTTGGCTCCATTGAGTCGCCGCAGACACGCAGCCCGAACGTGGCGCTGTCAGGCACGTCATCGGGAACCTCGACCATTTCGTAGGAGTCGCTGTCAAGAAACTGTCCCGTGCCTGCCGATGCGCCGATATCGTACATAGGTGCGGTGCGCCTTCGGAACGGCACGACTCTGTCCTCAAGTTTCACGGGAGAATACATACCGCTTGCAATGAGCAGTTTTCTATACTCCTCCAGCTTTTCCATGCCCTCTCGATTGAGTGCGTATTCCAGGCCGGACAGATCATCCATTCCGAATACACTGTAAACATCTTTCACTCCGTAAATGCGGCACAATCCGATAAACTGATCTATGGACGGATTGTTGATGCCGTTATCCCAGCGGCTTATCTGCGCTTTTGTTGTCGGAATGCCCAGCCCGTTAAGCCTTGTGGCAATCTCCTGTTGCAAATAGCCGTGCTTTTTTCTCAGTTCTCGGAGGACGCTATTATACTTCTTATCCATTTCTTCATCCACCTCCAGTGTCTAACATTCTACTACGGCTGATAAAGATTTGCAATAGAAAATCTCAAAATCGAACACTTGTTGTATTATATTGTGTTCAAAATCGTGTTTTAATAGAGCCGTAAGGAGGAACGAAAGATGAGCGCAATACTGCACAGCGACTTGAATGCCTTTTATGCTTCTGTTGAAATGATGCTTGATCCAAAGCTGCGTGGGAAAGCCGTGGCGGTATGCGGTTCCACGGAGGATAGGCACGGCATCGTGCTGGCAAAGTCGGAGCTGGCAAAGCGCGCAGGCGTCAAAACAGGCATGGTCAACTGGGAAGCGCAAAAAAGGTGTAAAGACCTCATCATCGTGCCGCCTCAATATGAGCAGTATCTCAAATACTCAAAGCTGACGCAGGCCATCTACCAGCGTTATACAGACTTGATAGAGCCTTTTGGCATGGATGAATGCTGGCTCGATGTTTCTGGCAGCAAAATGATATACGGCGATGCCGTGACGATTGCGGAAAACATCCGTGCTGCGACTCGCGAGGAACTGGGTTTGACAGTGAGCATCGGAGTTTCATATAACAAGATATTTGCCAAGCTCGGTTCGGACATGAAAAAGCCGGATGCCATCACAGAAATCACAGTGGATAATTACCGGCAGAAGGTTTGGCCGCTGCCTGTAAGCGAGATGATCTATGTCGGCCCCGCTACCACACGAAAGCTGGCAGCCTACGGTGTTACTACGATTGGTGAATTGGCGGAGCTCGACCCGACATTTCTCAAACGGCTGCTGGGCGTTAACGGGCTTGCATTATGGACGTTTGCCAATGGCGCCGATCAGTCGCGGGTCATGCATAAGGACTTCGTTTCGCCCGTGAAATCGATTGGCCACGGAATAACCTGTGTTTCCGATTTGCTCAATGAGGAGGAGGTTTGGAAAGTCATACTGGAGTTGTCGCAGGACGTTGGGCATAGGCTTCGCATTCACGGACTATCGGCAAGAACCGTTCAGGTCGGCGTTCGGGGCAATAATCTGTTTGGCTCCCAATTCCAATGCAAACTGCCGTATAAGACGCAGCTTCCTTCTGAAATTGCGGCGATGGCGTTCAAAGCATTCAAGGAGCATTATAACTGGGCAACGAATGTCCGTGCCGTGACCGTCCGCGCCATCGAACTTGTGCCAAAAAATCAGCCGGAGCAATTTACGCTGTTTACCGACCACTCGCAGCGTGAGAAGCGTGAACGGCTGGAAGATGCCATTGAGGAGATACGCAGTCGGTTCGGTAAAAAAGCCATAAGAAACGCCATTCTTATGGGTGACTTGAAGATGCCTGATGATGGACGGCATACGGTCAAAATGCCGGGTCTGATGTATCGGTGAACTTTTCACAAAAAAAGTGTTGACAGATGTCTGCGCTGTCGCTATAATAGTGTATGCAAGTTAGCTAACAAGCACGCTTGCGAACGGTTCACCTTCCATATAACGAACGACCTGATTGAATGGAAGAAAAATACGATTATAATGGCAGGTAATTTTTGAGAAAAGGTGATCAAAAAAATGAGTAAACAGTATCAAAACTTCGGAGAGTTCGTCCAGGAGAAGCGTGAAGAAAAGCAGATAACGCTTCGCAAGTTCGCTGACGCTATCGGTTTTTCAGCGCCTTTCTGGAGCGACGTTGAAAAAGACCGTCGCAACCCTCCTGAAATCGAAAAGCTCCAGCTTATTGCCAAAACTCTAAATCTGTCAGATGAGGACAACGCATTGATGTTGGACTTGGCGGGAAAAAAGAGGAACTCGGTAGCCCCAGACCTTCCTGACTACATCATGGAACGCGGTTATGTAGCCGCGGCCTTGCGAACGGCGCGTGACCTTGATGCTGGAGAAGAGGAATGGAATGAGTTTATCGAGGAACTAAGGAAACGGAAGGGGTAATTATCGGAATATGTACACTCCCTCATTCAGAGTGAAGAAAAACGGAGTCCCGGTTCTCAGCAAAGATGAGATCGACTGCATCGGTGAGCGATATGTTCAGGATTTCTGCCCGGAGGTGTTGGTGCATCCGGCGCCTGTTGACATAGAATCCTTTGTTGAGAATTATCTTGGCATTACGCCCGACTATCAATACTTGTCGCATAATGGCGTCTATCTCGGCATGACCGTGTTCAACGATACGGACAAGGTTCCCGTTTTCGACCCCAGCACGGGTCGCGCAGAGTACATCAGCGCAAAGGCGCGAACCATCATAATAGACAATCGGCTGCTGGAAGAGAACCAGCAGCATCGCTATCGCTTCACGCTTGGGCATGAAGCCGGACACGATATATTCCATTCGGGATTCTTTGGATATAACCCTGATCAGCTAACCCTGTTCGATATGGGAAATGCGCCGATGGTTCAATGCCGGGTAGACGGCGGCAATGCGGACAAGCGGTCGCCCAATGACTGGGATGACCATGATCGGATGGAATGGCACGCCAACCGCATCTCCTCCGCTATCCTTATGCCAAAGTCGGCAGTCGTGCTTATTGCGAATGAATTTTTAAAGGAGCAACACGATACGACTCGTCACGCCGCTATGGTATACGCTTTGACGGATGCCTTTGATGTGTCTTCTGAAGCGGCAACTTATCGGCTGAAAGACTTGGGCTTTATTCCCAAAGATGATATGACGGATTACAATCTGTTGGCCGGAGTCATGGACTTCATGATAGTTTAGCAGAACGCAACAGCGGGTCAGCCGCCCGCTGTGTTTTTTTAACCATAGTGTAAGCAAGTTAGCTAACACGCTAATTTATATATCGGAGGTGCAAAAATGAAGAGAAAAATGAAGTGTCCAAGGTGTGGTAAGCGGGCATTTGACATATCGCCTTTGCCGAGAGAACGGGTTGAGGTGGAACTGAAATGTCCGAACTGTCACAAGTTCGTGCAGGTGCCATGCAATAAGGATTCCTGCATGGACGATGACAAGAAGGGCGGCGATATGATGAGATAAGCATCGCTTCGGAAAATCAACACTGCAACATACCGAGCAAAGGAGCCGAGCGCGAGCTACCAAATGGCCGGATGATCATGAAACGTAAGTTTTGTAGTCATCCGGCTTTTTTCGTTTCGTGGTCGGTTCTTTCCATATAGTGCCTCCGCTTGGCTCCACACGACATGAAAGGAGTCAAGCACATGAAAATTCAGTACAACTTTGAAAACGAAACCGTTGAGATCGACATCACCGATGAATGGGGCGAAATCCTCATAGACCTTGACCGAGAGGAATACAACGCCAATCACAGAGAGACGCGCCGCCACGCATCGCTCGATGCTTTGAATGCCGATGAAAATCTGTTCGCATCCGACGCCGATGTGGAGAAAGAAGCTCTCGACCGAATCGAGAGGGAGCGGCTTTATGCCGCCATTGAGCAATTGCAGTCCCGGCAGCGTGAGCTTGTTCGCCGGGTGTACTTCGGTGGCGAGAAACTGGCTGATATTGCTCGTGAGGAAGGTGTCAGCAAGGCAGCTCTTACATATCGAATGTCAAAGATATTCGCAACTCTGAAAAAATTTTTGAAATAGGGGCTTAACTTTCCTCTCTCCCGTGGCCTACCAGTGAAGGGCAACAAAACAATCCGCCCTTCGGAAAGGACGGTAGCCATGAAACACAATCTCAAAATCAGTGTTTCCAAGGAACCCCAGACAGGCGGAATCGTGCGATGCCGGAATGTATCGCTCCGCGAGAAGCTCCTCGCCCATCTGCTGGGCAGAAAGGAACGGGTGATGATTCTCATCCCCGGCAACAGCGTAGCCGCGCTGTCCATCACGGAAATATCGGAAGGAGGTGCGGATGATGAGCCGGATTAAGCTGCTTTTCGATGTGGTCGAAGATATGCGTTCCCTTGCAGGCAGCCTTCAAAGTTTGGCAAATGCAATCGCCGGAGACGAGCCGGAAACCATGCCCACCACTGAAGCCGCACCACAAGTGGCGCCAGCACAGGCAATACCGCTGGAAGCGGTCAGAGCCGTGCTTGCGGGCAAGTCCCGTGAGGGCTTCACCGAGGAGATTCGCTCTCTGCTTTTAAAGTACGGGGCGCAGAAGTTGAGCGGCGTTGACCCCAGATGCTACGCCGATTTGCTCAAGGATGCGGAGGAACTGACAGATGCCGGAAAGTAAACACGCACTCCTCTCCGCTTCCGCTTCTCACCGCTGGCTGAACTGCAGCCCCTCGGCGCGACTGGAACTGGAGTTTGAAGGCGGCGAATCTGAAGCCGCCGCCGAAGGCACAGCCGCACACGCGCTCTGTGAGCATAAGCTCCGCAAGGCGTTGAAGATGCGGTCAAAGAAGCCGGTTTCCCGATTCGACAGCGATGAAATGGACGCTTTCACGGACGACTATGTGGAGTTCGTTATGGAAGCGCTCGAAGAAGCGAAGCGCGAATGTAAAGACCCGCTCGTGCTTATCGAACAGAAGCTGGACTTCTCCTGTTATGTGCCGGACGGCTTTGGGACGGGCGACTGCCTTATCGTAGCGGACAAGCTGCTCCATATTATCGACTTCAAGTATGGGCAAGGGGTGCTTGTAGACGCAGTCGATAACCCACAGATGATGCTTTATGCCCTGGGTGCGTTGCGGCTCTTCGATTCGCTTTACAACATCGAAACCGTGAGCATGACCATCTACCAGCCGCGCAGGGAAAACATCAGCACATGGACGATCCCTGTTGCCGAGTTGCAGGAATGGGCTGAAAGGACGCTGATTCCAAAGGCGGCGCTGGCCTACAAGGGCGAAGGCGAGTATGTTCCCGGCAACTGGTGTACCTTTTGCCGAGCGGCGGTCAAATGCCGCGCCCGTGCCGAGGCCAAGCTGAAGCTGGCGCAGTATGAGTTCGCCATGCCGCCGTTGCTCACGGATGCGGAGATCGAGGATATCCTCGCCCGTCTTGACGATTTGACCAAATGGGCAAACGAAATCACGGCCTACGCTTTGGACGCTGCGCTGAACCACGGTAAGCAGTGGCTGGACTTCAAGCTGGTAGAAGGACGTTCCAACAGAAAGTATGCGGATGAAGCCGCCGTTGCAAAAGCAGCACAGGCGGCAGGATACCACGACATCTACAAAAAGAGCCTTATCCCGCTCACCGAAATGGAGCGGCTCATGGGCAAAAAGACCTTTAACGAAGTCCTCGGCGGCTTGGTGATAAAGCCCCAAGGCAAACCGACGCTCGTCCCTGCATCTGACAAGCGTCCGGCGATTCGCACCACGGATGCAAAACACGACTTTAACGACTATATGGAGGATAAAAATCATGACTAATCAAAAGAACTCGACCAAAGTTGTCACCGGCGTTGTGCGCCTTTCCTACGCAAACGTATGGGAACCCGCTTCCATCAACGGCAGCAATCCCAAGTACAGCGTTTCCCTCATTATCCCCAAGGATGATACAGCAACGCTCACGGCTATTAACGCTGCTGTCGATGCCGCTATCAAAGAGGGCATCGCCAAGTTCGGCGGCAAGATTCCCAACAAGGCGGCGCTGAAGCTCCCGCTCCGCGACGGCGACACTGAGCGCGATGACGAAGCATATAAGGGCAGCTACTTTGTAAATGCCAACAGCACGACTGCACCGCAGATAGTAGACCGCACCGTCCAGCCCATACTCGACCGCTCGGAGGTCTACTCCGGCTGCTATGCAAGGGTCTCTATCAACTTCTACGCCTTCAACACCAACGGCAATCGCGGGATCGCCTGCGGGCTTGGCAACATTCAGAAGGTCAAGGACGGAGAACCCCTTGGCGGCAAGTCCTCGGCTGCAGATGATTTTGCAACCGAACTCAACGACGACTTCCTGTCCTAATGGGGGTGACAGCTATGACTGAATTGCAGGAAATGATGCTCTCCGTGTGTTTCGTAGCGGTAATAGGAATGATGGTCGGAACCCTTGGGGGACTCATTGCAACGGCAATCGACAACGCAAGGTATAAGCGGCGCAGGCGCAAGGAGGAAGCGGAAGCGGCCTCGAAGCGGGACTGACAAAGCATGGGCGGCAGGGTTCGCACTCTGCCGTCCCTCCCTTGCGGGAAAGGAGCAGCATGAAATCGTTATCCATAGACATTGAAACATACAGCAGCGCAAGCCTGACAAAATGCGGCGTGTACCGCTATTGCGAGGAGAGCGACTTCGCCATTCTGCTGTTTGGATACAGCGTGGACGGCGCGCCGGTTCAGGTGATAGACCTCGCCTGCGGAGAACGGATTCCTGCGGAAATCATCGCTGCGCTAACCGATGAAACCGTCATGAAATGGGCCTTCAACGCACAATTCGAGCGGGTTTGCCTGTCGCGCTGGCTGGGATTGCCGACAGGCAAGTACCTCGATCCAAGCTCGTGGCGCTGCACGATGGTATGGGCGGCAACGCTGGGACTTCCTCTTTCACTGGAGGGAGTTGGAGCCGTGCTGGGGCTGGAGAAGCAGAAGTTGAAGGAAGGCAAAGACCTCGTCCGCTTTTTCAGCATTCCCGGCAAGCGCAAGGGCGGGTCGCTCTATCACCGGATGCCGCAGGATGCGCCGGAAAAATGGGCGCAGTTCAAGGCGTACAACCTCCGCGATGTGGAAACCGAAATGGCGATACAGGGACAGCTTGCAAAGTTCCCCGTATCCGACTCCGAATGGCAAAACTACCGACTCGACCAAGAGATAAACGACCGAGGGGGCATGCTGGATATGCGCTTGGTGGAGCAGGCCATACGCTGTGATGAACAGTTCAAGTTGGCGCATTTGGAACAGGCGCGCTCCGTTACGGGGCTTGAGAATCCAAACTCGCCGATGCAGTTAAAGGCTTGGCTCAATGAAAAGGGCGTGGAAGCGGAGTCGCTTTCCAAGGCGGCGGTCATACGTCTGCTGGAGCAGGCGGATGGCGAAGTGGAACTGGCGCTCTCGCTGCGGCAGGAGCTTGCCAAGAGCAGCGTCAAGAAATACGCCGCTATGAAATCTGCCGCCTGCTCGGACAACAGGGCGCGCGGGCTTATCCAATTCTACGGCGCTAACAGAACCGGCAGATATGCGGGACGGCTCATACAAGTGCAAAATCTGCCGCAGAATCATCTGCCGGACTTAGGCGAAGTGCGCTCCCTCATTCGGGACGGACGCTTTGACATCGTAGAGCTTCTATACGACTCCGTGCCGCTGGCGCTTTCCGAACTCATCCGCACCGCCTTCATACCCAAGCCGGGCTGCCGCTTTTTTGTCGCTGATTTTGCGGCTATCGAAGCGAGGGTCATTGCGTGGCTTGCTAAAGAGCAATGGCGGCAAAAGGTCTTTGCAGACGGCGGTGACATCTACTGCGCCTCGGCAAGTCAGATGTTTCGTGTGCCGGTCGAGAAAAACGGCATCAACGGCCACTTGCGTCAGAAGGGCAAAATCGCTGAACTGGCGCTGGGCTACGGCGGGTCGGTGGGCGCTTTGAAAGCGATGGGCGCGCTCAACATGGGCGTGCCGGAGGAGGAACTGAAGCCGCTGGTCGATGCGTGGCGGCAGTCCAACCCTGCCATCGTCCGTCTATGGTGGGACGTCGATAAGGCGGCAACCGTATGTGTTCGGGAACGAATGTCATCGGAAACCCACGGTATCAGTTTCACCTATCAAAGCGGAATCCTGTTTATCACCCTCCCCTCCGGCAGACGGCTTGCGTATGTGAAGCCCCGCATGGGCGTCAACCGTTACGGCAGCGAGTCGGTGACTTACGAGGGCGTGGGTGAACAGAAAAAATGGATGCGGCTCGAAAGCTACGGGCCTAAGTTCGTGGAGAACATCGTACAGGCAACGGCAAGGGACATCCTTGCGGAAGCTATGCTCCGGCTGAATGATGCCGGATACCGCATCGTGATGCACATACACGATGAAGCGGTAATAGAAGCCCCGGCTGAAACCTCGCTAAAGGATATCTGCGAGGTCATGGGTCAAACGCCAAGCTGGGCAAAGGGTCTGCTCCTCCGAGCGGATGGATTTGTGTGCGACTTTTATAAGAAAGACTGAGGTGAAACCTATGGGTGTTAACAAATACAACGCAGAGGGCTACTTTGACCCCACGGCCTACGAAGCCCTTACCACTATCGAAAAGGAAGAAAAAAAGAAAACCGCATATCGGCCGCTGGTATATATCTGCTCTCCATTGTCCGGGGATATTGCGGGAAATCAGGTGAAAGCGCGGCGCTACTGCCGCTTCGCTGTGGACAGCGGATATATCCCGCTGGCTCCGCACCTGTACTTTCCGCAGTTTATGCGGGAAGAAGCCGAAGAGGAACGCAGTCTCGCCCTGTTCATGGACATTGTGCTGCTTTCCAAGTGCGCCGAGTTATGGGCGTTCGGCAGCACGATCTCCAAAGGCATGAGCATCGAGATCGAGAAGGCGAAGCGCAAGGGACAGCCCATCCGCTACTTTACCGAAGAATGCAAGGAGGCAGCAAAATGAAAATCGCAGTCGGCAACAGCCGTATGGATAAGAAATGGAAGAACCGTGAAATGACATGGGAGGACTTCTGCCAAACCGTCAGCGTGACAAAGCGCACCACGGAAACCGCCGAGGAATACCGCAGATTGAAGAAGGGCTCCCAGGACTCCATTAAGGACGTAGGCGGCTTCGTTGCAGGTCACCTGAAAGACGGCAGGCGCAAGAACGGAAACGTGCTGTGCCGCTCCATGCTCACGCTCGATATGGACTACGGCAAACCGGGCATTTGGGACGAGATCAGCCTGCTCCACGATTTCAAATGCTGCGTGTACTCGACCCACAAGCATACCCCGGAGCATCCTCGCCTTCGCATGATACTTCCCCTGTCCCGTGAAATCACGGAGGAGGAATACCCTGCGGTCGCCCGCATGGTCACCAAGGAAATCGGTATCGACCTGTTCGACGATACGACGTATGAAGCCTGCCGTCTCATGTACTGGCCTTCGACCTCCGCAAACGGCGAGTTCTTCCACAAAGTGAAAGCGGGTGCGGAGATTGACCCCGACGCCTATCTTTCTAAATACGACGATTGGCGCGACGCCTCCACATGGCCGGTGTCCTCCCGCCAGTCCGAAGCGGTGCGGCGGAGCATCTCGGAACAGGCCGACCCGTTGGAGAAGCCCGGCGTGGTGGGTGCTTTCTGCCGCGCCTATACCATTGAGGAAGCCATCGAAGCGTTCCTTGCGGACGTGTACGAACCCAGCGCAATGAACGGGCGCTTCGACTATATCCCCGCCGACAGCAGCGCAGGGCTGGTGGTGTATGACGGAAAGTTCGCTTACAGCCACCACGCCACCGACCCGGTCTGCGGCAGACTCTTAAACGCCTTTGACCTCGTGCGGCTTCATCGTTTCCGCGACCTGGACGATAAATGTCCTCTCGACACGCCCGTTGGCAAGCTGCCATCGTTCAAAGCCATGAGCGAGTTTGCGCTGAAGGACGAGCGGGTTAAAGCGGTGTTCACAGAGGAGCGCAAGGCGCAGGCGGAGCAGGAGTTTGTGGACGAGGACTGGCAGAACAGGCTGGAACTGGACAAGGCGGGCGGCGTCAAGAATACGCTCCGCAACCTTACTCTCATTATGGAAAATGACCCCATGCTGAAGCCGCTGGTGTTCAATCAGCTTCTCGACGGTATGGAGATCAAGGGCGACGTGCCGTGGAAGCACCCGTCTAAGTTCTGGCGGGATGCGGATGACGCCCAACTCATCAGCTATGTGGACGCACACTATGGGACTTTCTCACAGCGTCACTATGACGTTGCCGTTATGAAGGTCACCGATGATCGCTCATATCACCCCATTCGGGAGTTCATCGCAGGTCTGCCCGATTGGGACGGTGTTCCCCGCGTTGATACGCTGCTCATCGACTACCTCGGCGCAGAGGACAACGAGTATGTACGGGCGGTAACACGAAAAACGCTCTGCGCCGCTGTAAAGCGGGTGTTGGAACCCGGCTGCAAATTCGATTCCATGCTCGTGCTGAACGGGCCGCAAGGCGTAGGCAAAAGTACGCTCATTGCTCGGTTGGCGGGTGAATGGTTTTCCGACAGCCTGAACCTCGGAGATACCAAGGATAAGACGGCAGCTGAGAAACTGCAAGGGTACTGGATTTTGGAAATCGGTGAACTGGCAGGGCTTAAAAAAGCTGAGGTCGAAACGCTCCGCTCCTTCCTTTCCCGGCAGAACGATATCTATCGCGCCGCTTTCGGCAGACGCGCTACGCCGCATTTACGGCAATGCGTGTTCTTCGGCACGACCAACGCCGAGTCCGGCTATCTGCGCGATACGACCGGCAATCGCCGCTTCTGGCCGATTAAGACCCCCGGCGGGAGCGTTCGCAGGTCGTGGCAACTGACAAACGAGGATGTGCGGCAGATATGGGCGGAGGTGGTCGTGTATGTCAAGCGCGGCGAGAAGCTCTATCTCGATCCCGGCATGGAGCAGCTTGCGAAAGCGGAACAGCGAGAGGCAATGGAATCGGACGAGCGCGAGGGCTTGGTGCGCGACTTCCTTGATACGCTCTTGCCGGAGGACTGGGACGATATGGATGTGTTTGAGCGCCGCAGTTTCTTAAACGGCAGCGACTTCGGCGGCACGGAGCGCATCGGAGTAGTGAAACGCGAATCCGTATCCAATATGGAGATTTGGTGTGAATGCTTCGGCAAAGAGCGCGCAAATCTTCGCCGTGCCGACTCAAACGAACTGACGAGCATCGTTACCCGGCTGGGCTGGAAGCGCAATCCATCGAAGGTGCGTATCCCGCTATATGGTCCGCAGTATATCTATGTACCGAAGGAGCGTTCCAAATGAGAAATCAAGAACACATTGAGACTTGGAACAAGTTCCCAAATCGGAAACCGTACCGCACAAGCGGCATCGGAACGCTCCATAAGAACGGCGCAAGCCCCATTAGCGGCAAGGCTTCTCGGCTGTCGTGTTCCTATGTTCCCACCCTTCCTTATACATTGAAATATGTAGTAATAAAGGGTTGTGGACACGCAAAACGCCCATATACGCGCGTAAAGGGATTCTTTGGACTTGAGAACAAATATGGGAGGTTCGCATGAGAGAGAAGTCAATCGAAGCGAAGCTGGTGAAGGCCGTCAAATCAATGGGCGGTCTTGCGCCCAAGTTCATAAGCCCCGGTTTAGATGGAATGCCCGACCGCATCGTGCTTTTACCGCATGGAAGGCTGGCGTTCGTAGAAGTCAAAGCAAATGGGCAGAAACTGCGCCCTCTGCAAGTAAGGCGAAAAGGGCAACTGGAAGCGTTAGGCTTTTCAGTTTACTGCCTGGACGATGCGGGGCAGATTGGAGGGATACTCGATGAAATATGAGCCGTATGATTACCAAACCTATGCTACGGACTTCATTTTGAAGCATCCCATAGCGGCGGTGTTCCTCGATATGGGGCTTGGCAAAAGCGCGATCACCCTCACCGCCATATTCGACCTTTGCCTCGACAGCTTCCTTGTCAGAAAGGTGCTGGTAATAGCGCCCCTGCGCGTTGCAAGGGATACATGGCCTGCGGAAATCCAAAAGTGGGATCACCTGCATGGGCTGACCTACTCGGCGGCACTCGGCACGGAAGCCGAACGCAAAGCGGCTCTGCTGCAAAAGGCCGACGTGTATCTCATCAACCGCGAGAATGTGCAGTGGCTGGTCGAAGAAAGCGGACTGCCCTTTGACTACGATATGGTCGTGGTCGATGAGCTGTCCTCCTTCAAGTCGTATCAAGCCAAGCGGTTCAGAAGCCTGATGAAAGTACGCCCGAAGGTCAAGCGCATGGTCGGCTTAACGGGTACGCCTTCAAGCAACGGGCTGATGGATTTATGGGCGGAGTTTAGGCTCCTCGACCTTGGCAAGCGGCTGGGCAGATTCATCACCCACTATCGAAACGCCTATTTTACCCCGGACAAGCGAAACGGACAGGTGGTGTTCAGCTATAAGCCCCTGCCCGGCGCAGAGGAAGCCATCTATCAGCGGATAGCGGATATCACCATTTCCATGAAGGCATCCGACCACATCAAAATGCCGGAGCGCATCATGAATGAGGTCAAGGTCAGCCTGTCAGCCAAGGAACGTGAAGTCTACGACGCCTTCAAGCGCGAACTGGTGATTTCCCTCAAGGGTGAGGAAATCGATGCAGGGAACGCCGCCGCGCTGTCGGGCAAGCTCTCCCAAATGGCGAACGGCGCAGTATATGGCGAGAATAAGCGCGTACTGCCCATTCATGAACGGAAGCTGGATGCATTGGAGGACTTGATTGAAGCCGCCAACGGCAGACCCGTGCTGATAGCCTACTGGTTCAAGCACGACCTCATGCGGATACAGGAGCGGCTGCACAAACTGCATATCCCGTTCTCAACGCTGGATGCCGCAGACAGCATCAAGCGATGGAACAACGGTGAACTGCCCGTGGCGCTCATTCACCCTGCTTCGGCGGGGCATGGGCTGAATCTGCAAACCGGCGGTTCAACGCTGATATGGTTCGGCTTGACCTGGAGTCTGGAACTGTATCAGCAGACCAATGCAAGGCTGTGGCGGCAAGGCCAAAAGGATACCGTGGTGATTCACCACATCATAGCAGGCGGCACGATTGACGAGCGCATCATGACCGCCCTGCACAAAAAGGAAAAAACGCAGACCGCCCTTATCGAAGCGGTCAAGGCAGATTTGGAGGCAGTAATTTAATGGATAGATACGAAGAACTGGCAAACGCCATTATTCTAAGGGCGGTCGATGATTACAGGCGGGCGATTCGGCAGCTTAAGCAGCGGAAGGACTATCAGCCCGCCATTGACACAAAGAGGGACGTAGAGACCTTCTTCCGCTCCGAGTGGTTCTCCACGCTCACGCGGCTGGACGGCATCGTGCTGCTGGAGCGGCTCAGATCGGAGGCAGCGGCATGATGAAAAAAGAATACCTCTCCCAAGCGTACAGGCTCGACCAGCGCATCAACAGCAAGCTCGAACAGGTGGAGTCCCTCAACAACCTTGCTACAAAGGTGAACACCACGCTTACGGGTATGCCCAAGAACCCCAACCGCGCCACCTCGACTATGGCTGACGCAGTAACAAAAATCATCGACCTGCAAGCGGAGATAAACTGCGACATTGACAGGCTGGTGGATTTGAAGCGGGAAATGGTCACGGTCATTAAGGCTGTAGGAAACAAGGAGTATCAAACGCTGCTGGAGCTTCGCTACCTTTGCTTCAAAACGTGGGAACAGATCGCCGTGGATATGGGCTACAATGTCCGCCATGTGTATCGCATCCACGATGAAGCGGTCGAAAGCATCGTACTTCCGCAAACGTGGCACTAAATGTCACTATATGTCACCCTACTCCCTGTGATAGTATTAGGGTAGCAAAATAGAACGCGAGAGCCACCAAGGAGAAATCCCCGGTGGCTTTTCGTTTGCCCGAAGGAGGTGAAGCGATGCCAAGGAAACCAAGGAGGCCGTGTTCCTATCCCGGCTGTCCCAATCTGACCGATGGGCGGTTCTGTGCGGAGCATGAGAAGCAGGAAGCCCAACGCTACGAGAAGTACGACCGTGACCCGGCTGTACGCCGCAGATACGGCAGAGCGTGGAAGCGCATCCGCGACCGCTATATAGCTGCCCACCCGCTTTGCGAACAATGCAGCAAGGAGGGCAGGATCACCCCGGCGCAGGAAGTACACCACGTCCTCCCTCTCTCAAGAGGAGGCTCCCATGCAGAGGATAACCTCATGGCTTTATGCACGCCGTGTCACTCCGCTATTACAGCGAAGGACGGCGACCGCTGGCACACGCAAAAGTGAAAGAGGTTTGTTACGCATTTCGGAGCAAACCTCCGAACGGGAGGGGCGGTCTGAATCTCTACGACATTTCTCCCGTGCAACGGGCGGGGGGACACGCGCGCAAAATCGCGCTTTCAAACGGGGTAATTGCCCCTCAACTGAACGGGAGGTGAACAAATGGCAAAAGACGGCACCAACAGGGGCGGCGCTCGCGTGGGTGCAGGTGCGAAAAAGAAGCCCCTTGCCGAGAAAATCGCAGAAGGGAATCCCGGCAGAAGGAAGTTGACTGTCATCGACTTTAGCGATACGGCCGATTTGGAAGGTCAGCCCATGCCGAAACCGTCCGCCATGCTCTCAGCAACGCAAAAGGACGGCAAGACGCTTCTTGCATCGGAGATATACGAAGCCACATGGAAGTGGCTCTCGGAGCGCGGCTGCACAAGCCTTGTGTCGCCGCAGCTTTTGGAACGCTACGCCATGAGCGTGGCGCGCTGGATTCAATGCGAGGAAGCGATAACCGAGTACGGCTTCCTCGCAAAGCACCCCACTACGGGCAATGCGATCCAAAGCCCGTATGTGGCTATGAGCCAAAACTTCATGTCGCAGACGAACCGCCTGTGGATGGAGATATTTCAAATCGTCAAGGAAAACTGCGTCGGAGAGTATACCGGCGCAAATCCGCAAGACGATGTTATGGAGCGTTTGCTTTTGGCAAGGAAAGGAAAATAACGCAATGATTGAAAAAGTGAATCCGTGCCACCCGGATAAGGTGGCTGACAGAATCGCCGGGGCTGTAGTCGACCTTGCGTATGCTGCAGAGGACGACCCGAAGATTGCCGTTGAGGTGCTTATCGGACACGGCGTGTGCCATGCGATAATCGAAACCACGGCGAACATCGACCGGGAAGCTGTTGCGGCGGTGATACGCAGAATTGTGGGCGGCGTCCGCCCTGACATACGCATTGTGCCGCAGGACGCACTGCTGTCTGAGAATCAGAAACAGGGCTTCCGCTGCGGCGATAACGGAATCTTCAAAGGAATGCCGTTAACGGACGAGCAGAAGGCGCTCTCAAGAACCGCCCGTGCGATTTTCGCCCGGTATCCCTGCGATGGCAAATACATCATGGACGGCAGCAGGCTCATCATCTGCCAAAGCAATGCGGACTCTGCCGCCTTGCGCGAAATGTATGCGGCCGCAGAGATCAATCCGCTGGGCGATTGGACGGGCGGCACCGATGTAGACACGGGTGCGACCAACCGCAAGCTCGGCAGCGACATGGCGGACTCGATAACAGGCGGAGGACTGCATGGCAAAGACCTCTCCAAAGCCGATGTGTCCATAAACATATACGCCTTTTTGAAAGCGCAGGAGAGCGGCAAGCCCGTGACGCTGTGCTGTGCCATTGGGGATGATACCGTGGACGGAGTTCCGTATGCGGACATTGTTGCCGAGACGAAAAACTACATCCGCTCTGTCGGCGGCTTTGAGAAGTTTGCGGAATGGGGGTTGTTCTAATGCTGATTGAGAAAAAGCGAACGGACGAGCTTCTGCCCGCCGATTACAATCCAAGAAAAGACCTCAAACCCGGCGACGTCGAATACGAGAAGCTGAAACGCTCCATCGAGCAGTTCGGCTATGTCGAGCCGGTCATTTGGAACAAGACCACAGGCAGAGTCGTGGGCGGTCACCAGCGGTTGAAGGTTCTGCTCGATATGGGCATGACCGAAGTTGACTGTGTCGTGGTGGAACTGGACGCCGAGAAAGAAAAGGCGCTCAACATTGCGCTCAACAAGATAAGCGGCGAATGGGATAAGGACAAGCTGGCGCTGCTCATCGCAGATTTGCAGGGTACGGATTTTGACGTATCCCTCACAGGCTTCGAGCCGGAGGAAATTGATGCGCTGTTCAAGGACAGCGTAAAGGATGCGGTGCATGATGACGACTTCGATGTGGATGCGGAGCTTCAAAAGCCTCCTGTCACCAAGCAGGGCGACCTTTGGCTGCTGGGACGGCATAGGCTGGTCTGCGGCGACAGCACGAAAGCGGAACCCTTCTCCCTGCTCATGGCGGACAAGCGGGCAAACCTCGTGGTGACCGACCCGCCCTACAATGTCAACTACGAAGGCGGCGCAGGGAAAATCAAGAACGACAATATGGAGGGCGGCGCTTTCTATAACTTCCTCCTCGCCGCCTTTCAAAACACCGAAGCTGTCATGGCGGACGATGCGAGCATCTATGTGTTCCACGCAGACACCGAGGGGCTGAACTTCAGAAAGGCGTTTGCCGATGCAGGGTTCTACCTGTCCGGCACTTGTATCTGGAAGAAGCAGTCGCTGGTGCTGGGTCGCTCCCCGTACCAGTGGCAGCATGAGCCGGTGCTGTTCGGCTGGAAGAAAAAAGGCAGGCATCTGTGGTACACGGGACGAAAGGAGTCTACCATTTGGGAGTTTGACAAGCCCCGGAAGAATGCAGACCATCCGACCATGAAGCCCGTGCCGCTCATCGCCTATCCCATTATGAATTCCAGCATGAGCAACGCCATAGTCCTCGACCCGTTCGGTGGCAGCGGCTCAACGCTTATCGCCTGTGAACAGACGGAGCGCATTTGCCTCACCATCGAATTGGACGAAAAGTTCTGCGACGTCATCGTGAAGAGGTACATCGAGCAGGCCGGCAGTTCGGAGGGCGTGTCCGTTCTAAGAGACGGCTTGAGCTATCGGTATGACGAGGTCGCAAAAGCGTCCGAAGATGACGCCATCCCGTTGTTTTAGCGGAGGTGCAGAATGATTGAAGAAACGAACTTGACCCTCGGCAGCCTGTTTGACGGCTCCGGGGGTTTTCCTTTGGGCGGTATGCTTGCGGGCATTACCCCTGTGTGGGCTTCGGAAATCGAGCCGTTCCCCATACGGGTCACCACCAAGCGGCTGCCCGGCATGAAACACTGCGGCGACATATCGGCTATGGATGGCGGCAGGATAGAGCCTGTGGATATAATCACCTTTGGCTCACCCTGCACGGATATGTCGGTTGCGGGAAAACGCGCCGGACTTGACGGAAGCCAGTCGGTGCTTTTCTACCAAGCCATCCGCATTATCAAGGAAATGAGGTGTGCCACCAATGGCAAATACCCAAGATACATCGTGTGGGAGAACGTACCCGGCGCTTTCTCCTCAAACCGCGGAGCGGACTTTAAGGCAGTCCTCGAAGCGGTCATCGGCATCGCTCACGAAAACGCCGAGGTGCCTATGCCTGAAAGCGGGCGCTGGCCTTACGCCGACCTATACATGGGAAACGGATGGAGCGTTGCGTACCGCACTCTCGACGCTCAATATTGGGGAGTTCCCCAACGCCGCCGTCGCATCTACCTTGTCGCAGATTTTGCAGGCCGGAGTGCCGGAGAAATACTATTTGAGTCCGAGGGCGTGTCAGGGTATTCTGCGGAGAGCTTCAGCGCGTGGCAAAGAGCTGCCTGCCGTTCTGAAAGCGGCTCTCGAAAGACAAGCGTCTGCCTAAACGACCAGGGCGGTTCACGCATGGACGTCACCGATGGTGTGAGCGCAACGCTTCGCGCCGAGGCGCATCACCCGCCGTGCGTTATGGAGTCGGCCGGCTTTTGCACGGAGCATTCCGCAAAAGCGAGGTCAATAGGCTATGAAGAGGAAACCGCTCCCACGCTCCGGGCAGGAACCGTTCCCGCCGCCGTAGCATTGGAGAATCATCCGATGGACGAACGCATTCGCATTGAAGCGGGCGAAGCCGTGCAAACCCTCTCCGGGCGCATGGGAACGGGCGGCATGAACGTGCCGCTGCTCATGAGCGAGGATGCGCCGGTGACGCTTAGGATTCGCAGCGGCTGTGAAGGCGGCGGCAAAGGCGCGCTCATACAAGAGGACAAATCCGCCACGCTGTCGTGCAACAACGACCAGACGGTTTTCGTTCCGTCTGTATATGACGGCAAGCAGGTCACCTCCAAGACCAATCGCTCCAACCCAAGACCCGGCGCTCCGTGCCATACGCTTGCGGCGGGCAGCGCAGATTCGGCGGTGGTCTGTTACGGCATCTGCTCGGATAAGTCAAACTCCATGCTTTCAAACAATCCGCACAGCGGCATATACGAGACCGACTCCTCGCGCACACTCGATGGCAACGGCGGCAACCCGTCGTGCAATCAGGGCGGGGTCGCAGTCGTAGAAGCGTATGCGCTGCAAGGCTCGATGATTGGGCGCACGGAAACGAACGGGCCGCAAGGCAACGGCGTGAACGAGGAAGTATCCTTCACCCTAAATACCATCGACCGCCACGCTGTTTACGCTATGACAACCGGCAGCTTCACGCAGGTCGGCAAAGACCAAGCGCCGACACTGATGGCGAGGGATTATAAGGATGCGACCGTGGTTTCCGAACCCGCCTACGGTATCGACCGCGCGGCTTTCAATCAAGGCAGAAACGCACAGTACAAGCCCTCCATCGAGGTTGAGCAGCAGCCTACATTGACCGCAAAAGGCCCCGGCGCGGTCGCACAGCCGGTTTCCTTCTATCCACAAATGAAAGCGGAAAGCCAGTGCTTCCGGCAGGATGGAACATCCAACACGCTCGTGAACGGTACGAACCCCGGCTATCAGAACGGGCTGGTCGAACCAGGCTACTCCGTGCGGCGGCTCACGCCTACCGAATGCGCGCGCCTGCAAGGGTTCCCCGACTGGTGGTGCGAGGGACTCGGTACGGCTTCTCCGACCGCTGAGGACATAGCGTACTGGTCGGAAGTTTGGGAAACATACCGCCGGATTACGGGTGCTTCCACAAAACCCAAGACCGAAAGGCAAATCGTGAAATGGCTGCAAGAACCTCATTCCGATGCAGCGGAGTATAAAATGTGGGGCAACGGCGTGGCTCTTCCGTGTGTGTTTTTCGTGCTTTGCGGCATCGCTTGGGCAGCAAAAAAAGATTGAGAAATAGTACAGAAATTGCTTGCTATTTAGCTGGTTTAGAGTGATGTATGTACTACCAAAAAAGAAAGGTGGTACAAACCATGACATTCAAGTACAACGTAACAGGCGCGAAGCGCAAAGAACTGGTGAACGCAATCAGCGAGCTCACCGAAGCCCCTGTGAAATACCTGGGCGCTCCCAGCTTCGCCTACGAGGTGGATTACTTCACCATCGACAAGAACGGAGGAGTTACCTTCGATGACCGGGCGGACAGCGAGGAAATCGAGATGCTGGTCGAAGCCCTTCTTGAGCAGGGCTTTGAGCCGGAGGACACGGAGAACGGCGAGGAGGCTTACGGCTTGGTGGTTTCCATTTCCCGCGATGCAGCGCCGGACGCAGCCATTGAAAACCTAAAACGAATGCTGCAAACCAAGGGCGCGCTCATAAAAAAAGCAGTCGGCGCGGACAACACCGACCTTGAGGTCGATGACACCGTTATCCGCTTCCCGTGGTTTGACACGATGCCCGATCCAGGCATGGTGGGCGCGGTAAGCAAGCTAATCGGCAAAATGCTGGCTGCAGCAAAGACGAAAAAGCGCATCGTGGTAAAGAAGGAATATGCAGAGCCGGAAAACGAGAAATACGCTTTCCGCTGCTACCTGCTCTCCCTTGGCTTCATAGGAAGCGAGTACAAAAACGAGCGAAAAACCCTGCTCCGCAACCTCGAAGGCAACGGCTCGTTCAAAAGCGGCGCACGAAAGGAACCCGCCGCACCCATTGAGGAATGCGCGGATACGATGGCCGACTACTGCGAGGCGCTTGCCGACGAACTGCTCATCCAAGAGGTCAACGATTCCTTTGAAAGCGAGGACACCGATGAACAGTAATTATCCAACCCGCGAAACGGTCGAGTTCCTTCGCAAGCGTTATCCCATCGGCTGCCGTGTTGAACTTGTGCGGATGGATGACGAACAGGCGCCGCCCATCGGTACAAAGGGTACGGTGCGCGATGTGGATGACATCGGAACGATTCATGTGATTTGGGATTGCGGCTCATCGCTGGGCATCGCCTACGGTGAGGATGCTTGCAGAAAGGTGGCTGAAAAATGAAACGCATTTATATGACCTACGATGCCGCCCTCGGCACGGAGCGGATGATGCAGATATGCCCAACGGCAAGGGTTGTCGGTACAGTTGAGCTAAAGGACTATCGGCTGCTTTTTCGCGGCAAGCACGGCGCGGCGGTGGCTGCGGTCGAACCGTTAAAAGGCTCGACCGTTCCTGCCATGTTATGGGAACTCTCTCAAGCGGACGAGGATGCGCTCGATCAAAGCGTGGGCTTTCCGACTGTGTACCGCAAAGAGGTATTGACTGTCACACTATCCCGTAAGCGGATTAAGGCAGCAGCATACATCATGCGCGACGGATACTCGCTTTCCGCGCCAAGCCGTTACTATTACGGACTGCTTCTCAAAGGATACCGTGAACACGGCTTCGATGAAAAGGCGCTGGCGACCGCGCTTGGTGCATCGGCAAAGGAGGACGGTCCTGATGAACCCAACGATTAAGGAGCAGATACTTGCCGTTCGTGAAACCGGGCTGACAAATATGTTCGATCTCACCGCCGTGCAGCGCATCGCTTACAGCATGGATTTTTATGAACTGGTCGTGTTCCTCGAAGAGCATCGGAAGGAGTACGTCCGATTCATTTTGACCGGCGAGGAACAGTAAAAAAACATCGATATTTCCTCGATTTTTTTGCAGAAAAGACTTGCTATTTATGTGGTTTAGAGTGATATATACAGTACCGAAACGAAAGGGGTACAAACCATGAAAAACTACAAAAAGCAAGTTGCAAGCATCAAAACCGAAAACGACCTGAAAGCGGCGCACATCGCCATCTGCCAAGCCTACAGCGCCTACCGTCTCAGCCACGAGGAGTTCATGGAACTGCGCGCCGACATGATTGCGAAGCGCCAGGAAAAGGGCTTCGCCTGGGGCAAAGGCATTTAAGGAGGGCAGCAACATGATGAGGATAAACAAGTTTTACGGACTCTTGAGGGGTCACGCCAACATCCGGCTGACGGACAAGGAAGGCACAAAGGTCTACTACGAGGGCAGCTTGAACTCCATGCCCGATGCTTACGGCGACTGGAGGGTCATTGACTTCGATGCGAAAAACGACCTTGCGGGCGAAGTCACCTACACCTTTCTGGTCAAGCGATAAGGAGGATGCGGCCATGACAGATAAACAACTGCGGCAGGCAGAAAGCCAGCTTCCCAAGGAAGAAAAGTTCGACCGCGCTTACAGCGCCTTTGAGGGCGGCATCCGGCTCATCTCCAAGAAAGCCGATGGCACGGAAACACGCTACAAGGTACTCTTCGACTGCGACGGCAACGTCACAATCGAACGGTTTTAAGGGGGAGCGCAGCCATGTGGAAAGAAGGAAGCCTCCGGGTCAACAGCAGCGTTTACCACTACTGGATGAAGGTTTACGAAGAAGGCAGCCGCTTCGGTATCGATGGCGGCAAAATTTCAAAGCTCATGCTCAAGCGTGATGGCGTGATTGCCGCCAATTACGACCGGGGTTGGGATATAAAGCCCATCGACCCCGACACACAGCTTGCGGTGGAGATTCTGCTGCACAGCGACAACTACTGAGAACAACCGGGATAACGGCCCTTTAAGGGCTGTATCTCGTACAGATAGTATTTCGACCGCATGGACGGTCTTTTTTTATGCAGAAAGGAGGCGGCCGCTTATTCGGAAGTTGAAAAAGTACATACCGACCGCGTATATGGCGAAGGACTCCCGCTACAGCAAGGAAGCCGCCGATTATGCGGTCAGGTTCATTGAATGCCTGTGCCATACAAAAGGCACATGGGCAGGAAAGCCGTTTGAACTGATCGACTGGCAGGAACAGATCATCCGCGACCTGTTTGGCATCCTAAAGCCCAATGGGTATAGGCAGTTCAACATCGCTTACATCGAGATACCCAAGAAGATGGGCAAATCGGAACTTGCGGCGGCGGTTGCGCTCCTTTTATGCTGCGGCGATGGCGAGGAACGCGCCGAGGTGTATGGCTGCGCCGCTGACCGTCAGCAGGCATCAATCGTGTTCGAGGTTGCCGCAGACATGGTGAAGATGTGTCCGGCGCTCTCAAAGCGGGTAAAGATACTCGCTTCGCAAAAGCGCATCGTGTTCCTGCCTACCAACAGCTTCTACCAAGTGCTGTCGGCAGAGGCCTACTCAAAGCACGGGTTCAATATTCATGGCGTGGTGTTCGATGAACTCCACACCCAGCCCAACCGCAAGCTGTTTGACGTTATGACAAAGGGCTCCGGCGATGCCAGAATGCAACCGCTGTATTTTCTGATAACTACGGCGGGAACCGACACCCACTCCATCTGTTATGAAACGCACCAGAAGGCAAAGGATATTCTTGCCGGCAGAAAAGCCGACCCCACATTCTACCCTGTGATTTACGGCGCAGATGAGGAGGACGATTGGACTGACCCCAAGGTGTGGAAAAAAGCGAATCCATCGCTTGGCATAACGGTTGGCATTGATAAGGTCAAAGCCGCCTGTGAGTCGGCGCAGCAGAACCCTGCCGAGGAGAACAGCTTCCGTCAGCTTCGTTTGAACCAGTGGGTCAAGCAAGCGGTTCGCTGGATGCCGATGGAGAAATGGGATAAGTGCGCATTCGCCGTGAACGACAGCGACCTTGAGGGGCGCGTCTGCTACGGCGGGCTGGATTTGTCCTCCACTACGGATATTACTGCTTTCGTGCTGGTGTTCCCTCCGCTGGACGAGAATGATAAATATGCCGTGCTTCCGTTCTTTTGGATGCCGGAAGAGAACATCGGTCTTCGTGTCCGGCGCGACCATGTGCCATACGATGCATGGGAGCGCCAAGGCGACCTTCAAACCACAGAGGGCAACGTAGTGCATTACGGCTTTATCGAGCGGTTCATCGAGCAGCTTGGGGATCGGTTTAATATCCGTGAGATCGCCTTCGACCGCTGGGGTGCGGTGCAAATGGTGCAAAATCTTGAGGGCATGGGCTTCACCGTTGTTCCCTTCGGACAGGGCTTTAAGGATATGAGTCCCCCTACCAAGGAACTGATGAAGCTGGTGC
The DNA here is from genome assembly GCA_030527115.1 of Clostridia bacterium. GTDB lineage: Bacteria > Bacillota > Clostridia > Christensenellales > CAG-138 > JAQUTY01. The sequence goes on from JAUNBM010000013.1 coordinate 28,983, forward strand.
TGGAGGAGAAAATCGCCCACGGCGGGCATCCCGTCCTCCGCTGGATGATGGATAACATTTTCATTCGCACCGACCCGGCCGGAAACATCAAGCCCGACAAAGAGAAGTCCACGGAGAAGATAGACGGCGCAGTTGCCACCATCATGGCGCTTGACCGCGCTATACGATGTGGCAACGATACAAGTGCTTCGGTATATGATGACCGCGGCATTCTATTTATTTAGCGCAACAGGAGGTATGCAAATGATTGACATATATGTCCGCAAAGCGGAAACTACAGCGGCCAATCTGGAAACGCTGACCGCAGGCATGGTCAACGCAGTCACGGTGCGCTTCAATCTGTCGGCGGAGTGGACGGGGCTGGCGATAACGGCCGTGTTCACCAACGGCATAACAACCGTTGATGTTTTGCAAGAGCATTGGCTGACGGAAAACACCTGCGCCATTCCGCACGAGGTGCTGGCTCTGCCGCATCGGAATGTGCGCGTTGGCTTGCAAGGGAGGCGCGGCAATGAGCTTGTGCTTCCTGCGGTGATGTGTTCCCTTGGAAAGACGCTGCCCGGCGCAGACCCTTCCGATGATCCAAGCGTTGATCCCGCTCTGCCGGTATATGAACAGCTTCGGCAGACGGTTTCCGAGCTTCCAAAGTCCTACGCAGTCCGGCTGCAAAAGAATCCGCACGGACAGACGGCGCAGGGTACGCTTGTACGAATCTGCTTTGACGATGCAAGCACGTTTCCCGGCGGGGTTTCCCTGCATCTGTACCGCTGTTTGCGCCGAAAATCGCGCAGGTACAGCTGGGTGCACCCGGCAAACTGGTCTGAACAGGGGGAGAATATGGCTCGGTTCGGCTACGGCTTGATCGCCCAGACACCCTATGCCTGCACCAATACGGCGGACACGCTTCTGTATCCGCCCGTGCCTGACTGGATGCCTAACAACGGCTATCTTCAAACAGAGTTCCCGCTGAACGAGGAGAATCTGCAAAACGGCTTTTATGAGCTTTCCATCGGCAGTTTCTTGCTGCCTCTGCTCAAGCCAACGGACAAGGCGCTTGGATGGAACGATATGGGGTTCATCGGGCTGGGCGGCAGTGGTCTAAAAGCACCGCTGCTTTTCCAGTTCCGGCTGGTTGCAGACGGGCGCATTCTCAGCAGGATACACGATACGCTGTGCATCGGTATGCACCGCGGCAACAGAGCGGAGGGTATAGGCAGGTTTCTGGACATTCAAACCCCTTGCTTAAAAACAAGCTGTCTGTACACCGCCATTCGATAAGACGCAGGAGAAGCAATTAGGCCGACACTTTTGCCGCTTGGTCGCCTGCTTTCCCAAGCAAGCGTTTGGTTTGCTTCTCGGTTTTATCTAAATTAACTGCAAAAAATGTAGATTATTGAAAAGTTCATGCACTTTACTGCAAACACTTGACTTTTTCAAGAGTTTCTGCTATTGTTGTGGGGCAAGGAGGTGCGGACGATGATTGATGCGCATGAACTGAAAAAGAGGGATCGGTATTTGAATAAGCTGATTGCTTTTCAGGATACAGAGCCTGTCAAGGTGATAACCGGCATCCGCCGCTGCGGGAAATCCAGCCTGCTGAAGCTCATGGTACAGCATTTAAGGGAAAGAGGTATTTCTGAGGAGCAAATCGTAGAGATGAATTTTGAGTCTCACGCCTTTAAGGGCATGACCTCCGATATGCTCTACGACTATGTTAAGCAGCGCGTCATCCCTCAAAAGCGTATGTACCTGTTCTTCGACGAGCTGCAAAGGATCGACGCTTGGGAGGACGCAGTAAACTCCTTCCGTGTCGATTTTAACTGCGATATATATATCACTGGTTCCAACGCTTATCTGCTCTCGTCGGAATACTCCACCTATCTGTCCGGAAGATGCGTTGAAATAAAGATGCTCCCGCTGTCATTTTGTGAATTTCTCTATTTCCACGACTTCGAGATACGGCAAACGCAGAGCGCCTTGGGCAGCGTGAGAAAGCAGATTTATGACAAGAGCGGCGAACGCTATGAGCTGAGAGAAGCCTTTGAAGCCTATCTCCGCTTCGGGGGAATGCCGGGGATTGCCGACATAGGTTTGGATCAGGAAAAAGCGATGATCCTTTTAGACGGCATCTATTCCACCGTGGTTATCCGCGATATTTTAGAGCGGGAAAAACGCAGAGGGCAGCAGAGAATCACCGATCCTGTGCTGCTTAGGAAAATCATCCTGTTTCTTGCGGACAATATCGGCAGCAGCGTTTCCATTGCCTCCATCGGGAACACTCTTGTGAACGAGGGTCTGCTTGAGGACGGAAAACGAAAAGGCGCCCCCAGCGCACATACAGTGCAAGCCTATGTGAACGCCCTTTTGGAAAGCTATTTCTTCTATGATATCAAGCGTTTCGATATTAAGGGCAAGGAATATTTGCGTACCCTCGGCAAATACTACATCGTGGATATCGGGCTTCGCAATTATCTGCTGGGCTTTCGCAACAGGGACAGCGGCCATGCGCTGGAGAATGTCGTTTATTTTGAACTGCTGCGCCGTGGCTACGACGTTGCAATCGGCAAGATTGACAATGCCGAGGTGGATTTCATTGCCACCAACGCAAACGAAAAGCTGTATATTCAGGTGACTGAGTCCATGACGAGCGAGGACGTTCGCAGGCGTGAACTTGCCCCGCTGCAAAAGATACGCGACAATTACAAAAAACTCGTGCTTTCGCTCGACACGGGACTGGATACCTCCTATGACGGCATTCAGTCATGGAATGTGATTGAGTGGCTGCTTTCCGCGTAATCTTCTGATTGGCAATAAAGCACAATATATTGCAGACAAGCGCAAGCGTCTATCGAAAGGTAGGCGCTTTTCTTATATCAGTTTTAAAGGAGGCATACGCCTATGGGTATCTTTTCCGGCATATTCCGTTCACGGGATAAGCCTCAAAACAGAACGGCGGGCAGCAGTTACAGCTTCTTTTTCGGAGGTTCTACTTCCGGCAAGAACGTGAACGAGATGTCCGCTATGCAGATGACGGCAGTGTACTCATGCGTGAGGATACTTGCGGAGGCGGTGGCTGGGCTGCCGCTTCATTTGTATAGGTACACCAACGATGGTGGAAAAGAAAAAGCCATCGACCACCCGCTGTATCGGCTGCTTCACGATGAGCCAAACCCCGAAATGAGTTCATTCGTGTTCCGCGAAACCCTAATGACGCATCTTTTGCTGTGGGGCAACGCCTACGCACAAATCATCCGAAACGGTAAGGGCGAGGTCATCGGACTGTATCCGCTTATGCCCAACCGCATGAGCGTGGACAGGGACTCGGCAGGTCAGCTTTATTACAGCTATACACGCTCCAGCGATGAAGCGCCGACCATGAAAGGCTCCACGGTCACCCTACGCCCCTCGGATGTGCTGCACATCCCTGGCTTAGGCTTTGACGGGCTTGTGGGCTATTCGCCCATCGCTATGGCAAAAAATGCGATAGGCACGGCAATGGCCTGCGAAGAGTATGGAGCCAAGTTCTTCGCCAACGGTGCGGCTCCGGGCGGCGTGCTGGAACACCCCGGCACCATCAAAGACCCGGCGCGAGTGCGAGAAAGCTGGCAGACCACGTTCGGCGGCAGCGGCAATGCAAACAAGATCGCCGTGCTGGAAGAGGGCATGAAGTACACGCCCATCGGGATTTCACCCGAACAGGCGCAGTTTCTTGAGACCCGAAAGTTTCAGATAAACGAAATCGCCCGCATTTTCCGGGTGCCGCCGCACATGGTTGGCGACCTTGAAAAGTCGAGCTTTTCCAACATCGAGCAGCAATCGCTGGAGTTTGTGAAATACACACTCGACCCGTGGGTGGTGCGCTGGGAGCAAAGCATCATGCGCTCCCTGCTCTCGCAGGACGATAAGCTGGCGTACTTTACCAAGTTCAATTTGGAGGGGCTGCTTCGCGGCGATTACCAAAGCCGCATGAACGGCTATGCAATTGCGCGGCAGAACGGCTGGATGTCCGCAAACGACATCCGCGAGTTGGAGAACCTTGACCGCATCCCCACAGAGGACGGCGGCGACCTCTACCTCATTAACGGCAATATGCTCCCGATGAAAAATGCGGGAGCTTTTGCAGATACAAACAAAGCCATCGGAAAGGAGGAAACCGAAAATGCGAATACAGAAACCGACAGCGAAGAAGTTCTGGCGGTGGAAAAACGCAAGCGAAGAACCTGAAGCCGAGCGCGTACTCGAACTGTACGGCACAATTGCGGAAGAAACGTGGTTTGAGGATGACGTCACCCCTGCTCTCTTTAAAGAAGAACTCATGAGCGGCAGCGGGCCCGTTACCATTTGGATCAACAGTCCGGGCGGCGACTGCGTGGCTGCAAGTCAGATCTACGGGATGCTCATGGACTATAAGGGAAAGATCACCGTCAAAATCGACGGAGTGGCGGCCTCGGCTGCATCCGTCATCGCTATGGCAGGCACCGAAGTCCTTATGGTGCCTACGGCGCTGATGATGATTCACAACCCCATGACCCTTGCCATCGGTGACAGCGAGGAGATGCAAAAGGCAATCGCTATGCTGTCCGAGGTCAAGGAAAGCATCATCAACGCCTACCACCTAAAGACCGGGCAGTCGAGAGCCAAGCTCTCTCACCTGATGGACGCCGAAACATGGATGAATGCGAACAAAGCCATTGAGCTTGGATTTGCAGACGATGTCTTGAAAGACGAAAAGAAAGTCGCAGATGAGTTTGCGGCTTTTTCTTTTTCACGCAGGGCTGTTACCAACTCGCTTTTGAACAAGCTGACCCGCTCCGGCAAACCCACAGAACCCGAAAAGCCCGAAGCGACCGGGCGCAGCGTAGACGCTCTATATGAGCGGCTCAACATTATGAAACATTATTGAGGAGGAAATCAAAATGACTATTCTTGAACTGCGCGAAAAGCGCGCAAAGGCATGGGAAGCCGCAAAGGGCTTTCTTGACTCGCATCGTACCGAAAAGGGTACGCTGACCGCCGAGGATGACGCCACCTACACCCGCATGGAAAAGGACATCAGCGATCTCGGCAAGGAAATCGAACGACTGGAGCGGCAGGAGGCGCTGGACGCCGAACTCAGTAAGCCGGTAGGCAAGCCCATCACCGGCAGACCCAATGCGGCGCGGGAGCAGCCCGAAAAGGCAGGCCGTGCATCCGATACTTATAAGCAGTCGTTCTGGAACCTCATGCGTTCCAAGGCGGCAATGCCCGAAGTGGTGAACGCGCTTCAAGTCGGCACCGACTCCGAGGGCGGCTACCTCGTTCCCGATGAGTTTGAACGCACCCTTGTGGAAGCATTGGAGGAGGAGAACATCTTCCGTCAGCTTGCCAAGGTGATTCAGACCTCCAGCGGCGACCGCAAGATTCCCGTTGTTGCGTCCAAGGGGACGGCGTCGTGGATCGACGAGGAGGGTGCATTTACCGAGAGCGATGACTCCTTCGGTCAGATATCCATCGGCGCATATAAGCTCGGCACGATGATCAAGGTTTCCGAGGAACTGTTGAACGACAGCGTATTCGACCTTGAAGGCTACATCTCCCGCGAGTTTGGCCGCCGCATCGGAGCTAAGGAAGAGGAAGCGTTCTTCACGGGCGACGGTTCCGGCAAGCCCACGGGCATTCTCGCCGCAACGGGCGGGGCGCAGACGGGCATTACGGCGGCTTCGGCTACCGCAATAACCGCTGATGAGCTTATCGACCTGTTCTATTCGCTCAACAGTCCTTACCGCAAAAATGCCGTGTGGCTGCTCAACGATGCCACCGTAAAGGCGGTTCGCAAGCTCAAGGACGCACAGGGTCAATATCTGTGGCAGCCTTCGCTTGTGGCGGGGACTCCCGATACCATCCTGGGCAGACCCGTTAAGACTTCTGCATATATGCCCACCATCGCGGCTTCTGCAAAGACTGTGGCGTTCGGTGATTTCGGCTATTACTGGATCGCTGACAGGCAGGGCCGCTCCTTCAAGCGCCTTGGCGAACTGTACGCCGCAAACGGCCAGGTTGGATTCCTCGGCTCCCAGCGCGTAGACGGCAAGCTCATTCTGCCCGAAGCCATCAAGGTGCTTGTGCAGAAGGCTTCCTGACAAAAGGCGGTGAGGGTGTATGAATGAACTGCTTAGAAAGGTAAAAGCGAATCTGATCGTTGAGCATAGCGCGGATGACGCGCTTATTTTATCGTACATCCTCGCCGCCGTGTCGTATGCCGAGAGCTATCAGCATTTGGCGGAGGGGTATTACGAAGCTAACCCCATGCCGCCTACTACCGAACAGGCCGTCATCATGCTGTCGTCCCATTTCTATGAATCGCGGGACGGCAGCACAGGCGGCTTTTTTGCGGATAACCCGCAGGCGGCGCAACAGGTATGGAATACGGTCAACCTGCTTCTGCGCTTGGATAGGCGGTGGAAAGTATGAGCTTTGGAAAGATGAACGCCTTTATCGACATCATAGCGGTGACTAAGGTCAAGGACAGCGAAGGTTTCTCGGTGGATTCCGAGGAAATTCTGGCGTCAGTCCGTGCGTACAGGGAAGGCCGGCACGGGACACAGAAATGGTCGAACCTCGCCGCCTTTTCCGAAGCGACCGACCTGTTCCGCTTTCGTTGCATACCGGGCGTAACCGTAACCACAGCGCACTTTATCGTTTGTGATGGAGGGCGCTTTGAGATCACCTCCGTGGAGGATGTCAAAGGGCGTGGAATGTACATAGAAGTTCTTGCGAAGAAGGTGGTGGCAACAAAGGGGACCCCATAAAGCAGAACTTGCTTTATGGGGAGAGGACGAACACCGTAATGAATGAGCTTTTCGTGCGTGCACGGAAACGAATGATATGGAGGTTGTGAGGACGATGGCTAAGGCGGATATTCGTATGCCGGACGACTATTTGGAACGTCTTTCGCAGCTTGGCAATCGAACCGATGAGGTTGCGGAGCGCGTACTTGAAGCGGGCGGTGAGGTCGTGCTTGCAAAGGTCAAGAGCCGGCTCTCATCCGTTGTGGGCAAGGGTACAAAGTACGACTCCCGAAGCACGGGTGAACTTGAGGGTGCGGTTGGGTTGTCGCCCGTCAAGGTAGACAGGGACGGCAATCACAACATCAAGGTTGGCTTTTCCGAGCCGCATTCCGGCGGCGTTACCAACGCCCAGCTTGCAAATATGCTGGAGTACGGCAAAAGCGGGCAACCGGCGCGGCCGTTCCTAAAGCCCGCAAAAAGCGCATCGCGGGCTGAATGCATCGAAGCCATGAAGCGCAGATTTCAACAGGAGGTCGATGGAATATGAGCATTCTTTCGGACATTCAATCAACGCTGGCACCGCTCGGCCTGCCAATGGAAACCGGCGCATACACCGAAGCTGCGCCCGATAAATACCTCGTTATCGTGCCGCTTGCAGACACTTTTGAACTGTATGCGGACAACGCTCCTGGCTTCGATGTGCAGGAAGCGCGCATTTCGCTGTATGCCAAGGGCAGCTACACGGCGGACAAAAACGCTGTTGTTCGAGCGATGCTTGGCGGCGGCTTTACGATAACCGACCGGCGCTATGTCGGCTACGAAACGGATACGGGCTACCACCATTATGTGGTAGACGTGTCCAAACACTATGAAATGGAGGAATAACTTATGGCAACGATTGGTCTTGACAGACTGTACTACTCAAAAATAACCGAGGGGGCGAACGGGGATGAAACGTATGCCACGCCCGTTCAGTTGGCAAAAGCCATCTCCGCCGACTTGTCCGTGGAGCTTGCCGAGGCAACGCTGTATGCGGACGATGGCGCTGCGGAGATCGTTAAGGAGTTCAAAAGCGGAACCCTCTCCCTTGGCGTCGATGACATCGGCGCATCGGTCGCTTCCGACTTGACCGGGGCAACCATCGACGATAACCATGTCGTCATCTCCGGCAGCGAGGACGGTGGCGATCCCGTGGCGATTGGCTTCCGCGCAAAGAAGTCCAACGGCAAGTACAAGTATTATTGGCTGTACCGAGTGAAGTTCGGCGTACCCGCCACGAACCTTGCCACCAAGGGCGACAGCATCACGTTTTCCACGCCCACAATCGAAGGCACTATCCTGCGCCGAAATAAGCCGGACGGCAACGGCAGGCATCCCTGGAAAGCGGAGGTCACGGAGGGCGATGCCGATGTTGCCGCTTCGACCATCACAGGTTGGTACACGCAGGTGTATGAACCCGTTTTCGCCGTTAATCCTTAAGGAGGTCTGGAATGGATAGCGAACGCACAGCAAACATTACGATTGGCGGTGAGCAGCACACCCTGCTTTTGACCACAAGGGCAACAAAGGAAATCGCGGGTCGCTATGGCGGCTTGGAAAACCTTGGCGATAAGCTGCTAAAGTCCGAGAACTTTGAAATGGCGATTGGTGAGATCGTGTGGCTGATCACCCTGCTGGCCAATCAGAGCATCCTCGTCCACAACCTCAAAAACAAGGATGATGCGAAGGAACTGCTCACAGAGGACGAGGTGGAACTCCTCACTACCCCGTTTGACCTTGCCGGATATAAGGCGGCGATCATGGAAGCCCTGTACAGAGGCACTAAGCGCAATATCGAAAGCGAAGCAGACCCAAAAAACGCACCAGGCGGGTAACAGACGAGGAACTGTTCACCCGGCTTCTTTATTACGGCGTCAGCCTGCTTCATCTGACTATGGATGAAGTATGGCTGACGCCCTTTGGTTTGCTGCTGGATTTGTGGGAGTGCCATAAGCAGTACAACGGCATGGCGCGTCCCAAGCGCACGGTCTACATAGACGATATTATCCCGGACGGATATTGAGCAATTGCCAATGAGGAGGTGAAGCGATATGGCAGATGATTTCGGGTTGAAAATCGGACTTGAGGGCGAAAAGGAATTCAAGAAGGCACTGTCGGAGATCAACCAGTCGTTCAAAGTGCTGGGCAGTGAAATGAAGCTGGTTACCTCCCAGTTCGATAAGAACGACAACTCTGTACAGGCGCTTTCCGCCCGCAATCAGGTTTTAAATAAAGAAATCGAAGCGCAGAAAGGCAAGATTGAAACCCTCCGCTCTGCGCTTGAAAACGCTGCCGCCTCCTTTGGCGAGAACGACCGCCGGACACAGGCTTGGCAGATACAGCTGAATAATGCGGAAGCCGCCCTCAACGGCATGGAGCGTGAGCTGGGTCAGAATGAGGATGCGTTAAAGGCTGCCGCCGATGGCATGGACGCCGCCGCAAAGGAAGCGGACGACATGGGCGACGAGGTCGAGGAAGCGGGCAAAAAGAGCGACGATGCAGGCGGCAGATTCGACAAACTCGGCTCGGTTTGCAAAGCCGCTGCCGCTGCGATGGCTGCCGCCTTTGCCGCCGTGTCCGCCGCCGCCATAGCTGCAGGCAAGGCGCTCGTTGATATGACGGTCGAAGGCGCTGCGTATGCCGATGGTGTGCTGACCACAGCCACCCAAACGGGCATAGCCACGGACAAGCTGCAGGAGTATATGTACGCTGCCGAGCTTGTCGACGTTTCGACCGAAACGCTAACGAAGAGCATGGCAAAGCAGATAAAATCCATGAAGGCTGTGCAGGACGGCACTAAGCTGTCAGTGGACGCCTACGACCGCCTGGGTGTTTCCGTACTCAATGCTGACGGCACCCTGCGTGACAGCGACGCCGTTTATTGGGAGGTTATTGACGCACTCGGCAAGATGGAGAATGAAACCGAGCGCGACGCCCTCGCCATGCAGATACTGGGCAAGTCCGCGCAGGAACTCAATCCGCTCATCGAAGCGGGTTCAAAGCGCATGGACGAGCTTGGCGAAGCCGCCCGAAAAGCCGGGTATGTCATAAGCGAAGATATGCTGGGCGCCTACGGCGCATTGGATGACCAGCTTCAGTATCTTTCGGTGGGCACCACAGCAGCGAAGAATGCACTGGGGACGGTGCTGCTTCCCGTACTGACCGACCTCGCCGGGGAGGGCGTTGACTTGCTCGGCGAGTTCACTAACGGCATATTGGCAGCCAACGGTGATATCAGCAAAATTTCCGATGTTATCGGAGATATTCTGCCTAAAGCGCTGTCAAAGGTCATGGAATATGTGCCTGAACTGCTGGAGGTAATCGGTGAAATCATCGGCTCTCTTGGCGCGGCTATCGTGGACAACCTCCCGCAAATCGTTGATTCCGCAAGCCAAATCGTATTCTCGATACTGGAGGGGCTGGTTGCGTCCTTGCCGCAGATTTCAACGGGCGCAGTTCAGCTTGTTCTCGCGCTCGTGGAGGGGCTTATCGGCGCGCTTCCCCTCATTGTGGATGCGGCAGCAAAGGCGGTCACTGCGCTGGTGAAGGGAATCGCCGGTGCGCTTCCTCGCTTGATTCCGGCAGCGGTGCAGGCAATCACAACGCTTGTTCAAACGCTCATCGACAATCTGCCGCTTCTGCTGGACGCTGCGCTGCAATTGGTTATGGGCTTGGCGCAGGGCATACTTGACGCCATTCCCGTGCTGATTGAGGCTCTCCCGGCGCTGATACTGTCCATAGTCGATTTCATACTGGGGGCTATTCCCCAAATCATCGACGCAGGAATTCAGCTTCTTACTTCGCTGGTTGCCGCTTTGCCCGACATCATAACCGCTATTGTGGAAGCAATCCCTCTCATCATCGATGGGATAATCACGGCGGTCATCGACGCTATTCCGCTGATTATTCAGGCGGGAATCGATTTGCTCATCGCTCTTGTCCGCGCACTGCCCCAGATTATCACGACCATCGTGAAGGCGATACCTCAGATAATCTCCGGCATCGTGGACGCCCTGATCGGCAACATCGACAAGATCATCATGGCGGGTGTTGAATTGTTCATCGCCCTCATCGAGAATCTGCCGACCATTATTGTGGAAATCGTAAAGGCGGTGCCGCAGATAATAGCGGGCATTGTGGAAGCCTTCGGCAGCCTTATGTACAAAATCGTGGAGATCGGCGGCAACATCGTCAAGGGGCTGTGGGAAGGCATCAAGAGCCTGGCGTCTTGGCTGTGGAACAAGGTGTCGGGCTGGATTTCCAGCATTTGGGACGGCATCTGCGACTTCTTCGGCATTCGTTCGCCCTCTAAGGAGATGGGCTGGATCGGCGAGATGATGGTCAAGGGACTTGCCGGGTCCATTGAAAGCAACGGCGATGAAGCGGTAAAAGCCGCCGAAGCCATGAGCAACGATATAAACGGCGTGATGCGCGGGCTTGCCGATGAAATGCAGTCGGGCTTATCGACTGATTTCTCGGTCAGCGGCACGGGCAGCATCAGCGGCAGCGCAGGTGGGCTGGCGGCAGTTATCGCCTTGCTCGAAAGATATCTGCCGCAGATGAGCAACTACAAACTGGTGGCGGATACGGGCGCAGTGGTCGGCTGGCTTGCGCCAGCAATGGATGATGCGCTTGGCACGATGCGGCGCAGAAAGGAGCGTTTTCTATGAGTTATATCCTGTTTGGCAGTAAAAGCACGAAGGCAGACTATGGCTTTATAACCGCTCCCTATTTCATCCCCATGCCGGCCGTACAGACGAGCTATGTTGAGATACCCGGCAGAGATGGAACGCTCGATCTCACCGAGGGGTTTGGCTGCATTCGGTATTCCGACAGAGCCATTCCCCTCACGCTGTATGCCGTAGCTCCGTATGAGCAGCGCGTTTCGGATTTCGTCAATGCGGTTCACGGCAGGCGGCTGGAGCTTGTATTCGACCGCGACACGAGTTTCTGCTATGTTGGGCGCGTGAGCGTGGACGGCTTGGAAAAGCACGACGGCTACTGCACGATTACCGTGAACGTCGTTGCGGAGCCGTACAAGTATAAGCGGACGATAACAACGGTAACGCAGACCGGCAGCGGCACGGTTATCCTCAATAACCTCAATATGCCCGTTGTGCCGGAGGTGACGGCAACTGCCGAAGCCACGCTCACCTACAAATGCGGCGGCACACCGACCACTACGGTTATCGCTGCCGGAACGCATTTCATCCCGGCGCTTCTGTTGGAAGCCGGAGCGAAATCCGTGCAGGTCATAACGACCGGGAAGGTCGATTTTTCATATAGAGAGGGGGCGCTTTGATGTACACGGTCTATTGCGATGCAACGCTGCTATACGACCCGCGCCTGCCTGACTATGTGCTGACCGACCCTGTGCTGTCGCTCACGAAAAATGAACCGGCGCGGCTGTCGTTTGCCGTTCCCGTGACGAACCCCGGCAGCGGCTCGGTTATGCGGCTCAAAAGCCGAATCAAGGTCTACCGGGACGGTGCGCTCATATTCCTTGGACGGATAATCGAGGACGGTGCAGGGCTGAACCACCGGCGAACGTATGTGGCGGAGGGTGCGCTCGCCTTCCTGCTGGACAGCGTTTTTCGACCGTTTTCCTATGAGGGAACGGTGGCAGGCTTCTTTTCGTTGCTGCTTGCGACCCATAACGAGCAGGTCAATGAGGAGCAGCGCCTCGGAATTGGAACAGTTACAGTATCGACTGAGAACCCGCTTGCCATCTCCTCCGAGGACTATCAATCGGTATGGGCGGCTCTGAAAGCGCAGCTGGTGGATGTTTATGGCGGCTATCTCGTACTCTCCTTTGACGATAACGAGCAGCCGGTATTGAGTTATCTTGCCGAACCGCCCGATACTGCGACCCAGCGGATAGACTTTGGGGAAAACCTCGCCAGCCTTGCAGTTACCCGCAATGCGGACGAAACCTATACGGCCTGCATTCCCCTCGGCGCAACGCTCAATGAGATTGACGAGAATATGGAGAGCGACGAACGGCTGACGATTGCCGACGCCAACGGCGGCATTGATTACCTCATCGATGAGGAGAACGCTGCGCTTTTCGGCGTAATCTTTGCGCCCGTGGAACTCACCACATTTGAGGATGAAAAGAACGCCACCTATCTCATGCAGCGCGGACGAGCGTGGCTTTCCGGCACAGGCGTCCGGCTCAAGGAGAGTATTACGCTTACGGCGGTCGACCTCCACGACGTAGACGCCGATGTGGAAGCCTTCTCTTTTCTCGACCGCATCATCGTTGCCTGCGGGGAGGTCTGCCCTGAGAGCGAGTTTGTGCTGTCGGGCATGGAGATACCGCTCAACAATCCGGCAAGCACCAGCGTCACGCTGGGAGATACCCGCCCCTCCCTTGTTGGCGATAACGCAGCGCAAAACGCTTCCGCCCTCGACAGGATTGAGAGCATTGAGGCCGACTATGTTACCAATCAGACGGTGTCGGCGCTGGTGACGCAGCAGATAACGAACAACACCTCCATCCTGCAATCGGCACAGCAGATAATCCTGTCTGCACTGGAGGAGTATGTCCGAACGTCGGATTTTAACGCCTTTCAAAGCTCTGTGCAGACTACGCTGTCCATTATGGCGGGTACGATTGAAGCGAACTTCACCGAAACGATCAGCGAGATTTCCTCTATGAACGGGTCTGTGTCGCAGCAGTTTGAAACGATACAGAGCTTTATACGGCTCATATCGTCCGGCATTGTCATCGGTGAGAGCAGCTCTGCAATCAAGCTGAAGCTGGAAAACGATGTGCTTTATTTCTTTACCGGCGGGGAGGACACGGTTTCTCCCGAAAATGCGATGGCGTACTTTTCGGCAGGTAAGCTGTATGTGAACGATGTGCAGATACTGACTTCCATGCGTATCGGGCCGTTTGCATGGGTGCCGGAGTCGGACAACCTGAACTTTAAACTGATGGAGGCATGATATGGCAAACTGGATAAACGGCGCAATCAACAGTGGATATACGGTTGTGAACGGCACGCTGTCCGGCACGGCGAACTCAAAGGTCGCCTGCTGGGTGGAGTACCGGGTCATATCGCAGTCCATCCCGAACAATACAAGCACTATCCGGCTGTACGCCTATATTGCTGCGGCGCAGAACACTTCGAAGTATTGGACATACTGGAACAACCATTCGGGCGATTCCCGCGGGATGTTCAAGATATACGCCGCAGGTACGCTCGTGTACGAACGCGCCAATCGCGGCTTTGCTACCTCGAATATTCCCACGCCGTCCGACTTCACCACGCAGTATGAAACGGCTTATGCCAACGCAGAAGATAAGAAGTATTTAACGGTACTGACCGACAACGCTTCAACCCGCGCCGCAGCATACGGGGAGTTCACCATAGCGCACAATTCGGATGGCACAAGGCAGTTTACGCTGTCCTTCAACGGCGATTTTTCCATTGCCTCCTCCTTCGGCACGGCAAGCGGGTCAATTACGATCCAGCTTCCGACGATACCCCGAAGCACGGTGCCATCGGTGAGCAGCATAACGCTGGGCAGCGCGGCGACTATTTCCATCTCTCCGGCGTCCTCCTCGTTTCGGCATACGTTCAGAGCGCAGTTCGGAAGCCGGGCGCAGACTACGATTGCATCGCTTACCAGTGCTACCTCGATAACGTGGACGCCTTCGCTGGCAGAAGCAAACGCTGCGCCCAACGCAACGTCGGTTGGAGGTACGCTCTATTGCGACACCTATTCCGGCAGTACGCTTCTGGGAACGGCGGCTGTATCCATATCGGCAGCTATCCCGGCAAGCGTTGTACCCACGCTGTCCTATTCGATAGCGGATGCGATAAGCGGCATCGCTTCCAAATACGGGGCGTACATACAGGGAAGCTCCAAGCTGGCCGTCACTCTCACGCCGAGCGGCGCTTACGGTTCGACCATATCATCTGTAACGACTACGGTCAACGGCAGCACCTATACGACAAACTCGTTCACCACATCCGAGCTTCAAAGCTCAGGCAATCAGACCATGCGCGTGGTCGTGAAGGACAGCCGAAACCGAACCGCAACCTACACGATAAGCTATGCGGTGCTTGCGTATTCTGCGCCCCGGCTTTCCAATGTGTCCATCTATCGCTGTGACAGTCGCGGAGCGGCAAGCCATACGGGTGCGTATATGTCGGTGACGCTCACAGGCCAGATAACGAGCCTGAATAATCTCAACAGCGCGGCTTTTACCGTGGGACATAAGCTAAAGACCGCAAGCTCCTACACGGTAACGACACTCGGAACCAGCGGCTATTCCGTCAGCGGAACATTTATCGTGGGCGGCAATCTGTCGAATCAGTCCGCTTATGACGTTAGGATAGGCGCAGCCGATGATTTCTCGACCACCTATACCTATGCCGACATCTCAACTGCCGAAACCATTCTGTCCATCCGCAATAACGGGCTGGGCATGGCGATAGGCAAAGTGTGTGAAGCGAACAAGTTTGAGGTCGGCTGGCAATCGCAGTTCCACGAGGACGTTCAGTTCGATGGCGACGTGACCTTCGCTTCGCTGGCATGGCTGCTCGATGTGATATTCCCGATAGGCTCCATTCGCATGACCACCTCCACGGCGGGAGCCGCCACATTTCTCGGCGGCACATGGGTGCAGTGGGGTTCCGGGCGCGTTCCCGTTGGAGTCAATACCTCGGACAGCAACTTCAATACCATCGAAAAGACGGGCGGCGCAAATACCGTTGCGCTGACTACGGCGCAGCTTCCCGCACATGGACACACGGTGAGCGGGTCGGTTTCGATTGGAAACGAAGCGTCCCATACCCACAGGGGTTCAACGGGCGCTTACAAGGTCGGAAGCGGGTCGGGCTCGTCTTACTACTACATGACTAACAACGGCTCCACCAACGGTCAGACAACGGGCGCAGGCAGTTCCCATACCCACTCCGCTTCATTCTCCGGCTCTGCCGGGAATACCGGCAGCGGCGCGGCGCACAGCAACCTGCAGCCCTATATCACCTGCTACTTTTGGAAGCGAACCGCCTAAACAGCGGCATTGAAAAAGTCCCTGCCGTAATCATCGAAACGGTCAAGGGACTTTTTCCTGTTATATGCTTTTTTGCTTTCGACCTTGCGTGTCACCGGGCGAATATCCCAAGTCTGACGCCGGAGGTCGTTTTGCGCTTTGCGCGCTTTCTTGCTCATTTTCTCTTTTGAGATGAATCGAACCATTTTCACCACTTCCTTTCGCCCCACCAGTATAGCGGGAGACGAAAGAAAAATCAACCAAACGGGAGGAAAACAAAATGAACACAATTTGGAACTGGCTCCGAGCGGCATTTGCGGGAATCGGAGCGGGGCTTGGGTACTTCCTCGGCGGATGCGATGGGTTCTTCTATGCGCTCATCGCTTTTACAGCCGTAGATTACCTAACCGGCGTAATGTGCGCCATCGTGGATAAGAAGCTCTCCAGCGCAGTGGGCTTCAAGGGCATATTCCGCAAGATACTCATCTTCGTGATGGTAGGCATTGGACACACGCTGGATGCGCAGGTGCTTGGCGGCGGCGATGTGCTTCGTACCTCCGTTATCTTCTTCTACTGCGCCAACGAGGGCTTGTCCATTCTCGAAAACGCCGGTCACTTGGGGTTGCCCATTCCGGCAAAGCTAAAGAGCGTATTGGAGCAGCTTCACAACCGCGCAGAAAAGACGGACGAGAAGGAGGACGGCGGCAATGGCACATCTGAATAAATTTATTGCCTATCTTCACGAGCAGGTAAGCAACCACAGCATCTATGTCTGGGGCGCACAGGGTCAGCAGGGGGCGGCGGTCACCGAAGCGTGGATAAAGCGCCGCGAAACCAGCACGGCCAACGCCAACCGCGCCATAAAGTATTGGAAAAAGCAGGTGGAAGCAGGGTACGGGGACATCCTCCGCGCCTTTGACTGCTCCGGCTTGGGCGTGTACTTCCTGTTGGAAAATGGGCTGATTAAGTTCGACATAAACGCCAACGGCATCATGGGCAAGTGTAAGAAAATCGCCAAGGCAGATCTCCGTATCGGGGACTTTGTGTTTAAGACCAACAGCAGCGGCAGAGCGACTCATATCGGGTACGTTGCCGACAATGAGCTCAATATCATTGAGGCGAAGGGGCGCGATTACGGTGTTACGAAATCCGCTCTGAAGGGCTGGAATGTTTACGGCAGGCCGCCGTATTGGACGGAAGCCGAAGTCGCTGAACTGCAAGGGACTGAAGCGCCTGCTGAGGATAAGCCTGCGCAGGACAGCAACGGGTATGTTTTTACACGACTGCTCAAATTCGGCGTTCGCGGCGAGGACGTATGCGAACTGAAAAAACTGCTTGCCGCTGCCGGATTCGGCGG